>JALYMU010000070.1 GCA_030773595.1 Actinomycetota bacterium | reverse complement strand
GAGGTGAGCAGGAAGCGGGTGCCCATCGCGATGCCCTCGGCGCCGTAGGCCAGCGCGGCGACGAGGCCGCGGCCGTCGAAGAAGCCACCGGCGGCGATCACCGGGATGTCGACGGCGTCGACGACCTGCGGCAGCAGCAGCGTGGTGGCCACCTGACCGGTGTGCCCGCCGCCCTCCCCGCCCTGCACGAGGACCGCATCTGCGCCCATGGCCTGCACCTTCTCGGCATGCCGGCGGGCGCCGATGGACGGAATGACGACGACGCCGGCGTCCTTGAGCACGCCGATGACCCCCGCCTGCGGTGCGAGCGCGAACGAGGCGACCTTCACGCCCTCGCGGATCAGCGTCCGTGCGCGGTCCATCGCATCGGGGGCATCGCCCCGGATGTTGACGCCGAACGGGGCGTCGGTCAGCTCTTTGACCGCCCGGATCGCGGCAAGCATGTCCTCGGGCGACAGCGTGGCGCTCGCGATTATTCCGAGGCCGCCGGCCGCGGCGGTGGCGGCGGTCAGCTCCGGTCCGGACACCCAGCCCATGCCGGTCTGCACGACCGGGTAGCGGACCCCGGTCAGCTCGGTGAGGCGAGTGCGCAACCGCGGGTGCGGGGCGGTCATGCGCGGACCTCCCTGTTCCGCAGCCCGCGCGGGTCGACGACCTCGCGGATGATGCGGAGCTCCTCGGCGGTGGGCAGCCGGCTCTCAGGCACCTCGCCGGGGACGTCCAGCTCGCAGCCCGTGGCCTCCACCACCTGCTCGACGGTCACGCCGGGATGCACCGAGACCAGGCGCATGGAGTGGTCCGGTCCACCGAAGTCGAGGACGGCGAGATTGGTGACCACCCGCCGGATGTCGATGTCGCGCTCGACGCCGCCGCCCACGGCGCGGGCGCGGTCGTAGCCCACGCCGGCGACCATGTCGACCTTCTCCACCAGCACCCGGGTCGAGTGCCGGGGCACCCAGTAGCTGGTCGGATGATTGACCGTGTTCCCCGGCGCGCCCCGGACGCCCAGCAATTGCCGGGTTGGGCGGGCGAAGTCGCCGAGGGCGGAGATGTTGGCGTTGCCGAACCGGTCGACCTGGCTCGGGCTCATCATCACGTGACGCTTGCCCGACCAGAGGATGTCGAAGATCCGGCGGAAGGGGACGTAACCCTCCACCCGGTCGGCCGGCGGAGTCTCGCCGATGGCCCAGGTGCCGGCGTACAGCCTCGACTCGCCATCGGAGAGCAACAGGTCCGGCTCGAAGGTGGCGCGGGCCGTGCGCGCGGCGATCGTAGGGACCGTCATCATCGGACTGGCCAGGATCTCGCCGTCGCCGCGCCAGGCGTCGGCGCACGCGGCGACGCATACCTCTGCCCGGGTGACGGTCGCCGGGTCGACCTGGGCGCCGTCGCGCACGTCTTCCTGCACGCTCATCGGACAGCCTCCAGGGTGCTCGCCGCGACAGCGGCCTGGTAGGCCACCTCGTCGCCGGACAGGTAGCGGGCGGTGAACGCGGTCCAGGCCTCCGGGTCTGCGGCGGACTGCGCGTACTCGCGCTGAAACGCCTCATCGCGGCCGTAGTCGGGGTCGCACGTGGTGAAGTGGGCGCCGTTGGGGGCCTCGACGACGCCCCGGACCTCCGAGCGGCGGATCAGCAGCGACTGCACGGGGCCCGCCCCGGTCAGCTCCGCCGTCGGCACGATCCGCTCGCAGGAGACGTAGGCCCGCTCGGCGGCACCGCAGAAGAGGTCGTCGAAGTATGCGTCGGGGCCGAGGTACTGGGCGTTGCCGGACGCGTCGGCGCGGTTGAGGTGGACAAGCGCGGCGTCCAGCTGCAGAGCGGGCACCGCGACGTACTCGGTCGCGTCGTCGTAGGGCGAGCTGACCAGCTTGAGATCCGGGTTGACGGTTAGGACGTCGGAACCCAGCCCCGAGCGGAGCGGCAGGAAGGACAGCCGGGACGCCGCGGCGTACAGCCCCCACTGGAGCATGCCCTCGTCCCACTCGCTGACGGTGACCGCGCCACTCTCACGGGCCGCCCGGAAGTGCGGCTCCAGCGGGATCGAGTCCAGCGATACGAACCCGTAGACCAGGTGCTTGACCTTGCCGGCGGCGAGCAGCAGTCCGACGTCCGGGCCGCCGTAGGACACGACGGTCACGTCGCGCAGGTCAGAGCGCAGGATCGCCCGCACCAGCGACATCGGCTTGCGCCGCGAGCCCCAGCCGCCGATGCCGATGGTCATGCCCGAGCGCAGCTCGGCCACCACCTCGTCCTCGGTCATCCGCTTGTCGGTCACCGGTCTCCTCTCCACGGTCAGCACCCTTCCGGCCGGACGCTAGGGAGCACGGCGTACAGGGCCGCCGGCCCTGTCCGGTGAGTGGGCGCGGTCCGCATCATCGGTGCACGCCGCGGGCCGGACGCCGGTAGCGCCCACTGAGCGGGACCGGCCACGAGCGATCGCCGCGCCGCCCTACCGTGATCGCCTCGCCGTCTCCCCGGAGGTGCCATGCCCGTCCCCGTCGCGGACACCGTCGCGGCCCTGCTGCGCCGCACGGCCGCCGCCCGTGCCGACGCCGAGGCCGTCGTCTGCGGCGACGTGCGCTGGACCTACGCGCAGCTGCTTGAGCAGGTGCGAACGGCGGCCGGTGCGCTGCTGTCCCGCGGTGTGCGCCCCGGCGACCGGGTGGCGATCTGGGCGCCGAACTCCGAGCGGTGGGTCGTTGCCGCGCTGGCGCTGCAGTACCTCGGCGTGGCGGTCGTCCCGGTGAACACCCGCTACAAAGGCGAGGAGGCGCGCGACCTGCTGGAGCGCACTGGAGCGGTCGCGCTGCTCACCGAGTCCGGATTCCTTGGGTTGGACTACGCCGCGATGCTGGGCTTCGACGGCAGCTCGCCGGCGTGCGGCCTGCCGGCGCTGCGCCTGTTGGTGGAGCTGGGCGACGCGCCGTCACCCGGCGCCGTCGGTTGGAGCCAGCTGACCGGCGCGGTGGACGGCGCCGGTCGGACCGCGGCCGACGCGGCCGCCGACGCCGTGACGCCGGACGCCGTCGACGCGATCATCTTCACCTCCGGCACGACGGGCCACCCCAAGGGAGCGATGCTCGGCCAGGGGCAACTGCTGCACGTGTTCGGCCTGTACGCGCGGGGGCTGGGCGTAGGTCCCGGTGACCGGGCGATCGCGGCCAACCCCTTCTTCCACACGTTCGGCTACGCGGCGGGCATCCTCACGTGCCTGATCGCCGGGGCGACGATCTGCCCGCTGCCGGTCGCCGACCCCGCGGAGATGCTTGCGCTGATCGAGCGGGAGCGGATCACCTGGCTGCCGGGGCCGCCGACGATCTACGCAATGGTCATGGACTCCCCCGCGCGGGCCGGCACCGACACCAGCTCGCTGCGGCTGGCGGTGACCGGTGCCTCCGTCGTCCCCGGGGAGCTCA
>JALYMU010000069.1 GCA_030773595.1 Actinomycetota bacterium | reverse complement strand
GCCGTCGAGCGCGGCCGATGAGACCCCGTCCGCAGCTCGTCGCGGGGGCACGTGGGCCGCGCTCGGCGGGTGACCCCCGTCAAGTCGACGACGCCGAGTTCCTGCGCCTCCGCCCGCCGAGCGACGTGCGCATCACCACGCCCGACACCTGGGTGGACCTCGACCTCGGCTCCGGCCGGGTGGACCGTGACATCGCCCGGGCCGTGCGCCGTCGGGTCCGCCGTTTCCCCCAGCTCGCGCCGCACGCCGGCGCGATCACGGGGATGCTGAGGTCGCAGACCGCCGAGGCGGCGGCGGCGGGCGGGCGGCTGGTCTCGTTGCTGTCCGAGCCGGCGGGCGCGACAATCCTGAGCGCCAGCATGACCGTGTCCTCGGCACCCGCACTACGCCCCGGTGAGGTCTTGACCGCCGCCGGCATGGCGGCCGAGTTGCGTGCCCGCCACGGCCTCGCGGCTCCAGCGGCGCGCGGCCCCGGAGCGCTTCCGGCACGGACCGGCGTCCCCACGCCCGGTTTCCCCACGGTGACGCTCGTCCGCCTGGCGCAGTGCGGCGCCGCCCGGGTGGCCGTCATCGAGCGCGCCGGACCCGACCTGCCGGCGTGCCTGCTGGTGGAGTACCACGTGCCCGCCCCGTCGAGCACGGCGCGCACGGTTGTGTCCTTCTCCACGCCGGCCTTGTCCCTCGCCGCGGAAATGGCGTGGGTGTTCGACCTCGTCGCCTCGTCGTTCCACTACGTCTGGCGGGAGGAATCCAGCGGCAGGTCCGCGGCAAGGATGACGTAGGGCTGCGCGTCGGTGGGGAAGACGAAGTTCGCCGCGAGCTCCCGGAAACCCTCGCTTCGGTAGAGGCGGCGCGCCGGCGTGGGCTCGTCGTAGGCTGAGAGCAGCACACGCCGCCGCGGGACGCCGGCGAGCAGGCGCCGCAGCAGCGCGCGGCCGGTCCCGCGGCCCTGCGCCTCAGGGCTGACGTGCAGCTCCACGACCGAGAAGGCGTCGACGAGCAGCTCGACCGGGACGACGGTCCCGATCTGCAACGTCCACCAGTCGTCGACGCCGCAGTCGTGGCCGTAGGCGAACCCGACCAGCTGCCCGTCCGACCAGGCACCAAAGGCCCGGTGGCCGCGCCGGCGCGCGTGCGCTGCGACGTAGGCCGCGTCCCGCTCGTCGAGCCGGCCCATGGCTCGCCGCTGGATCGCGAGAACCTCCTCGGCATGCCCGGCCAGATCCAGTGCGGCGACCACGGGCTTGCCGTCGCCGGCGCCGGCCGGTCGCGGCGCGCTGGACCCGGGACCGGTCACCGCGGTGCCCAGGCGTCGGGATCCTCGCAGAGGCGGCGGACGTGCTCCGGAAGGTCGCCCCGCAGCACGTGCTCGAGCGTGGTCTCATCGAGCACGCAGCGCAGGCTGGCCCGGACGGCGACCCAGACGTCGGGCAGGTGGCGAGCCGCTCCGACGTAGGACGTCTGGTCCGGGCGCAGGCCGCGCACCTCCGCGAGCGGACCGTCGACAGCCCTCATCACCTGGCCGAGCGTGATCTCTCCCGCCGGCCGGGCGAGGGTGTAGCCGCCCTCGGCGCCGCGCTGGCTGCGGAGCACACCCGCGCGCCGCAGGTCGCCGAGGATGGCCTCGAGGAACTTCCGGGGAAGCTGCTGCTCCGCCGCGAGCGACTCGACCTTGACCGTCGCGCCGCCGTGCTCGGCCAAGGTCAGCAAGGCCCGCACGGCGTAGTCGGTCTTGGCGGAGATGTCCACGGCGGCAATCCTGCCGCACGCGACGGCGGAGGACCTGGCGGCCGCCTGCGCCTACGCGTCAGAAGAGCACCGAGGTGAAGGCGCCGACCTCACGGAAGCCGACCCGCGCGTACGCCGTACGCGCCGGGGTGTTGTAGTCGTTGACGTAGAGCGACACGACCGGTGCGATGGTCGCCCGCGCCAGCTGCACGACCGCCGCCATCCCCGCCTCGGACAGCCGATGGCCCCGCCAGGCGGGTGCGACCCACACGCCCTGGACCTGGCAGACGCCGCCGGAAACCGCGCCGACCTCCGCCTTGAACACGACCTCGCCGTCCTCGATCCGGGCGAAGGCGCGTCGGGCGGCAACGAGCTCGGCGACGCGCGAGCGGTACAGCGCGCCGCCGTCCCGGCCGATCGGCGAGACGCCGACCTCCTCCGTGAACATCGCCACGCACGCCGGCACGAGGATTCCCAGCTCGTCGGGACGGACGACCCGCACGGCGGGGTCCGCTACCACGCGCGGGGCACCCTCCATCACGCACAGCGGCTGGCAGGCCCGGACGTCCCGCGCGGGTCCCCAGTGCCCGCTCAGCTGATCCCACAGGGGCAGGACCGCCTCGGCCGGCCCGACGATCGAGGAGCAGCGCCGCCCCTGGCGCAGCGCCCGCTCCGCGAAGGCGCGTACGGCGTCACGGCCCGCGCTGACCGGCACGAGATTGGCCCCGGCATAGCACAGGGACTCCAGCCGGCCGCCGCTGCCGTAGCCCCAGACCTCACCGCCGAGCCGCCACGGGTCCAGCCCCGCCGCGCGCAACCGGGACCCGACGAAGACGTTGTTCACCGGCTCGCGGTCGACGACGTCGAGAGCCGCCGCAAGGTCGCGTTCACCGAGGACGCGCACGGCAGAGGTCCGCAGCACGGTCGCCTCACCTCCGTACGGATGGCTGCCCGCACGGTAGACGATGCAACCGCCTGCTGGCAGGCACGGCGAGGGCCAACGTGCCGACGTGCCGACGTGCCGGCGTGCCGGCGTGCCGACGTGCCGACGTGCCGACGTGCCGACGTGCAATCCTCCCGCCCAGCTCGACGGGCGGACATCGTCCGCCGCGACAGCGGTTCCGGTCCGACGGGTCCGCGCGGCTCGCTAGCCGGCGACGTCGATGACGCGACGTGGCCCCGCGCTGGCGCGGCGAAGGTCATCCAGCGTTCGTGCGCCGCCGAGCATCTGGCCCTCGAACTCCGCGAACGGCGTGTGCAGCGTTCCGTCGTCGTCCACGGGGGGGCAGGTCGCGCCGCTCTGGACGATGTCGCACAGGCTGGGGTCGTAGTCGAAGACCGCGGACCCGATTCGAGGAAGGCGACGACGCGGGGGTAGCTCATGGGCGCGGACCGGGGGTGCTCCCGAAGTCCATGTCTCGGCTGAGCGCAAGGCCGACCGGCAGCAGCTGACCGTTCCACTTCGCTTGACCCAAGTCGTCCTGCACCTCGAGACGGAGATGCACAGTCCTCCACTGGGCCCTTGGGTCATCGAGCCGATCCTCGTGCCGCCCGGCGAGTCCTCTCCTTCGGCCTTGAACCCTGCCCGCTTCTCCACCTCGACGACCCGTCCGA
>JALYMU010000068.1 GCA_030773595.1 Actinomycetota bacterium | reverse complement strand
CCGGCGAAATCCTCGGAGTCGTCGGCGAGAGCGGCGCGGGCAAGAGCACGCTGACCCGGCTGATCCTGGGGCTCGAGCAACCGGACAGCGGGCACGTCCTCTTCGACGGCGTCGATCTGGCGACGCTCTCGCCCACGCAGTTGCGCGCGGTTCGTCGGCGGATGCACTTGATCCTCCAGGACCCGTACCAGTCCCTCCACCCCGGGATGTGGGTCGACCGGCTCGTCGCGGAACCCTTGGCGATCGCGGGCGTCCCGCGGGGCGACCGCTCGCGGCGTGTGCTGCCGGCGCTCGAGGAGGCGGGCCTGACGCCGGCCGGCGAGTTCGTCGGCCGGTTCCCGCACGAGCTGTCCGGCGGTCAACGCCAGCGGGTCGCGCTGGCGCGCGCGCTGGTCGGACGGCCCGAGCTCGTCGTCGCGGACGAGCCGACGTCCATGCTGGACGCGTCGCTGCGCGCCGAGATGCTAGCGCTGCTGACCCAGATCCGCGCGGCGCACGGCACCGCGTTCGTCTTCGTCACCCACGACCTCGCGATGGCGAGGTACGTGGCCGACCGGATCGCGGTCCTGCGGGAGGGCCGGCTCGTCGAGCAGGGGCCGACCGAGAGCGTCATCGGCCAGCCGGAACACCCCTACACCCGGATGTTGCTCGCCGCGAGCGAGAGCGTCCGCTGACCGGAAGGAGCGGCATGGACCGCAAGCGCCTCATCTTCTTCGTGTCGTCCGACCCGCGCGCCAACCCCAAGCCGGCCGCCCAGGCCTACCACTTCGCGACGGTGGCCGCCACGGCCGGCCTCGACGCGGAGGTCCGGCTCGCGGGCGACGCGGTGCGGGTCGCCAAGCTAGCGGAGGGACCGCTCGACCCGAACCTCGATGCCCTTCGCGACAAGGCGCGCGAAGGCGCGACCGCGCCGTACCTCGTCTCGCTTTGACCGGCGTGCGTGGACACCCGTGAGGTGTCCGAGGATCAGCTGGCCGCCATCGGGGGCGTGCGGCGGAGCCTCACCGACGTACTGACCGAGGTCGCCGAGGGTCGCTCAACGATGATCTACGTCGGGTAGCGCGACGATGTCCCGAAAGGTGCGCTGCCGGGCTGGACCCGCGACCAGGGAGGCCGAGCGGGATGAGTTCAGCCGCGGAACGCTGGGCCGACGAGCTGGCGGCGTGGGCCGTTCCGGAGGAGATCCTCGACGCCGCGCCACGTCGTCCCTTCGTGTTCTTCCCGGAGATGTTCGCGGCCCCTCGAAGGAGTGACGGTCCCTTCCCGGTCGACCCTGGTCGCCGCTGAAGCGCTTGCGGGCGGCGGCACCGTCCTCGACGTCGGGTGTGGCGGTGGGGCGGCCGCCTTCGCGCTCGTCCCGCCGGCAACCGAGGTCGTCGGCACCGACCGGCAGGAAGACATGCTCCGGTTGTTCGCCACGACGGCCGCCGAGCGGGGTATCCCCGCGCTGACGGTGCACGGGTCGTGGCCGGACATCGTGGACGCAGTCCCGGAAGCCGACGTCGTGGTCTGTCACAACGTCCTTTACAACGCGCCGGACCTTCTCGGCTTCGTCTCCGCGCTTTCCGCCCGTGCGAGGCGACGCGTCGTCATCGAGATCACCGAACGCCATCCGCAGGTGACTCGAGCGCCGCTGTGGCGCCACTTCTGGGGCCTGGACCGCCCGTCGGGTCCGGACGCCTTGCTGGCGGCCGAGGCGCTGCGGGAGGCCGGGTTCCCGGTCGTGATCGAGCGCAGGGCGGCGGCCGGTCGAATGACGAGCGCGAGGCTCGTATCGAGGCGGCCTTTTGGTGCCGTCAGCTGTGCCTGCCGCCAGAGCGCGAGGACGAGGTCGGCGCCCTGCTGCGCGACCTGCCGTTCCCGTCGTCGCGGGTGACCCTCTGGTGGAACACCGCGGCTTGAACGACGGCGTCGGCCGCCGCGATTTAGCTGGTGGAAGCGGTTTCGGCGGCAGGACCGAGAGACGTGGCGACAGTCCGTACGGCGTCGACGACCGGTGCGGCCGCGGGCCAGTCGACGACGGGGACGCGCGCCCGGTCAGCGCTGACGACGGCATCGCTCCACGGCAGCGCGCCTGCCAGCCGCAGCCCGTGGC
>JALYMU010000067.1 GCA_030773595.1 Actinomycetota bacterium | reverse complement strand
CCACCGTGCCGAGAGCCGCCGCGGTCACCGCGACGTGGCGGGAGCGGCGTCCCGGCGGGACGCTCGCGCGCTCGCGCCAACGGGGGCCGTGCAGCCGGGCCATCAGCGGGTCGTCCGCGTTGCCCGCCTGGACGCGCACGCTGACCCACCGGTCCGCGGGACGGACCGGGTGGATGACGTGCCGGCTGCCGCGGCCCAGCTCCCAGCCCGCGGCGCGCACGCGCAGTGCCAGGTCGGCGTCCTCGCGGTAGGCGCGTGGGAAGCGCTCGTCGAAACCGGCGACCGCCTCGAGGGCCGCCCGGCGGTAGGCCATGTCCGCGGTCGCCCACGCCGCGTCGCGCAGGCCGGCGGTGTTGCGCTCCCAGTCCGTGGGGGCCCGATGTGCAGGCAGGGGCACCTCGATACGACCCTGCACTCCGCCCACCCCGTCGCCGACGCCGGTGAGGTCGCGCTCGAGCGCCGCGGCCCAACCGTGGGGCAGCAGGACGTCGTCGTCGAGGAACGCGACCCACTCGGTGTCAGTCGCGTCAGTCGCCCGCCAGCCGGTGTTGCGGGCCGCTGCGGGACCACGGCCGCCGCCGTGCAGCACGGTCACCGTCGTCCGCGGCTGCAGGCCCACATCGGAGAGGTCCAGCGGCTCGGTAGCCTCGCGCCGGTCGTCCACGACGACGACCGCGTCAGGCAGGGGCCCGTCCTGCGCGGCCAGCGACCTGAGCAGGGCGTGCAGGCTCGACCGTCCCACGGAGGGGACGACGACGGCCCACCTCATCGAGCGCTACCCGCCCACCAGGCCGATCGGCGTACGACGAAGGGGCCGATCGCGAGCAGGTCGACCGGCGCGGAGCCGAAGCACTCGAGCGCGTCGCGGGGGTCGTCGACCATCGGGCGGCCGGCGGTGTTGAGGCTGGTGTTCACGACCACGGGCAGGCCGGTGCGCCGCTCGAAGCACTCGAGCATCCGCGCGACGAGCGGCTCGTCCCGGCGGTCGACGGTCTGGATGCGCGCGGTGCCGTCGACGTGGACGACGGTGGGGATCCGGTCCCGCCACTCGGGTTGCACGTCGTGCACGAACAGCATGTACGGCGAGGGGACCGGCCCGCGCGTGAAGATGCCGGGCGCGCGGTCGGCGAGCACCATCGGAGCCACGGGGCGGAACTGCTCGCGGCCCTTGACGTTGTTCATCCGCTCGAGGTTGGCCTCGTAGCCGGGGTGCGCGAGCAGCGAACGGTGGCCGAGCGCTCGCGGCCCATACTCCGAGCGGCCCTGGAACCACGCGACGATCCCGTTGTCCGCGAGGCACTGCGCGACGGCGTCGGCCAGGTCGTGCGGTCGCTCATAGGGGACGTTGGCCGTGACCAGCCAGGACTCGATCTCCTCGTCGGTCCAGCCACGGCCAAGGTCGGCCCCCGCCATCGGGTGGGGCATCTCGCCCTCGGTCGCCGACACGTGCAGCGCCGCGCCGAGCGCGGTGCCGGAGTCACCGGCAGCCGGCTGCACCCACACCCGCTCGAACGGGCCCTCGGCCGCGATCCGGGTGTTGGCGACGCAGTTGAGCGCCACGCCGCCGGCCAAGGTGAGGTCGCTGCCACCGGTCTGCTCGTGCAGCCAGCCGACGAGCTCGAGCAGGACCTCCTCGAGGCGCTTCTGCACGCTGGATGCCAGGTCGGCGTGGTCCTGGGTCCACGCCTCGCCCTTGCCGAGGCGCTTGACCAGCGCGCCCCAGTCGACCTTCTCGGTGCGGAAGCCGCCGTCACCGGTGGTGTAGATCCGCTCGCGCAGCTCGGGCAGGAAGCGCGGCTGCCCGTAGGAAGCCATCGCCATGACCTTGTACTCGTCGCTGGAGCGCAGGAAGCCCAGGTGGTCGGTGACGTCCTCGTAGAGCAGGCCGAGGGAGTGGGGCAGCTCCTGGTTGGCGAGCACGTCGAGCCGCCCGCCGTCGTAGCGGCCCGCGAGGTGGCTCACCGCCTCGCCGCGGCCGTCGAGGACCAGCACGCTGGAGCTGCGGTACGGCGCCGCGAGACCGGCCGAGGCGGCGTGCGCGACGTGGTGGGGGACGTAGCGGACCGCCGCCGGGTCGAGGCCGGGCAGCGCCGTCGCGAGGAACCCGGGCGCCTTCTCGGCGTAGGTGATCCGCAGGTGGTCCCACGGGTCGCCGAGTCCCATCTCGGGTGCGGGACGGGCCAGACGCGGATCGAAGGAGTACGCCACCGCGTCGAGGTCCTCCGGCTTGAGCCCTGCCTGCGCGAGGCACCACGCGGCGGCGAGCTCCGGCAGCTCCCAGGCCGAGAACGGCACGGGGCGCTTGCCGTGCTTGCGCCGGCTCAGTCGCTCCTCCTCGACGGCGGAGACGACCTCGCCGTCGACGACGAGCGCCGCTGCGGGGTCGTGGAAGATCGCGTTGATGCCGAGGATGCGCACGGCAGACCTCCTACAGCGGCATGCGGACAGGACGCAGCGAACAGTAGGGGGAAGGTCTGTCGCGCGACGACTCGGCCGGCCGTACCGGGGCGAATCGGCCGATCCACCCGGGCACGGAGAGACGGCGCGCCGGTCCGTCCCGAAAAGGTCTTGGTCGAGTCACTAGTCACGTTGCGTACAGCCGCATACGCTCTACGTAGCAGCAATCGCAGAGCGTAGAAGCACCGACACGCTGCGTTTCAGCGGCGGGTCGCCGGGAATCCGTTTCGTCGAAGCACTTCCGCGTTATCACCTCCTTGGTGAGGCGCGTTCGAGGGAGAGGGCATGACCGTCCGCACGCTGCACGGCCCGACACCGGCGCCGGCGAGGCGCGCTCCCGCAGGATCACCCGACCTGCGCGCCGCCGCCCGTGCCCGTCGCGTGTGCCTGCCTCCCGGCGTGCCCGAGGACATGGCCGTGCAGGCGACGGTGCGGTGCCTGTCCCGGCGGCTCCCGCGTGACCTCGCCGCCGCGTGGCCGCGGCGCCTGCCGGCGTCCTGGCGTGCGGTGTGGCACACCGAGGGCGCGGCGCCGACCTTCGGTGACGGCGACTTCGTGGCCGAGCTCAGTGACGAGGTCGGCCTGGACGCCACTCGGACCGTGGTCCTCGCGCGGGCCGTCGCTGCCGAGCTCGACGCCCGGCTGGGCGGTGCCATGAGCGCGGTGCGCCACCGGCTGCCCGAGGACGTGCAGACCGTGGTCCCGCGCGGAGTCCCGCGCCGCGCCACCGCCTGAGCGCCTTCGCCGCCTCTGCGGCGCGTCCGGCCCGCCCCGGGGATGCCACCGCAGGACCCGACCGGGCATGCTGTCCGGGCGGCGGCGCCCCGCCGTACCGCTTCGTCGGCACGCGGAAGGACGCCATGCGAGTAGGTCAGCTCATCGACGGCCGTCGGCTCGACGCCACCACCGGCAGCGACGCGCGGACGGTCACGGTGCTCGACCCGGCCACCGGGGAGTTCGCCTCCGAGGCGCTGGTCGCCACTCCCGCCGAGGTCCACGACGCCGTGTCAGCGGCACGGGCGGCGCTGCCGGCCTGGCGCCGGACGTCTCCTGCTGACCGGTCCCAGACCCTGCACCGCGTGGCGGACCGGGTGCGGGAGCACGCGGACCGGCTCGCGGAGCTCACGATGGTCGAGATGGGGCGTCCGCTCGCCGAGGCCCGTGGCGGCGTGGACGCCGCGGTCGGGGCGATCGTGCAGTACGCCGAGCTCGGACCGCTCCACCGCGGGCGCAGCCTGCACGGCTCGTACGACGCGACGGACCTGATGGTGGCCCAGCCGCTGGGCGTGGCGGCCGTGATCACACCGTGGAACGATCCGGCGGCCGTGTGCGCCGGGCTGCTGGCCGCGGCACTTGCTGCGGGCAACACGGTGGTGCACAAACCGAGCGAGCGGACGCCGGCGACCGGTGCGCTGCTCACGGAGCTGTTCGCCGCCGAGCTGCCCGCCGGGGTGTGCAACCTGATCTCGGGGGACGGCGAGGTCGGTCGGCTGCTGGTCGAGGACGAGCGCGTCGATGTCGTCGTGCACGTCGGGTCGACCGAGGCGGGCCGCTCCATCGCCGCCGCCGCCGCGGCCCGCGACACCAAGGTCGTCCGTGAGAACGGCGGCAAGGACGCCTTCATCGTCGACGAGGAGGTCGACCCGACGTGGGCGGCTGCGCACGCTGCCCTCGGCGGGTTCGTCAACGCCGGACAGCTGTGTACGTCGGTGGAGCGGGTCTACGTCCACCGCGCCGTCGCCGACGCCTTCGTCGACGCGCTCGTCGAGCAGGCGCGCAGCCGCGTCGTCGGTCCGGGCCGCGACGAGCACACGACGATGGGTCCGCTGGTCGACCGCAGGCTGCGTGACGCCGTGCACGCGCAGGTGACCGACGCGCAGGAGCGCGGCGCCAAGGCCCTGACCGGCGGCGAGGTGCCGGAGGGACCCGGCTCGTTCTACCCGGCCACCGTCCTCGTCGGCTGCGACGACACGATGGCCGTGATGCGCGAGGAGACCTTCGGGCCGGTCGTCGCCGTCCGGGTCGTCGACTCCTTCGACGAGGCGCTGGCCGAGGCCGGCCGAGGGGCTTACGGGCTCGCCGCGACCGTCATGACCCGGTCCATGGCCAACGCGCAGCGCGCGTGGCGCGAGCTCGAGGTCGGCACGGTCAAGGTGAACGCCGTCTTCGGTGGGGCTCCCGGCGGTGCGGCGCATCCGCGACGGGCAAGCGGCATGGGGTTCGGCTATGGGCCAGAGCTGCTCGACGAGCTCACCGCGACGAAGGTCGTCCATCTCGGCGTCGCGCCCTGAGCCGCGTCGGGGGGCTGACGGCACGGCGGCGCTGAAGGAAAGCGAGGCTGACGGCAGGTGGCGTTGATGGCACCCGGTTCAGCGCCGCGCTCTCGGGTCGCCGGTCGGCGGGCTCGTCGCCGGCACGCTGCGGCGGCGTGGGCGACGGGGGAGCCCCCGCCGGACGCGTGCGGTGGCTTCGGCGACCGAGGCCACGACACCGCGCGGGCGCAGGGCCGGGCTCGCCGTACCCGCCCGCTCGGCCATTCCGGCGACGAGCTCGGTGAGCGCCTCCTCGCCGGTGTGCGCCGGGCTCCAGCCCAGGACCTCCCGGGCCCGTGTGGTGTCGAGCAAGGGCGCCAGGACGCCGAGGTCGACCCAGCCCGGCGCGGTCGGCTGCAGCCGTGCGTGCCACGCCGCGGCGGCGACTGGGCGAGCCAGTGCGACCGGCACCGGCACCAGGCGTGCCCCGAGCGCCCGGGCGAGCGACCCGGCGTCGAGGACGGGCTCCGCGGCGAAATTGAAGGCACCGCCGGCGCGCCGGTCCAGGATGCGCAGAAGCGCGTCGGCGACGTCGTCGGCGTGCACCGCCTGGAAGCGCAGCTCGCGGGGCAGCGGCGCGGCCGGCAGCCTGGGCAGGAGCGGCGCCGGGACGAACGGCCCGACGAAATAGCGCAACAGCTGCGAGCCGGCGGCGGACTGCAGCACGAGATTGGGCCGGACACGGGTGACGCTCGGCGCGTCCGGAGAGCGCTCCAGGTCGTCGAGCATGCGCTCAGCCGCGGCCTTGTGGCGGCTGTAGGTCAGGCTCGGGATCCCGGTGGTCGGCCAGGTCTCGTCGACCGGCCGGTCGCCGGGCCCGGGTGCGTATGCGGCGAGGGAGGACGCGTGCACGAGGTGCGCGACGCGCCCGCGGGTGACCGCGTCGAGCACCCGGCGCGTCCCGCCGAGGTTGCCTCGCTGCTGGTAGTCGAGGTCCCGCGAGGGCTGGATCACCCAGGCGAGGTGCACGACCGCGTCCGCACCCCGCGCTGCATGTACCAGCGCGGGCCCGCTGTCGGCGTCGGCCAGGTCGAGGGCGAGCCAGCGAACCCGGTCGTAGGGCGGCTCCGCGTCCGGGGGCCGGCGGCACACCCCGACGACGTGGACGTCGGCGTCGTACAGCCGGCGCAGCAGCGCCGTCCCGAGGTTGCCGCTCGCGCCGGTGATCAGGAGGCGCACGAGCAGCCGCTCCGCCTGGTCCGGGCCTCGTACCGTTCGGTGGAACGTCCCGCCTTTCGCACATGTACGGCCGGACGGTGATCCGTCGCGTCGTACGGATCCGTCATGCTCGACCTCCCGAGGTGTCGCACGCAGCGCCGCGTCCCGCTACCCGTAGGGACCGCGCGGAAACGGAGGCGCCCGACCCGGTCGCGGGCATCCGCGCGCCGATGACCGAGAATCCCCGTCGGCCGGTAGTCGCCGGCCGCCACTGGAGCGGGAGGGCGCCATGACCCGGACACCGGAGCAGCGGGTGCAGGTCGTCATCGTGACGATGAATCGGCACGACGACCTCGCGCGGACGCTGCGTCATCTCCGCGACCTGCCCGAGCGGCCGGGTGTCGTCGTCGTGGACAACGGCTCCACGCCGCCGGTCGAGTCGGTCGTCCGTGACGTCCATCCCGATGCCGAGGTCCTCACGCTTCCGCACAACCTCGGCGGCGCCGGCCGCACCGAGGGCGTACGCCGGTGCACCGCGCCGTACGTCGCCTTCTGCGACGACGACTCCTGGTGGGCGCCGCGGTCCCTGCGCCGTGCGGCCGACCTGTTCGACGCCCACCCGGTGCTGGGGCTGGTCGCGGCTCGCGTCCTCGTCGGTCCGGAGCAGCGGCTGGACCCGATCAGCGCGATCATGGCCGAGAGCCCGCTGCCCGGCCGCGACGGCGTCGGGCCGGGGGTCCTCGGGTTCCTGGCGTGTGGAGCGGTCGTGCGCCGTGAGGCCTACCTGGCCGTGGGGGGGTTCCACCGGCAGTTCGGCATCGGCGGCGAGGAGGCGCTGCTCGCGATGGACCTCGCCGACGGCGGATGGGACCTCTGCTACGTCGACGACCTCGTGGCACACCACCACCCCGCGACGACCACCCGCGACCCTTCCGCACGCCGGCGGCGGCAGTGGCGCAACGACCTGTGGACGCTCGCCCTGCGCCGGCGGATGGGCACGGTCCTGCGGGGTGCGCGCGCGGCGGTCGGGGACCCGGTCGGCCGCGGCGCCCTCTACGACGCCGTGCGCGGGGTGCCGTGGGTTGCCCGTGAGCGGCGCCGGCTGGGCCGTGACGTGGAGGCACGGCTGCGCCTCCTGGAGGCGGCCGGCTGAACGCGTGTCGCGGGCGCATCAGCCCGTGACGAAGCAGAATTCGTTGCCCTCGGGGTCCCGCCACACCTGCCACGGGTCGCTGCCGTCGTGCAGGTCGCTCGCCGCGGTAGCGCCGAGCCGTGCTGCCCGCTGGCCGGCCGCGGCCACGTCCGGGACGGCGAGGTCGAGGTGCAGGCGGTTCTTGGCCGTCTTGCCCTCGGGGACCCGTTGGAAGGCCAGGACCGGCCCGCCGGCCAGCGGCTCGAGGTCCAGCCAGCCGTCCTCCACCTTGCGCACCGTCATCCCGAGCAGGGATGCCCAGAACGTCGACACGGCGGCGAGGTCGACACAGTCCACGATGAGGTACGCCGGACGGGGATGGGTGAGCTGCGTGTCCGTGGAGGCCGGTGTGCCTGCGCCCGCTGGCTCCGCGCCGTTCCCGCCCGCGGCCGTCATTTCGCGCTCCCGGCGGCGCCGGCTGCGTGGCGGGAGAAGACGAGAGTCTCGACCCGGGCGGCCGTCGGCACGCGCCGGGCGCTGCGGCGGCGGATGGCCGCCGGGCCCGGCGTACGCATCCCCCAGGCACGGCCCGCGGCGGCCCGCAGCGCGCAGGCCGCTCGCCGTTCGGTCGCGGCTTCCGCCTGCAGTTCGTCGATGTGCATGCGCGCGAGCTCGTAGCTCAACCACATGGGTCCTCCTTCATCGTCCCTGCAACACCGGCTACACGCTAACGCCGGTGTCCCGCTCTCGACAACCGGCAAACGGGTTATGGTGGTGTCCATGGCGGATGGCACAACGGCGCAGACCGCTCCCACACCGTCGGCGGAGCTGCTGGAGCACTTCTGCAACACGGTCGACCTCGAGGGCGGTGAGGACGAGCTGGGCGACGCTGCCGCCGTCGGGGCGTGGTTCGCAGGGCGCGGGCTCCTCGACGCCGAGGTGGGTGAGGACGACGTACGACGCGTCGTCGCGGTCCGCGAAGGAGTGCGTGACGTCCTCACCGCCCGCGCCGAGGACCGGGATCTCACGGCGCTCGACGAGCTAACCCAGCGCCTGCACCTCCGGGTGGACGTGCGGGACGCGCTGCCCCGGCTGGTGCCCGTCGACGCCGGCGTTGACGGAGCTTTGGAGGCCGTCCTCGCCGCCCTGGTCACCGCGGCGACGGACGGCTCTTGGGACCGGCTGAAGGTGTGTTCCCGGCATGCCTGCCGGTGGGTGTTCTACGACACCTCGCGGAACCGCTCCCGCGCGTGGTGCTCCATGGACGTGTGTGGCAACAAGGAGAAGACGAAGGCGTACCGCACTCGCCGGCGAGGTGGGGATGGTGCGACGTGACCCGTCCTCACCCTGACCGTGCTGGTGACGGAGCCGGACAGGCGCAGGAGCCGATAGGGGAGCCGCTCGCGAAGCACGGCGAGGCGCAGGCCGTCCTGCGCACCGCTGTCGGCGTCGGCGTCGCGACAGGGGTGTACGGCGTGTCGTTCGGTGCGCTCGCGACCTCGAGCGGGCTGTCGGTGACCCAGGCCTGTGCTCTGTCCGTGCTGACCTTCACCGGTGCCTCGCAGTTCGCTCTCGTCGGCGTCCTTGCGAGTGGCGGCTCCCCGATGTCCGCCACCGCGACCGCGCTGCTGCTCGGGTTCCGCAACGCTCTCTACGGTGTGCGGCTCGGTCCCGTCCTCGGCTTGAGTGGGGTGCGGCGGCTCGTCGGCGCGCAACTGGTCATCGACGAGTCGACCGCCGTGGCTCTCGCCCGAGATGAGTCGCAGGTGGCACGGATCGGGTTCTGGGCCACGGGCGCGGCGGTGTTCGTGCTGTGGAACGCCGCGACGCTCGTCGGTGCGCTCGGTGGCACGGTTCTGCCCGACCCGCGCCGGCTGGGGCTCGACGCCGCGGTCCCCGCTGCCTTCGTCGCCTTGCTCGCTCCCCGGCTCCGCGGGCGTGAGGCGTGCGCGGTCGCTGCGGCGGCGGCCGTCGTGGCACTGGTCGCCGTACCTTTCGTCCCGATCGGCGCGCCGGTCCTCGTCTCCGCCTTCGTGGCTGTGGCGGTGGGGGCGTGGCCGCGGGGTCGGGGGAGCAGTCCAGCGAGTTCCGGCAGTTCCGGGGGTTCAGGGAGCGATGCATGAGCGCCGCGTGGGTCGCGATCCTGGCGACGTCGCTGGGCTGCTACCTGCTGAAGCTGGCGGGTGTTTCGGTCCCGCAACGGTGGCTGGCAGCGCCACGGGTGGAGCGGACGGCGAATCTTCTGCCGGTTGCGCTCCTGGCGGCTCTTGTGGCCGTCCAGACACTTGTGTCTCGGCAGGACGTCACACTGGATGCACGGGTGCTTGGTGTCGCGGCGGCATGCGTGGCGCTGGCGCTGCGCGCGCCGTTTCTCGTGGTGGTCGGCGTGGCTGCGGCGACGGCAGCCCTCGTGCGGCTCGTGGCAAGCTGACGTTTGCGGTTGTACTTCGGCTTGCACGCGTCCTGGGCGCGCTCCGCTCCGGCGCCGTCCCCGTCGTCGTCGAAGGTGCCCTGGACGTGATCGCGGTTACCACCGCCGGCGCCGGCCGCTACGTCGGCGTCGCCCCGTGCGGGACCGCCCTCACCGGTGCCAAGTGGCTCGACACCTGACCGCCCCCTTGGGCAACCGACTCTGAAGTAGCGCGCAGCTTCCTGAGTAGGTCGCAGCGGAACCGGGAGACCGGCCGTCACCTATCCGTGCAACAGACCCGCACGCCTAAGGCCCCATCGGCGCCCGCAACCCCAGCCCGCCGCCGTGATCACGCTCGGGGGGCTGAGCGAAGGACCGGAATGCTCTGCGCCTTGTCCCGCGGGGCAGGCGAACGCTGCCGAGCCCTGGGACGCTGCCGAGCGGGGACGCCGCCGAGCTTGGGACGCTGCCGTCATGCGGGACGCTGCCGGGCGCGGAACACCGCCGAGCCGGGGAGCTGTCGGCGCGACCCCAGCCGCTGTGTGTACCGGTGCGGCCGTTCGGATCGGGTGCCGTCGTGGTTCGCCTCAGTGCGGATCGCCTACAGCGATGCGCCTCGGTGGGTGCACGGACGCGTCGACGATCGTTCGGTCCCCGAGGGGTGCGTTCAGATCGACGGTGAACGGCGTCGCCGGATTGCCTTGGCAGCTCCCGCCGTCGTTCGACGGCGCGACGCCGAGGACGATGCGCAGTTCATCGGCCGTCCGGGACTGTCGACGAGCCTGACGCGGCCGGTTGCGGGTTTGCCACTCGCGCACTCTCGCTCAATCACCAGGAGCTCGATGCTCGCCGCGTCGGGCTGCGGTGGCGAGGCGCCATCGAGCATCACATCGGCCGGGCTGAGCGTTCCGAGGTCGACCCGGAGGTCACAGCGCGTCGACTGGCGCAGGTGCAGCCATCGATGCCGTCGACGTCTCCCGTCCCCGCGTTCTCGATAGCGAGCAACTGATGCGTGTGGAGAGCCGGACCTCCTTGTGGCTCCGGCGTGGGTAGCCGTCCGATCAGGACGACCTCGTCGGCGGACTCCTCCAGCACCACCCACCCGCGAAGGTTCCCGATGCGGCGGACCTCGTGTCCGCGTAGTGCCGCCAGCCCGTGCTGGCCCAGTGTCGAAGCCGACCGCGCGTTCTCGAGGGCGGCCGGATCGACGCGTTGTTTCTGGCATCGCAACTCACGTGACCCGCTCGCCGCGGACAACCCCTCGCCGCAGCCGGACAGGCCGAGAAGGCAGGCGGCCAGCGCACCTGGGAGCAGCCCGCAGCGGGGGGACCGTCGGCGCGAGGCGCTTGACGTCCCGTCCGGTCACCTGACCGTCTCTCCCTTGCCCACGGCGACGACGCCGTTGTCGGAGACCGTGAAGCCCCGGGCGCGGTCGTGGTCAAGGTCGACGCCGATGCTGCAGCCTTCTGCGATGACGACGTTCTTGTCGAGGATGGCGTTGCGGACCTCCGCATCCCGGCCGATGCGGACGTTGTTCATGAGCACGGACCCGGTCACGGTCGCGCACGTGTCGACGTACACCCCTGGCGAGAGGACCGAGGTCTCGATACGGGACCCGGAGACCACCGCCCCGGAGCACACCATCGAGTTCACCGCGTGGCCGGGGCACCCCGTCGGGTCGTCGACGAAACGCGCCGGCGGGAGGGGGTCGTGACCCGAGTAGATGGGCCATTCGCGGTTGTAGAGGTTGAAGTAGGGGTGGATCGAGGTCAGGTCCATGTGCGCGTCGTAGAACGCGTCGATGGTCCCGACGTCACGCCAGTAGGCCCGGTCACGGGAGGTGGAGCCGGGGACCTCGTTGCGGTTGAAGTCATAGACCGCGGCGTCCTTGGCCTC
>JALYMU010000066.1 GCA_030773595.1 Actinomycetota bacterium | reverse complement strand
GAGTTGTCCTTGACGATCTCCCCGCTGCTGGTCGGCGGTTCCGCTCTGCGCGTCCTCAACGGCCCCTTGCTCGACCCGCTGCCACGGCTGCGTCTCGCACTCGTGCTCGAAGACCAAGGCTTCCTCTTCCTCCGCTACCTCCGTCCCGAGGTCACACTCGCGAACGGCGCCTCGCCGCAATGACACCGGCAGAATCGCCCACTGCTCCTGCACCTCAGCAGTCCGCAACTCCAGAGGCGCGGCAACAACCGCTGCGCTTGGGCGGCCGCGTGTTCCCGGCCGACGAGTTGGTCGTCATGGCGATCGTCAACCGCACACCCGACTCGTTCTACGACAGAGGCGCGACCTTCGCTGCGGCTGCGGCGGTCGCAGCTGCGGAACACGCCCTCGACGCGGGCGCCGCGATCGTCGACATCGGCGGGGCAAAGCGGGAAAGGGCGCCCCCGTCTCCCCCAGCGAAGAGATCGACCGAGTCTGCGAGGTCATCGCGACGCTGCGTGTACGCCGCCCCGACGCCGTGATCAGCGTCGACACGTGGAGGTCCCAAGTCGCCCGAGCCGCCGTCGAGGTCGGCGCGGATCTCCTCAACGACGCCTGGGAAGGCCACGACCCGCAACTCGTCCACGTCGCGGCCCAAGCCGGTGTCGGTCTGGTCTGCACGCACGCCGGCCATCTGCCACCTCGCACCGACCCGCTCCACCCCCGCTATGACGACGTCGTCGCCGACGTCGCGCACACCGTCACCGGCCTCGCCGGCCGCGCCGTCGAGGTCGGGGCCCGCGCTGACGCCATCCTCATCGACCCGGGACACGATTTCGGGAAGACCACCGCACACTCACTCGAAATCACCCGACGACTCGACGAACTCGTCAGGACCGGTTGGCCGGTCCTCGTCGCCATGTCCAACAAGGACTTCGTCGGCGAAACGCTCGACGTGCCCGTCACCGCCCGGCTGCCCGGCACCCTCGCCGCCACCGCAGTCGCAGCGTGGCTCGGTGCGCGGGTCTTCCGGACGCACAACGTCCCCGAGGTACGTCAAGTCCTCGACATGGTCTTCTCCCTCCGCGGGGACCGCCCTCCCCGAGCGCCACGGCGCGGCCTCCGGCCACCAGCGTGACTCCGGCTCCGCTCCTTACACGAGTTGCCGGGGCAGCGGTCGCCGACCGACCAGAAACGACGGCCACCGTTTTCGAGACACAGCGACGGTCTTGTCCGCATGCCGTGTCCGGATGGTCTGGAGGTTGGAGACGGCGTCTCACGGACACGGGTTCCGGACGGTGCACCCGCCGGATCTTCACACCGTTGCCCCAACCGCAATGTCATGCGTACGACGAGAGGCGGATGAGCGGGGCGATGCGACCGCGGTACTGCGCGCCCTCGCGACCACCGACGTGCTCGATCCTGTCAAGATAGTGAAACGCGGGTGTCGAGTTGCTACAAGCACGGCGACGGTCAGAGAGGCATCAGCGCTGGCTGGGCCGGGATACGGACGGCGGCCAGGGCGACGTCGTCCTCCCCACTGGGCGCCATGGTCATGAGCAAGTCGTCGCACAGGTGGTCCAGCGGTTGGTGGCGCATGGCTTCGGCCATTGCGCGTAGCCGGTCCAGTCCCGTGTCGAGGTCCTGGTCGCGGTGCTCGACCAGCCCGTCGGTATAGAGCAGGACCGTCGCGCCGGGTTCGAGCCGGAGGGTGTGGTCGCTGCGGGCAGTGCCCTGGTCCAGACCGATTAGCAGGTCCGCCGGGCGGCGGAGCAGCTCGGCGGGGCGCCCTGGGGCCAGCAGCAGCGGCGGGAGGTGACCTGCGTTGGACCAGCGCAGCGTGTGGCAGCTCGCGCCGCGCTCATGGGCGGCGTGTTCCACCATCGCGAGCAGCACCGTCGCCAGGGCCGGCGTGTCGAGAGTGATCAGAGCCCGGTCGAGTGCTGACAGGACGGCTGCCGGTGGATGCCCCATCGTGACGGCGACTCCGCGCAGCACGTTGCGCAGCTGCGCCATCGCCGCGGCCGCCTCGCGGTCGTGGCCAGCGACGTCACCCACGACCAGTGTGGTGACACCCTCCGGGGTGCGGAAGGCATCGAACCAATCCCCCCCGACTCGCGCTTCGGCGGCCGCGGGCCGGTACCGGGCCACGATCTGCAGACCGTCGGGCTGTGGTGGCGCAGTGAGCAGACTGCGCTGCATAGTCTCGGCGAACCCGGCCAGGGCCGCCGAACGGGCTTGCTCCCGCCGGTGGGTCTCGCGCAGCTGCTCGTTCGCCGCGGCGAGTTCGCGGTTGCGGGCCAACAGCTCCGTCTCGATCTCACGAAGCCGGCGCCGTAACGCGTCGTGAACGGGGCCGGCGCGATCGCTGGCTTCACGCAGCTGCACGACGTCGCTGACGTCCTCCACCCGGTGCAGCAACAAGCGCACGTCGCCTCGTGCGTCCAACACGGGCACGTTGATCGTGCTCCACCACCGAGGGCGGAAAGCCCCGGTCTCGTCGGTGACGTCGTACCGCTGAACCGGCATGGTGTCCCGACGTCCAGTAGCCAACACCCGCTCCAGCGAGGCCCGCAGGTTCTTCACTCCATCCGCAGCGACCAGGGCCGGGTTGTCTGGGAACGCTTCGAAAAGATGCCTGCCCAGCAGTTGGTCCCGGGACCTGCCCGTGGACTGCAAGTAGGCGTCGCTGGCCTGCAGCATGATCAGGTCGGGAGAGAGCACCAGCAGCCGCGACGGCAGGGCCTCCAGCACCGCAGCGCAGTCCTCGGCAGCGAGGTCCCTCGCCTGATCCCGACTCACCCTTCGCCCTCCCCAGTCAAGTTCGCCGCACCACCGTCGGGCATAGCCGTCTCCGTCGGCGCTTGCCGGCCGCGCTCGCCCTAGGACCTGCTGGGGGCCGCTCCCTGCCCTGGCCTTCACCCTTCTGCAACGCCGGCGCACGTCGCGCTGCTCGATGGCTAACTCCGCAGTGCTGCGCGGGCGGAGCGGCCCTGCTCGAACGTCGCGACGACCCGGTCGGCGAGCTGGAGCAGCCGGCCGACCTGGGCGTCGGTGAGATGATGAGGCTCGGTATCGAACACGCACAGGG
>JALYMU010000065.1 GCA_030773595.1 Actinomycetota bacterium | reverse complement strand
GCAGGAACTGCCCGTTGCCGTCACCGGGACCGGGGACGTCGAGGAGGATCGGCGACTCTCCACCCCCGCCCGCTCGGGACCCACCCGTGTCGTCCAGCTCGACCGGATCGGTGATTTCGACGGTCAGCTGCTCGTCGACGCCTGCGGATCGCATCGCCTCGAGGAAGTCCGGCCGGGTGTCCTCGGCGCCGCGCATCCCGGGGGTCCCGGCGTCGTACACCTCGACGGACCCGGCGAGGCCGGGGGTGTAGACGATGACGTCGCCGACCGAGACGGCGGTGCCCTCAGGGTTGAGGCTGGGCATCGGAGACTCCGTTCGTGGCAGTGGCAGCCGATCGCCGCAGGCGCAGCCGCGGGTGGCCGAACAGTTGGTAGGACACGAGGGTTGCGCTCGCCGCGGGCGTTCCGGCGTCGATCGACTCACGGGTGAAACGGGCGCGGAACCGGCGGATGATCTCCGCGGCCGACGGGGCGTCGGGCTCGGCGTACGCGCTCTCGTAGAACTCCCGGGACAGCGCGCTCGCAACGACGTCGTCGACGTTCCACAGCGGCGCGAGGACTCCGGACGCACCCGCGAAGAGGAACGCAGCCGCGAGTCCGGAGTAGTCGGCGAGAACGTCCTTCGTCGCCCCGACCTGGCACGCGTTGAGGAACACGAACGGCTGGCGCGTCAGCGTCGTGCTGCGGATGTGGTCAGCTTGCAGGTATTGCGCGGCGAGCTTCCCGTCCGGGCGCGGGTCGAGCAGCACGAGTCCCTCGTCGATGCCCTGCGGATCGAATTGCCCGTGCAGCGCGAAGTGGAGTACGTCGGCGGCCGGCGACCCCTCGAGGCACCGCAGCACGTCACGGAACAGCGGGGGTACGACGTGAGCAGGCGGGTAGCGGCTCTCGAGTTCCGTGGCCTCGGCCTCCGCGTTCGGCAGTGACGGCCACCGCGGAACGCCGGCGTACTTCGCGGTGAAGACCGCCTTCTCACGTACGTCGACCCGCCGTGGCGGGGTCGGCTCCGGCTTCGCGCCGTCGGTGAGCAGCCATCGACCGATCGCTGCATGGGCGCCGAGGAACCTGGAGGTGCCGCCGGGGGCGGTTGTCAGCGGTGGGTCGAACACCGCGAGCTCCCACGGCACGTGCGGTTCCTCGCTCAGGAGGAGCAACGTCGCAGGTTCGGCGGTTGGCCGCTCGACCACGGCGCGGATGGCGTCGCGCACGCCGTCGGGAATCACGCCGGCAATCAGAAGGCCCCGTCCTTCCAGCCACGTCAGCACGTCGAACTGGTCCTTCGACGTGCGGATCTTCATTCGATTGCTCGTCGCGAAGTCCTCCGGGCGGCTGCGGAGGTCACGGGTGAGGGGGTCGGCCGGCGCGGTGATGCGCTCGACCGCGGAGTGCGCAGTGAAGACCAGACGCGTGCCCGCCGCGTCATCCGCGCGCCGGATGACGACGATGAGGTCGGGCGGTTCCTCGACGAGCAGCGCGTCGAGGCTCAGCATGCCGGCGTCGGGCTGGACTGGCTTGGGCGCCGTCGCTACGTCGGCTTCGGATGCGGCGACGGTGACCCTTCGCGACGCGAAGCCGATCAGCGATCCGGCGTGCTTGTAATGCACGTCGATGCGGCGTTCGGCGGCCAGGCCGGCGGCTTCGAGCGCGACGAAGCCGGCTTTTGCGGTCGGGTACGGGTCGTCGGGCGTGATGCGGATCGTGTGCGTCGGTGAGCCGGCAAGCACGAACGCTTCCGGGTCGTAGGCCAGGTGCAGCTCGAGCTCGACCTGCGCCACGTCCGGCAGGGTGAGACGACCGGTGCTGACGAGCGCGCGATCCTCCTGGCGACGTACGCCGACAGTGACCTCGAACAGCCGCCCTACGACGACGCGGTCAGGTGCGTCGAGGCGCGGCCACGCCGTACGTGGTGGTGCGGGCGCGGCTGGTGGCGGCGGTGCGGGTGGCGCGCCCATCGGCGGGGGCGGCGGGGGTGCCGCGCCTGTCATCGGCGGCGGCATCGGTGCCGGGCCGATGGGTTCGGGCGGCTCCGGCGGTTCCGCGTGCGTCCACCCGACATCGTCAACGAGGTCGACGACCGGCGACTGCACGACCTCGGTGTCGCCCGGACCGGCGCCGCGATACGGCGTCTCACCGGTGAGGATGATTCGCGAGACGCCCTCGGCGAGCTGCACGATGCGCGCGCGCCCGTCGTCATCCGCGCCGCGAATGGACTCGGTGAATGCGCGCGCCACCGTGTCGTGCGGCGCCTGTGCGATCACGTAAGCGAACTGACTGGGGTCGATGCGGAGGTTGCCGTCGGCCGCGTACGTCGACAGCAGCCGGTCGACCGGGATGCCGTGCGGGTCGACGGACCTGGCGACATCGACCAGCAGGTTGCCGCCGATCGACACGTAGAGCGGATCTTGCGCCGCGACCTTCGTCACCAAGGCGAGGACGAGTTTGCTCACGTGCTCCACTGGGAGGGCGGACAGCACCTCCCGCTCGTCCCAGTCGAGCGAGCGCTGCCACGGTTCGACGGACATCAGCTCACGCTCGAGCCGTGCCGCGTCATTCGGGTCACCGCTGGGCGGTTCGGGCGCCCCCCGCGGTGACGTCGTCGACGGCGTCTCGTCCAGCGGGGCACCGTCCGCCGTACGCGTCCCGGTCACGGCCCAGATCAGCAGCCGGGCGTCCCGGGGAAGGTGCTCCGCGTCGTGGGAGACCAACCGCTGCGAGAGCGCTGCCGGCACCGGGCGAACCTTCGAGATCCACCCGTACGAGACCCACGGATTACCCGGAAACAAGTCTTCCCTGTCGTTCTGACCCAGCCAGGTGAAGAGCTCGTCGATCGCGTCCAGGACGCCGAGACGGCCGACGGCGATCGCCGCCCACAATCTCGCGTCGTCGTTCTCACTCGCAAGCGTCGCGGCGAAGGCGTCCGGGTGCACGTCGTACCGCTCGATCGGCAGGGCCGCAAGCTCCGCGACCGCGTAGCTCGTCGGGTCCGCCGCCAGCTCAGCGAGGCACCTTGCGATCGTCGCGGGGTGCCGCCGCTCGGCGGCCGCCTGCGGGTCCAGCGCGAACTCCGCCGCCTCGTGCGCCGGGTCGTTGACGTCGGACGCCACGGCTGCCAGGCGACGGCGGGCGGACATGGTCGGCACGTCGGCCAACGCCGTGACGAGTTCTGTCCGTCCCGGCGCGTCCGGCGGGACGTCGGTGAGGTCGACGAGGCGGCGGCCGAGGTGGGCCCACTGCTCACGCTCGAGGCCGAGTCGTGCGATCAGCGTGATGACTGCCGCACGAGCACCGGCGTCTGCGACCTGTGCCGCGGCCTCGACGAGTGCCTCGGCGCTCGCCGTACCGATCATGATCGCCTCCGGTAGCGGACAGTGGCCGGGCGGGCACCGTGGACGCTACTCCGGGAGATGAGCCGGGGAAGCACTTTTCGACGAGTCGGCAGGCGACTGAGACGCGGCGCTTGACACGCGTTGTCTTCGGCTGGAACACATAGCCTCGATACGACGTCTGGCGAAGTGGCCGTCTCCCGGCAGGTCGCTCGTCGGCAGGCGGTTGTCACCCAGATACTCGATCATGCTGTTGACGTCATGACGGAGCTGGGCGTGGGCGGCTTGACCGTCTCGGAGGTGGCTCGGCGCACCGCCATGCGAGGGTGGTCGTTGTAGAAGTACTTCCCGTCGCTGCACGCGCTGTACGACGCTCTGTTCGCCCGGGGCTGCACAGCGAGGTCACCGCCGTCCGTGCGGCCATCACCGGCCACGAGCCCGGCATCGCACACCTACGCGCTGGAGGCCTGGCCATCGTGCGGTGGTGCACAGAGAACCCGGACTCGCCCAACTGCTGCACTGGCGCCCGGTGCCAGGATTCGAGCCGTCGCCACAGACCTTCGCGCCCGGCGTCGAGGACATGCGCCAGGTGCGTGAAGAGTTCGGCGAAGCCGTGCGGCGGCGGGAACTCGCTCCGCGCGCGGACAGTGACGACGCTGTGCGCCTCCACACCGTCGTTCTGAGCGGCGTGATGAGCCAGCGCTCGGCAACCAGCCGGGCGTGCCACTTACCGGCCCCAGGGGCACGTGATGCAGAGTCTCGACCGGGACGGGCGCACCGCCGTCTCGCACCCCCTGCGGTGGTGTGGGGCATCGTCAGCGACGTCACTCGCACGCCAGAGTCGAGTCCCGAGATCAGTAGCTGCCGCTGGCTCCGCAGCACCACCGGACCCGCGGTCGGCGCGCGGTTCGAGGCTGGCTGGTGCGAGCCCGCATCCGGAATGGATCAGCGGCACCAGGAGCAGCTTGACCGCCAGGCGTGCCGCGATCGGTAGGCCGCTTCGGAGTAGCCGCTCGGCGGCCACGGCGTGCAACAGTGGCAGGGCCGCCTCGACGAGCCCGGCGAGGACGCGGCTGACCGTCCGAGCGTCCGTACCAGGACGAGCGCCTGAGCCATAAGCCTTCACCATCCGACTGCCGGACAGGCACCACGAGGTCCGCTTGTCCTCCGCTGTCGTTGCGACGCGTACCGTCCGCGACAATGGACGCCGTACGGCGACCGGGCGTGCCACGGCGTGCGGCCTCGCCGCGTCGCAGCAAGGCAGTTCGCCGCAAGGCAACGAGAGCGGGCGGGGAGCGGCGCAGTGACCGGCGAGGCGGACGAGCTGGCCCGTGAGCAGGCCTACGTCGACCGCCTCTACGCCCGCCTCGACGCCCTGCGCGAGCACACGAGGCGCGAGCTCGACCGGGTCCGCCGCTCCCGCGCCTCCGGCAGTCCGCAGAACCGCTCGGAGCGCGACGCGTTCGCCGCGCTCCACGAGGCCCAGCTTGCCCGGCTCGAGGCGGTGGAGGAGCGGCTGACCTTCGGCCGGCTGGACCTGGCTGCCGGGCCGACGCGGTACGTCGGGCGGATCGGCCTCACCGACGAGCGCCACGAGTCGCTGCTCGTCGACTGGCGGGCGGACGCTGCGCAGCCGTTCTACCGCGCGACCGCGGCGGACCCGGGTGGGGTCGTCCGCCGGCGCCACCTCGTCACCCGGGGCCGGCGGGTCACCGGCGTGCAGGACGACGTGCTGGACCTCGACGCGCTCGACGACACCTCGAGAGCGGCGCTGTCCGGGGAAGGCGCGTTGCTCGCGGCCCTCACCGCGCACCGGACAGGCCGGATGGGCGACATCGTCGCGACGATCCAGGCCGAACAGGACCGGATCATCCGATCCGAGCTGGGTGGCGTGCTCGTCGTCCAGGGCGGTCCCGGGACCGGCAAGACCGCCGTCGCCCTGCACCGCGCGGCGTACCTGCTCTACACCCACCGCGAGCGCCTGGGCCGCTCCGGAGTGCTCGTCGTCGGCCCGACCCGGGTCTTCCTGCGCTACATCGGGCAGGTTCTGCCGGCGCTCGGCGAGACGGGCGTCGTCATGTCGACGCCCGCGACGCTCTTCCCGGGCGTCGTTGCGACCGCCGAGGACCCCGCCGACGTGGCCGCGGTCAAGGGCGACGCGCGGATGGCCGCGGTGCTCGCCGCCGCCGTACGCCGGATGCAGCGCGTCCCGCGCCGCCCCGTCCGGCTCGACGTGGACGGCCGGGTGCAGGTGACGCTGACCCCGGAGATGGCCTCCGCGGCGCGCGAGCGCGCGCGGCGTTCGCGCAAGCCGCACAACGC
>JALYMU010000064.1 GCA_030773595.1 Actinomycetota bacterium | reverse complement strand
CGACGACCAGGCCGAGACCGTGCTGCTGGGGCTCGCCCGGGGCGCCGGGACGCGCTCGCTGTCCGGCATGGCGGCGGTGTCCGGCCTCTGGCGCCGGCCGCTGCTCGGACTGGACCGCTCGACGCTGCGCGCGGCGTGCCTGGAGGCCGGGCGGAAGCCGTGGGAAGACCCGCACAACGCCGACCCGTCGTACACGCGCGTCCGGGTGCGCTTACGGGTCCTGCCCGTGGTGGAGGGCGAGCTCGGGCCCGGCGTCGCCGCCGCCCTCGCGCGCAGTGCCGCCCTGCTGCGCGAGGACGCCGACGCCCTCGACGCGTGGTCGGCGCGGGCGGCTCGGGAGGCCGCCGTGCCCGGCGCGCCGGCGGAGCTCGACGTGGCGGTCCTGACGGCACTGCCACCGGCCGTACGACGGCGCGTTCTGCGGTCCCGGGCACTGGCCGCGGGCTGCCCTGCCAGCGATCTGTCCGCCGTGCACGTGCACGAGATCGACCGGCTGGTGGTCGACTGGCGTGGGCAGGGGCCGCTGGAGCTGCCCGGACGCGTCGCTGCGTCACGGGCGTGTGGCAGGCTCTCGCTCGTGCGGACCGCGCCGGCGGCGCCCGTTCGTGCGCGACGACGAGGAGACCCGGTGGACGCACACGACATGGGCAAGGACCTGCAGGCCGTCCTCGTCAGCGAGGAGTCCCTGCAGGCCCGCCTTCGTGAGATCGCCGCGGAGATCGACCGCGACTACGCCGGGCGCGACCTGCTGCTCGTCGGCGTGCTGAAGGGCGCCGTCATGGTCATGGCCGACCTGTCGCGGGCACTGCACCTGCCCGCGGAGATGGACTGGATGGCGGTCTCCTCCTACGGGTCCGGCACGAAGAGCAGCGGTGTCGTGCGCATCCTCAAGGACCTCGACGGCGACATCGGCGGCCGTGACGTACTGATCGTCGAGGACATCATCGACTCCGGGCTGACGCTGTCCTGGCTGCTGGCCAACCTCGCCTCGCGCGGGCCGGCTTCACTCGAGGTCTGCACGCTGCTGCGCAAGCCAGAGGCGGCGAAGGTCGCCGTGGACGTGCGCTACGTCGGGTTCGACATCCCCAACGAGTTCGTCGTCGGGTACGGCCTCGACTACGCCGAGCGCTACCGCAACCTGCCCTTCGTCGGCACGCTGGCGCCCCACGTCTACTCCCACTGACGTGGGCACCGGCGTCGGTCACTGACGTCGGCGCGGGCGTCCGCGCTCGCGTTGACGCACCGCGGCGCGTCGGCCGCAGACGCGGCCACGACGAGTGACGGCTGGGAACGTCGGCGGGCCGGCGGTCGTTGTACCGGTCCGGAGGCCCCTGCCGGGGCGTCCACGGCGCACGCGCCCACTCCCTTCGTGGCTGCGGGCTGTGCATAGGCCGGTGTACCGTCAAGGTCCCAGACCGTCGTGACCAGGAGGGACGGGGCGACCCGCCCCGCATCGATGGACGTCAAGCGCATCTTCCGCGGGCCCGTTGGCTGGGTCCTCATCGGCCTGTTGGGCCTGCTCCTCGCCGTGTCCTTCTTCGACTCCGCGACGGCGGCCAAGAAGGTCGACACCGCCGTGGTCCTGGACGCGATCGACCAGGACAGGGTCGAACGCGCCGTCGTCGTCGACCGTGACCAGCGCGTCGAGCTGACGCTCAAGGACGGCGAGACGATCCAGGGCAGCGACCAGATCCAGTCCTCCTACGTTGACATGCAGCAGATCGACATCGTCAACGCGCTGAAGCAGAGCCCGCCGCCGAAGGGCTGGGACACGAAGGTCCCAACGCAGAGCTGGTTCGTCACCCTGCTGGTGAGCATCGTGCCGATCCTGCTCATCCTGTTCATCTTCCTGTTCTTCATGAACCAGATGCAGGGTGGCGGCTCCCGGGTCATGAACTTCGGGAAGTCCAAGGCGAAGCTCATCTCCAAGGACACCCCCAAGACCACCTTCGCCGACGTCGCCGGCGCCGACGAGGCGGTCGAGGAGCTCCACGAGATCAAGGAGTTCCTGGAGAACCCCGCCAAGTTCCAGGCGATCGGCGCGAAGATCCCCAAGGGTGTCCTGCTCTACGGCCCGCCCGGCACCGGCAAGACGCTGCTGGCGCGCGCCGTCGCCGGTGAGGCTGGGGTGCCGTTCTACTCGATCTCGGGCTCCGACTTCGTCGAGATGTTCGTCGGTGTCGGTGCCTCCCGGGTGCGCGACCTGTTCGAGCAGGCCAAGGCCAACGCACCCGCGATCGTCTTCGTCGACGAGATCGACGCGGTCGGCCGCCACCGCGGCGCCGGCCTCGGCGGTGGGCACGACGAGCGCGAGCAGACGCTGAACCAGCTCCTCGTCGAGATGGACGGCTTCGACGTGAAGGGCGGCGTCATCCTGATCGCTGCCACCAACCGCCCGGACATCCTCGACCCGGCCCTGCTGCGTCCCGGCCGCTTCGACCGGCAGATCGCGGTCGAGCGACCCGACCTGCGCGGGCGCCACGAGATCCTTCAGGTCCACGCCAAGGGCAAGCCGATCTCCTCCGACGTCGACCTCATGGCCGTCGCCCGCCGTACTCCGGGGTTCACCGGCGCCGACCTCGCCAACGTGCTCAACGAGGCCGCGCTGCTCACGGCGCGCAGTGACCGCAAGCTCATCGATGCCACGGCGATGGACGAGGCGATCGACCGCGTCGTCGCCGGGCCGCAGAAGCGCACGCGGCTGATGAACGAGAAGGAGAAGAAGATCACCGCCTACCACGAGGGCGGACATGCGCTCGTGGCGGCAGCCCTGCCCAATACCGACCCCGTGCACAAGATCACGATCCTGCCGCGCGGCCGGGCACTGGGCTACACGATGGTTCTGCCCGACGAGGACAAGTACTCCACGACCCGCAACGAGATGCTCGACCAGCTCGCCTACATGCTCGGCGGCCGGGTGGCGGAGGAGATCGTCTTCCACGACCCGACAACGGGTGCGGCGAACGACATCGAGAAGGCCACCGGAGTGGCACGCGCGATGGTCACGCAGTACGGCATGAGCGAGCGCGTGGGCGCGATCAAGCTGGGCGCGGGGCACTCCGAGCCCTTCCTCGGCCGCGACGCCGGGCACGAGCGCGACTACTCCGAGGAGGTCGCGTCCCTCGTCGACGAGGAGGTGCGCCGCATGGTCGAGTCGGCCCACGATGAGGCGTGGGAGATCCTCGTGGAGCACCGCGAGATCCTCGACAACCTCGTGCTCGAGCTGCTGGAGAAGGAGACGCTCGACAAGAAGGAGGTCTCCCGGATTTTCTCCGGCGTCCGCAAGCGCCCGACGCGACCGGTGTGGCTGTCCTCGCAGCGTCGCCACGTCTCCGAGCGCGGCCCGGTGATGACTCCGAAGGAGCTCGAGGCCGCCCGCGTCAACGGCTCGAGCAACGGTCACGACCAGCACCGCAGCATGGGCCTGACCGCGCCGACCGACGTGCCCGACAGCCCCCTGCCGTCCGAGGGCTGACCGGATGACGGTCCTGCCCGGGGGGAGCGGGATCGACCCGGTCACGCTGCCGGAGGAGCCGCGCCTCACGCCTTACGACGCGGAGCGGGTCGAGCGTGCGGTCCGGGAGCTCCTGATCGGCATCGGTGAGGACCCAGACCGGGAGGGGCTCAAGGACACCCCGGCGCGGGTCGCGCGCGCCTACGCCGAGATCTTCGCCGGGATGCACGAGCGCGCCGAGGACGTCCTCACGACCACCTTCGACCTCGGCCACGACGAGATGGTCCTGGTCAAGGACATCGAGGTGCGCTCCACCTGTGAGCACCATCTCGTGCCGTTCTACGGCCACGCGCACGTCGGCTACATCCCCTCCGATCAAGGGCGCATCACCGGGCTGTCCAAGCTCGCGCGTCTCGTGGATGTCTACGCCCGCCGACCGCAGGTGCAGGAGCGGATGACCACGCAGGTGGCGGACGCGCTCATGCGGATCCTCGACCCGCGTGGCGTGATCGTGGTGGTCGAGTGCGAGCACCTGTGCATGTCGATGCGCGGCATCCGCAAGCCTGGCGCGAAGACCGTGACCTCTGCCGTCCGTGGCGCCCTGCGCAACGCCGCCACGCGCGCTGAGGCGATGAGCTTGATCATGGCGCCGTAGCGGCGGCGTCGGACGGTCCGACCGCCGCCCGTCCACTGCGACTGGCGGGCGGGCGCTCTATTCGCGGCGTGCGCAATCCTCAGCTCAAGCGGCTCTCACACTTCTGCGGGGTCGGCCTCGACCGCGGGCTTGTTCATGTGGGCCGCCGGGCCGCACGTGAAGCTCGATGCCTCGCTCGTCGTTGCTCTGGTTGGGGAACCCGCAGGCGGCCCGCTCCACCTGCTTGATCACGCGGTTGTAGCCCTTGGTGCGGGCGTTGGTGACGCCGAGATCGAGGAGGCCCTTGGTCTGGGGCCACCACGCCTCGATCGTCTTGGTTAGCCGGGTCGTCTCGGGCATGTCCGCGGCCGCGCAGGCGGCCAGGAAGCGGGTGCGGCGGTGGCGCTCCCGTGCCCGGTGTAGCCGGTAGGGCCGTGGGCTGCAGCAACTGACGCAGCAGCTCCTTGACGGCCCACGGCGCGCCGATCTGACCGGTTGGGTCGTCGGTGCTCAGCACGGTCTTGAGCCGGCCGAGCGCGGCCGGACTAAGGGTGTCGCCGGCCCGCAGCAGCGACCTGCGGTGCGCCCACGTCGGTCGATCTTGCCGCCGCGGCGGCCGTGCAGCTCGCGCTGCACGCGTTGGCGGACGCCGGTGAGGACCTGATTGGCAGCCGCACGAGGTGCCAGTGACCGAGCACGATCGTGGCCTGCGGGAGCGCCCGGCGGATGCCGTACGCGTACGGCGCCGAACGCTCGATCGACACGATTGCACGGAGTCGCTAAAAGCGTTGCTCTGCTGTGAGAGCCACCTCTGGACGCACCCGCGGCAGCGGCCGGGCGCCAGCCCGGGAAATGCCCTGCTGGGACCGGGCGCGAGGTCGGCGATCGAGGTCATCCACGGCTTGGTCCTGCGCCACCCCGCCTCGCCGAGCAGCTACCGGACGCTGCGGGCTTCGGTCTCATTGACTCCGAAGACAGCGGTCGGCCGGGTCGGCTCGGTCAGCGCCGCGGCCGCGACGACCAGCACCCGAGGCACGGTGTTCCACGACAGGTCGTACTCGCTCGCGACGTCGGACACCGCCCGGTTAGAACGCGTCACCGCCGTGCTTACCCGCTCCCGTAGCCGGGCCGTCACGCGCCCGCGCCGGGAGCTGGCCTCATCTGCTGTGCGGCGTAGAAATACCAGCATGTCCAGGCCACGAGCCCGTAGACGATCACGACACCCCGCTCAAGTGCGAAGAGCCTTTATGCGGCGAGTGATTCGGCCGCGAGGTAGCCTCCGCGCCATGACTACTACGTTGCGTCGGGTTGCTCCCGTGTTCATCACGACAGACCTCAGTCGCGCGTTGGCGCACTACGAACGGCTTGGCTTCACGGTCGAGGCCTATGACGCCGGGGACTACTACGGCTACGCCGGTCGAGACGGTATTGAGATACATCTGGCAAAGGTGGACAGCATCGACCACTCGACGAATACCTGTTGCACGTATCTGTGGGTAGACGACGCTTCCGCGCTTCACGACGAGTGGGCAGCCGCCCTGGTGGAAGGGCGGCTCGCCGCTCCGGTCAAGACCGCTTACGGCTTGCACGAGGGCGCGCACGTCGATCCCGACGGGAACCTCATTCGGTTCGGCTCCCCGCCCGTGCCGCCTAGAGCGCTCCGGTAGGGCGGTGACGTCCTGCAGGAAGGACCCGCTCCCGTAGCCGGGCCGTCAGCCGCGCAGGCGCCGGGAGCTCCTCTGTGGCCTCGGTGAACAACCGGCGACCGCAGCGTTCCTCGCCGGACGGTAGCGGCGCTTGCGGACCCACAACTGCGGCGGCACGGCGCCGTGCGGCAGATTCTTCACGCGCCGCACCGGCCGGTCCTTGATCAACGACGACGGTACGCCGCAGGACGGGCAGTGGCCCTCCTCGACCACCGTCTCCACGAGCACCCGGTGGCCGCCATCGGGCTCGAGTGCGACGTCCACGACCCGGAAACCGGCAGTACGAACAACAAGGTCGTACGGTGGGTGACGGCTAGTGGCCTCATCTGCTGTGCGGCGTAGGAACCCACCAGCATGTCGAGGCCACGAGACCCTAGACGATCACGACACCCCGCCCACGTGCAAAGAGCCGCTTAAGCGCGGCGACGGTGCTCGGGCTTGGGGTACGCGCCCACTCTTCCGCCACGCGATGAGCGGCTACTGCAATGCTCGTTCACTGCGTTGCGTGAAATTCCGTGTTGCAAGACACCAGACTACGCATGTGAGCGACCCGCGGTTGTTCGTAGGTGACAAGGTCATGCAGCGAGTGGCGGCTGCCCTTCCGAAGCGGGGTAGCACGTGGGCGGCCGTGGCGTACGTGACCCTGGATCATCTGGCTCTCCGGCATGGTGACGCACTGGCGGTGAACGCGAGCACATCGGCCGTCCGCTCGGGTGCTACCAACCCGAGCCTGCTGCTGGAGCTGCAAGCGCGTGACGTCATCGTGGTCAACCAACCGATGCTGCACGCAAAGGCAATCGTGAGGGGCGGCACCGTGGCAGTCGGGTCCGCCAACCTCAGTGGAAGAACGTCCGATCTACAGGAGCTGATGTGGGTCACCAAGGACCCACGCTGCTCCGGCGCACTTCGGCCTGGCTCCGGAAGTTGCTGGCGCCACACCCGATGGATTCCCGGGAATTAGAAACCTCTTCCTCTCTACAGAAGTGATGCGCGTCCGGGAGCGGGCCACGAGGATCAGGTTGCCGGACACGAGCCCGCAACGCCTCGCTCGAGCGAGCGGAACCCGTTCGACCCAGAAAAGGTGCCCCGTCTCTGGTTGTGGCGTGAGGAAGCGGACGACATGCCTCACCCAACGGACCTCGGCACAGCGCCAGCCGGAAGCGATTCGGCACTCACCAGTACGGAGTGGATC
>JALYMU010000063.1 GCA_030773595.1 Actinomycetota bacterium | reverse complement strand
ACCGCAGCGATCAGCCGCTTCATCGACGGCTGGAACGAGCGCTGCCAGCCGTTCATCTGGACCAAGACCGCCGACGAGATCCTGCCGCACGCCCGCCGGCAGAGAACTTCGGACGCGGGACACTAGTTGGAATACGCCTCTGAGGTAGGCCGAGTCGACCCAACCAGGACCTCCCATCCGTGGGGAGACGGTGGGAAGGCACCACGGTACCACTGGATACCTGCACTCACCCCGCCCTCCCACACGAAGGACGAAGACGTCGGTATGAGATGCCAATGCGCCGCCCGTTCCACTTCTTGGTAGGCCTTCAACAGAAAGACTGGCGGCGGCGTCAGCAACCTGAGTCACCACGGCGAATACTCCATCCGGCGGGGCGTAGTGTTCGGCGATAACACGTCTCGGTGAGAGTCATGCTGCTCGAGTCGCCGCTCGGACACTCGGTCCGGGGTGGGGCTGCACGATGACTCTAAAGAGCCGCGCGTCCAAGGCCCCGTGTACTCGAAGCACAGTCCAAGCTGGGAGGGCTCAGCGCGCTCGACCCTCACGACGAAGCCCCTGCGACGTCCGCGGAGGCGTGGCGGTGACCAGATGCACTGCTCGCCCCATTCGGATCGTCCGCAAGTCGGTTCACCCTCTCTCCCCTAAGTGAATCCAGGGTTCAAGGAGTCGTGCCAACACGGGCTTGTCAAACTGATGGTAGGTGATCGTCTCGGGCCTCCTCTCGATTGTTCCGACTAAGTGTCGCGCGGGGACGGGCCGCGACGGTCGTCGGTCCCCGCCGCCGGGCGGCTTGAAGCAATATCCGGTGATCAGGTGCGCGATCCACGTCCTCATCGCCCCGGCCGGCCGCCGTGACGTCCCTCGACGACGTAGCGACGCTCGGGCCGAGTCGACGTACTGCTCTTCGCCGGCGGCCGCGCTCGCGGTGCGACGCAGGCGCGTTTCCTGTCGGTCGCGGTGGCTACTGTCGGCGGCATGTCGGAGACCGAGGTCCCGGAGCCGTCAACGGCGCGGCCGGAGCCGGGGACGACGCAGCCGCAGCGGGGACCGGGCGAGCTGCCTGCTCAGGGCGCGCCCGTCCCGCCGGCTCTCCTCGCCGACCTCGTCCTCGAGGGCGGCGGCGTCCGCGGCCTCGGCCTCGTCGGAGCGGTGGGAGCGCTCGACGCCGCCGGCTACCGCTTTCCTCGTGTCGGTGGGTCGTCGGCCGGCGCAGTCGTGGGTGCTCTCGTCGCGGCGCTGCAACGGGCGGGGGAGCCGTTGGCCCGACTGGAGGAGCTGGCGCGGGCGTTGGACTACGGACGGTTCCGGGACCGCGGGCCGATCGGTCGTCTCGCGGGCCCGTTCGCGACGGCGGTCGACGCCCTGTCCCTCGCGTTCGACAGCGGCGTCTTCGAGGGCGACTACCTCAGGGACTACCTCGCCGGCACGCTCGCCGACCTCGGGGTGCGCACCTTCGGGGACCTGCGCGTCGAGGACCCGGAGTCCTCGCTGCCGCCGGAGCAGCGGCATGGGCTCGTGGTGACGGCCAGCGACCTTTCCCGCCGGCGCCTGGTCCGCTTCCCCTGGGACTACGCCGACTACGGTCTCGACCCGGACGAGCAGTCCGTCGCCGACGCGGTGCGGGCCTCGGCGTCCATCCCGTTCTTCTTCGAGCCCGTGACGCTGCGCCCGCGCGGCGGCGGCGTGCCCTCCACGCTCGTCGACGGCAGCGTCCTGTCCGACTTCCCCGTCGCGATGTTCGACCGCACCGACGGACGCCCGCCGCGGTGGCCGACCTTCGGTGTGCGCCTGTCCGCGCGACCGGGGCCTCGTCCGGCGGAGCACGTCGCCGGGCCGCTGGGCCTCGGTCTGGCGCTGGTCGGGACCCTCGTCGAGGCGTGCGACGCCCAGCACGTCGACGACCCGTGCGTGGTGGCGCGCACGGTCTTCGTCGACGCCTCGGGGGTGTCGCCGGTTGACTTCGACCTCTCCCCCGAGGAGCGCGAGGGCCTCGTCACGGGCGGACGGGAGGCGGCGACGAGGTTTCTCCAGACCTGGGACGCGGCGGGATACCTTCGACAGTGCCGAGACTTCGAAAGCGAGCCCTGAGCCGTCGCCGTGGGCCCGTACAGTTGGACCACTGCGGGCCCTGCGGCGTCACCCACCGCCGCACACCACCGCCGCACACCGCCGCCGCACACCGTCGTGCACCCGGTTCGCCCGGCCTCCTCCGGGCACCGGCCGCGCCCGCCGTGACGGCCACCGCCGTCATCGCGAGGCGTGCACGTCCCGCCATCCAGCCGGAGGACACGCGCTCGCCATGACCGACACGCCCGCCCCAGACCTCAAGCCGCGCAGCCGCGACGTCACCGACGGGCTCGAGCGCGCCGCGGCGCGCGGCATGCTACGCGCCGTCGGCATGACCGACGACGACTGGGAGAAGCCGCAGATCGGTGTCGCCTCGTCGTGGAACGAGATCACCCCGTGCAACCTGTCCCTCGACCGCCTGGCGAAGGCGGCCAAGGTCGGTGTCACGGCCGGCGGCGGGTTCCCGATGGAGTTCTGCACCATCTCGGTGTCCGACGGCATCTCGATGGGTCACGTCGGCATGCACTACTCGCTCGTCTCACGCGAGGTCATCGCCGACTCGGTGGAGACGGTGTTCCAGGCGGAGCGCCTCGACGGGGCGGTCCTGCTCGCCGGCTGCGACAAGTCCGAGCCCGGCATGCTGATGGCCGCGGCGCGGCTGGACCTCGCGGCGGTGTTCCTCTACGCCGGCTCCATCCTCCCCGGCCGCGCGAAGCTGCCCGACGGCACGGAGCGCGAGGTCACCATCATCGACGCGTTCGAGGCGGTCGGCGCCTGCGCCCGGGGGCTGATCTCCCGGGAGGAGGTCGACGCGATCGAGCGGGCCATCTGTCCGGGCGAGGGCGCGTGCGGAGGGATGTACACCGCCAACACCATGGCGTCGGCGGCTGAGGCGATGGGCATGTCGCTGCCCGGGTCGGCGGCGCCGCCGGCGGTCGACCGGCGTCGGGACGGCTACGCCGAGCGCTCCGGGCAGGCGGTCGTCGAGCTGATCCGCCGCGGCATCACCGCACGCGACATCATCACGCGCGAGTCGCTGGAGAACGCGATTGCGGTGGTCATGGCCCTCGGTGGCTCGACCAACGCGGTCCTGCACCTGCTGGCCATCGCCCACGAGGCACGGGTGGACCTCACGCTCGACGACTTCAACCGCATCGCCGACCGGGTCCCGCACCTCGCCGACGTGAAGCCGTTCGGCCGCTACGTCATGAGCGACGTCGACCGGATCGGGGGAGTCCCGGTCGTGATGAAGGCCCTCCTCGACGCCGGGCTGTTGCACGGCGACTGCCTCACGGTCACGGGTCGCACCCTCGCCGAGAACCTCGCCGAGATTGCGCCGCCGGACCCCGACGGGCGCATCATCCGGGCGATGAGCGAGCCGATCCACCGCACCGGAGGCCTCACCATCCTGCGCGGCTCTCTTGCTCCCGACGGCGCGGTCGTGAAGTCCGCGGGCTTCGACGCCCCGTCGTTCGAGGGGACTGCTCGCGTCTTCGACGGCGAGGCCGGGGCGATGCAGGCGGTCGAAGACGGCACGCTGCAGGCGGGCGACGTCGTCGTCATCCGCTACGAAGGCCCCAAGGGCGGTCCCGGCATGCGCGAGATGCTGGCGGTGACCGGCGCCATCAAGGGCGCGGGCCTGGGCAAGGACGTGCTGCTGCTCACCGACGGGCGCTTCTCCGGCGGTACGACCGGACTCTGCGTCGGTCACATCGCCCCTGAAGCCGTCGACGCGGGCCCGATCGCCTTCGTCGAGGACGGCGACCGCATCCGGCTCGACCTCGAGCGTCGGTCGCTGGACCTGCTCGTCGACCCCGACGAGCTCGAGCGGCGCCGCGCGGAGTGGAAGGCGCCGGACGCCAAGCACGAGCGTGGCGTGCTGGCGAAGTACACGCGGCTGGTGGGGTCGGCGGCGTCCGGAGCCGTCTGCGACTGAGGCCCGGCGCGCGGCCGTCGGCGACTATGGCGCCGCGCGCGGCGTCGCGCGACCCTGGGCGCGGGTCTTCCGTCGGTGGGATCGTCGCGGCGTCCGTTACGCGAGACGGGCGTCCCACGACGTTGACACTTCCGCCGTGGTGCGTCAGCGTGGAGAGCGTGTCAATCGTCCTCGTAGTCGCCTAGCGCGCCGGCCTCCCCGCCGAGCGCGCTGCCCCTTCTCGCCCACCGGGCCGGAGGGGCTTTTTTCTGCCCGACGCGGACGCCGTCGCACCGATGAGACCCGCTCGCCCGCACGATCCGGGGGAAGGACCCGAATGACCGAGCAGCTGACCGGCTCGCAGAGCCTCATCCGAGCGCTGGAGTCCGTGGGGGTCGACACCGTCTTCGGCATCCCCGGCGGCGCGATCCTCCCGGCGTACGACCCGCTGCTCGACTCCGCGAAGCTGCGGCACATCCTCGTCCGCCACGAGCAGGGCGCGGGCCACGCCGCGGAGGGCTACGCGCTCGCCACCGGCAGGGTCGGCGTGTGCATGGCAACCAGCGGCCCGGGCGCGACCAACCTGGTGACGCCGATCGCCGATGCCTACATGGACTCGGTGCCGATCGTCGCGATCACCGGTCAGGTGCCGTCCGCGGCGATCGGGACCGACGCCTTCCAGGAAGCGGACATCCGCGGCATCACGATGCCGATCACAAAGCACAACTTCCTCGTGACGGACCCTGGCGACATCGCGCGGACCATCGCCGAGGCGTTCCACATCGCCTCGACCGGCCGACCCGGCCCGGTCCTCGTGGACATCAGCAAGGACGCCCTCCAGGCCAGGACGGCGTTCACCTGGCCGGTCGAGATGGACCTGCCCGGCTACCGTCCGGTGACGCGGCCGCACTCCAAGCAGGTGCGCGAGGCTGCCCGGCTGATCTCCCAGAGCCGGCGCCCCGTGCTCTACGTCGGCGGCGGGGTCATCCGGGCCCGGGCCGCCGCGGAGCTGAGGGTCCTCGCCGAGATGACCGGCATCCCGGTCGTCACGACGCTGACCGCGCGGGGAGCGTTCCCGGACAGCCACCCGCAGCACCTCGGGATGCCGGGGATGCACGGCACCGTCGCCGCGGTGACGGCGCTGCAGAAGGCCGACCTCCTCATCGGCCTCGGCGCGCGGTTCGACGACCGGGTGACCGGCGTCCTGTCCTCGTTCGCGCCGTACGCGAAGATCATCCACGCCGACATCGACCCGGCCGAGATCTCCAAGAACCGGCCCGCCGACGTGCCCATCGTCGGCGACTGCCGCGAGGTGATCGCGGACCTCGTCGTGGCAGTCAAGGCGGAGCAGACGGCGGGACACCAGACTGACCTCTCCGCCTGGTGGCAGACCGTGGACCAGTGGCGCACGACGTACCCGCTGGGCTACCAGGCGCCGGCCGACGGCTCGCTGGCCCCGCAGTACGTCATCGAGCGGCTGGGAGCGATCGCTGGTCCCGAGGCGGTCTACGTCTCCGGCGTGGGACAGCACCAGATGTGGGCGGCGCAGTTCATCAAGTACGAGCAGCCCGGGACCTGGCTCAACTCCGGCGGCCTCGGGACCATGGGCTTCGCCGTCCCCGCCGCGATGGGCGCGAAGGTCGGCCGGCCGGACGCGACCGTGTGGGCCGTCGACGGGGACGGCTGCTTCCAGATGACCAACCAGGAGCTCGCGACCTGCGCGCTCGACGGCATTCCAATCAAGGTCGCGGTCATCAACAACGGCAACCTCGGCATGGTGCGGCAGTGGCAGACGCTCTTCTACGGCGGCCGCTACTCCAACACCGCCCTGCACTCCTCGCGCATCCCCGACTTCGTCAAGCTAGCCGAGGCCTACGGCTGCCTGGGCCTGCGCTGTGAGAGCGCGGACACCGTGGACGGCACGATCGAGAAGGCCATGTCAGTGAACGACGCCCCTGTCGTCATCGACTTCGTCGTCCACGAGGACGCGATGGTGTGGCCGATGGTTCCGGCTGGGACCAGCAACGACGACATCCAGTTCGCCCGCGGCATGGCACCGCAGTGGGACCGCGAGGACTCCGAGACAGGGTCCACCGAAAGCGATGCGGCGGCCGGCCGATGAGGACGATCGGGCTCCTCGGTGGGATGAGCTGGCAGTCCAGCGCCGTCTACTACCGCCTGCTCAACGAGCGTGTCGCCGCCCTCCTCGGCGGGCACGCGAGCGCGGACCTGATCCTGCGCTCGGTGGACTTCGCCGAGATCCACCGGCTGCAGCAGGGGAATGACTGGCGTACGGCGGGGGAGCTGCTCGCTCGAGACGCAGCCGCTCTGGAAGCGGCCGGAGCGGAAGTCCTCGGCCTCGCGACGAACACGATGCACCTCGTCGCCGACCAGATCACGGCGGCGACGAGCGCGCCGTTCGTCCACATCGTCGACGCGGTCGCGGACGCCGCGCAGCGTTTCGGCGTGCGGCGTCTCGGGCTCCTGGGCACCGCCTACACCATGTCGTCGTCGCTGTACCAGGACCGGATCGCCGGCCGGGACCTCGAGATCCTGACTCCCTCGGCCGCGGACCGGGACGTCGTCGACCGGGTCATCTTCGCCGAGCTCGTGCACGGCGTCACAACACCCAAGGCCCGTGCCGCCTACGTCGGCGTGGCCGAGCGGCTCGCGCGCGCGGGCGCCGACGCGGTGATCCTCGGCTGCACCGAGATTGGCCTGCTGCTGCGGCCGGGTGACGTCGACCTGCCGCTGCTCGACTCCGCATCCGTGCACGTCGACGCCCTGCTCGACGCGTCGTGCGCGCCCGACTCCGCACCCCGACGCGTCCTGGAGGTGGCCACATGAGCCGTCACACACTCTCGGTCCTCGTCGAGAACAAGCCCGGCGTCCTCGCCCGCATCGCGAGCCTGTTCTCCCGCCGGGGCTTCAACATCGACTCGCTCGCGGTGGGCCCGACCGAGCTGCCCGACATCTCCCGCATGACGATCGTCGTCAACGTCGAGGTCCTGCCGCTGGAGCAGGTGACCAAGCAGCTCAACAAGCTGGTCAACGTCCTCAAGATCGTGGAGCTGGACCCCGCGGCGTCCGTGCAGCGTGAGCTCATGCTCATCAAGGTCAAGGCCGACCTCGACTCCCGCTCCCACGTGCTGGAGACCGTGCAGCTGTTCCGCGCGAAGGTCGTGGACGTCTCGCCCGACGCCGTCACCATCGAGGCCACCGGCAACGCCGACAAGCTCGAGGCGCTGCTGCGCGTGCTGGAGCCGTTCGGCATCCGCGAGCTCGTCCAGTCCGGCATGGTCGCGGTGGGCCGCGGCTCGCGGTCGATCACCGACCGCGCGCTGCGCCCGGTCGACCGGACCCCCGCCGACCGGCCCGCGTGACTAGCGCAGCGACACCAGACCCGTCCCACCCCGAGAGATCGCACGAAGGAGATGCCCCCGTGGCAGAGATGCTCTACGACGACGCCGCCGACCTGTCCGTCATCCAGAACCGCGTCGTCGCGGTGATCGGCTACGGCAGCCAGGGGCACGCGCACGCGCTGAGCTTGCGCGACTCCGGTGTCGACGTCCGGGTCGGTCTGCCCGAGGGTTCGAGAAGTCGCGCCAAGGCCGAGTCCGAGGGCCTGCGGGTCGTGACGCCCGCGGACGCAGCCGCCGAGGCGGACGTCATCATGCTGCTGACGCCGGACCACGTGCAGCGCCACGTCTACGCCGAGGCCATCGAGCCGAACCTCCAGGACGGCGACGCGCTGTTCTTCGGGCACGGCTTCAACATTCGCTTCGGCTACATCAAACCGCCGGCCGGTGTGGACGTTTGCATGGTGGCGCCCAAGGGTCCCGGTCACCTGGTTCGCCGCGAGTACGTCGAGGGCCGCGGCGTGCCGGTCGTCGTCGCCGTCGAGCAGGACGCGACCGGCGAGGCGTGGCCGCTCGTCCTGTCCTACGCGAAGGCTCTGGGCGGGCTGCGTGCGGGTGGCATCACGACCACCTTCACCGAGGAGGCCGAGACAGACCTGTTCGGCGAGCAGGCAGTCCTGTGTGGCGGCGTGTCCGCGCTCGTGCAGGCGGGCTTCGAGACGCTGACGGAGGCGGGCTACCAGCCCGAGGTGGCCTACTTCGAGTGCCTGCACGAGCTCAAGCTCATCGTCGACCTGATGTACGAGGGCGGCATCGCCAAGCAGCGGTGGTCGGTGTCGGACACCGCGGAGTACGGCGACTACGTCTCCGGTCCGCGGGTCATCGACGAGTCGGTCAAGCAGCGGATGAAGGACGTCCTGGCCGACATCCAGAACGGTGCCTTCGCCGAGCGGTTCATCGCCGACCAGGACGCCGGTGCGCCGGAGTTCAAGGAGCTGCGGGCCAGGGGCGAGGCGCACCCGATCGAGGGGACCGGACGCGAGCTGCGCAAGCTGATGGCATGGGTCCGGTCGGACGACGACTACACCGAGGGCACCGCCGCGCGCTGATCTCTGCGGACGCGCGGAACACCTCCCACCGCGAAAGCGCAACGGCCGCAGGTCGTGTGGCTTTCCCCACCCAACACTGGTGCACTGGCGGCCCCAACGGCGTGCTCGGCGTCGCCGTGACGCGTCTCATCGCGGCGATGCGGCCCGTGGAGCACTCGGCAGCTTCCCCGGGCGACGCCGGTCGAGACGCCCGCCGGCGCAGCCACTACCCTTCAACCCATGCCGGCGGCCGGTCCCGAGGGCAGCGACGCGTCGCGTGACGCCTTCGCCGCGGCTGTCCGCGCGCCCGAGGTCGACCTTGCCGATGCGTGCCTCCTGGTCGCCGCGGACTTCGACGAGCAGCTCGCGCCGCCCGGTGCGCGTGCGGCGTGGCTCACCGTCCTGGCCGAGCTCGCGGCCGCGGTCCCCGTGCACGGGACGCCTGCGGAACGTCTCCGGACAGCTCTGCAGGGTTTCGCGGGAACGGCGCGCGACTACGACCAGCTCGAGTCCTCGCTGCTGCACGAGGTCCTGCGCCGCCGGCGCGGCCTGCCGATCCTGCTCTCGGTCGTCTGGCTGGAGGTCGCCCGCCGCGCTGGGATTCCGGCGTACGGGCTGGGGCTGCCGGGGCACTTCGTCGTCGGCGTCCCGGCCCACGCCGGCCGGGACGATGTCCTCGACGTGGTCGACGCGTTCGGCGGGGGAGCGGTCCTGACGCGGTTGGCCGCCGCGGAGGCGCCGGTGTGGGGGCCGGTCGAGACGGTGGAGCGAATCCTGGCGAACATCCGCCGGTGGGCGGAGCGGCCCGACCGGCTGGACGTACGACGCAAGGCCCTCGAGCTGACGTTGCTGCTGCCCCGGCACTCCGCCACGGTGCGTCGCGAGTACGGCGAGGTGCTCGTGCAGGTCGGCCGCTTCGCGGAGGGCGCCGCCGAGCTCGAGGCCTTTGCCGACGCGGTCGAGCCGGTCGCCGACGACGAGGCCGAACGCGTCCGCTGGGCGGCGCGCGCGGCTCGAGCGCGGCTGAACTGACCCGTGCCGGTCGGGGGACGTGCCGCCGTGGTCTCGCCATCCGGACGGTTGTGAAGGCGTTCACAAGCGCATTTGTAGACTCGTCCGCGGCGCGAGTCACAGCGTGGTGCCGCCCGGCTTGATGTCCGCCCGTTCTGACGTCCCGCTCCACACTGGCATCCCGCCTCGCACACCGCGCGTGGCACCGACACTCCCGCTTCCTTCGTGGAGGATCTCGTGAGCAAGCCCGTCGTCCTGATCGCCGAAGAGCTCTCGCCGGCGACCGTCGAGGCCCTCGGCCCCGACTTCGAGATCCGCTCCTGTGACGGGGCGGACCGCGGCCAGCTGCTCGCGGCCATTGCCGACGTCGACGCGATCCTCATCCGCAGCGCCACCAAGGTGGACGCGGAGGCGCTCGCCGCGGCGAAGAAGCTCCGCGTGGTGGCGCGAGCCGGCGTCGGGCTGGACAACGTCGACGTCAAGGCGGCGACCCAGGCGGGCGTGATGGTCGTCAACGCGCCGACGTCGAACATCGTCAGCGCGGCCGAGCTTGCCGTCGGTCTGCTGCTTGCCGCGGCGCGCAACATCTCACCGGCGCATGCGGCGCTGCGTGCCGGGCAGTGGAAGCGCAGCAAGTACACCGGTGTCGAGCTGTTCGAGAAGACCGTCGGCATCGTCGGACTGGGCCGCATCGGTGTCCTGGTGGCCCAGCGCCTCGCCGGCTTCGGCGTCAAGATCGTCGCCTACGACCCCTACGTGCAGGCCGGTCGCGCCGCGCAGATGGGGGTGCGCCTCGTCAGCCTCGACGAACTGCTCGCGGAGGCGGACTTGATCACGGTTCACCTGCCCAAGACGCCGGAGACCGTCGGCCTGATCGGCGAGGACGCCCTGCGCAAGGTCAAGCCGACGGCCATCGTCGTCAACGCCGCCCGCGGAGGCATCGTGGACCAGGGCGCGCTCTACGCTGCGCTGAAGGAGGGCCGCCTGGCCGGCGCGGGCCTCGACGTGTTCGCCAAGGAGCCGTGCACCGACTCGCCGCTGTTCGAGCTCGACAACGTCGTCGCCACGCCGCACCTCGGCGCGTCGACCGACGAGGCGCAGGAGCGCGCCGGCATCGCGGTCGCGAAGTCGGTGCGGCTGGCCCTCGCCGGCGAGCTCGTCCCGGACGCTGTCAACGTCAAGGGCGGGGTCATCGCCGAGGACGTGCGTCCGGGTATCCCGCTGACCGAGAAGCTCGGCCGCATCTTCACGGCCCTGGCCACTGGCGTCGCGGCTCAGCTCGACGTCGAGGTCCGCGGCGAGATCACGGCGCACGACGTGAAGGTGCTCGAGCTCGCGGCGCTCAAGGGGGTGTTCAGCGACGTGGTCGAGGACCAGGTGACCTACGTCAACGCGCCGGTGCTCGCGCAGGAGCGCGGGCTGGAGGTCCGTCTCACGACCGACCCCGACAGCCCCGACTACCGCAACCTCGTGACGCTGCGCGGCACGCTCGCCGACGGGACGCAGGTCTCGGTCTCCGGCACGCTCATCGGTCCCAAGCAGGTCGAGAAGGTCGTCGAGGTCGACGGCTTCGACATTGAGATCGTGCCGACGGAGCACATGGTCTTCCTCCGCTACGAGGACCGCCCCGGTGTCGTGGGCGTCGTCGGACGGATCCTCGGCGACGCCGGTATCAACATCGCCGGCATGCAGGTGAGCCGGGACGCCAAGGGCGGACACGCGCTCGTCGCGATGACCGTCGACTCGGCCGTGCCGCAGGACGTCGTCGACGCGATCGTGTCCGAGGTCGGCGCGGAGAGCGGCCGCACGGTCGACATCGAGGACTGACGCGGGTCGCCACATCGCGAGACGTTCGTGTCGCGCCGTGGTGACGCCCCTACGGTGGCGGGCATGGCACGAAGCATCCGTCTCGCAGTGGTCCCCGGTGACGGCATCGGTCCCGAGGTTGTGGCGGAGGGCGTCAAGGTCCTCCGCGCCGTCGTGCCCGACGACGTCTCCCTCGCGACGACCGACTACGACCTCGGTGCCCGCCGGTGGCACGCGACGGGGGAGACGCTTCCCGACTCCGTGCTCGAGGAGCTGCGCGGCCACGACGCGATCCTGCTCGGTGCGGTCGGTGACCCCGGCGTGCCGTCAGGCGTTCTCGAGCGGGGCCTGCTGCTGCGCATGCGTTTCGCGCTCGACCACTTCGTCAACCTGCGACCGGCGCGACTGCATCCGGGAGTCCGCTCGCCCCTGGCGGCACCCGGCGACGTCGACTTCGTCGTCGTCCGCGAGGGCACCGAGGGCCCGTACGTCGGGAACGGCGGGGCGCTGCGGACCGGCACCCTGCACGAGATCGCGACCGAGGTGAGCGTCAACACCGCCTTCGGGGTCGAGCGGGTCGTGCGGGACGCCTTCGCCCGGGCCCAGGCCCGTCCGCGTCGCAAGCTCACGCTCGTGCACAAGGACAACGTGCTCGTCCACGCCGGCGGGCTCTGGGCCCGCACGGTGAAGCGGGTCGGTGCGGCGTTCCCCGATGTCGACGTCGACTACCTCCACGTCGACGCGGCGACCATCTTCCTGGTCACCGAGCCCGAGCGGTTCGACGTCATCGTGACGGACAACCTCTTCGGCGACATCCTCACCGACCTCGCGGCCGCCATCACCGGCGGGATCGGGCTCGCGGCGAGTGGCAACGTCAACCCCGACCGCACCACGCCCAGCATGTTCGAGCCGGTGCACGGCTCCGCCCCGGACATCGCAGGACAGCAGAAGGCCGACCCCACGGCGACGATCCTGTCCGTGGCCCTGATGCTGGAGCACCTGGAGCTCACGGACGCCGCGGAGCGGGTGACCAAGGCGGTCGCCGCCGACCTCGCCGCGCGCGCGGGCGGGGACGGCGCATCCCGCCGTACCACGGCGGAGATCGGCGACGCCGTCGCCGCGGCGCTGGCCTGACGCTCGCGCGGCCCGCGCGCTACGGTTTGCCACCATGAGCGAGGCAGAGACCCCCACGTCCGGTCGGCTCGAGTTCGCGCTGGAGGCGAACCCGCGCCCCGTCGCGGACGAGCGCCGGGTCCAGGTCCTCGCGGCCCCCGGCTTCGGGAACCACTTCACCGACCACATGGTGCGGGTGACGTGGACGCCCGAGCGGGGCTGGCACGACGGCCGTGTCCTGCCCTACGGCCCGATCCCGATGGATCCGGCCACGGCGGTGCTGCACTACGCGCAGGAGATCTTCGAGGGGCTCAAGGCCTATCGCCACGCCGACGGGTCGGTCTGGACCTTCCGGCCCGAGCAGAACGCCGCACGTTTCCGGCGCTCCGCGCGGCGGATGGCGCTGCCGGAGCTGCCCGAGGAGGTCTTCCTCGACTCGATCGAGCACCTCGTGCGGACCGACTGTGCGTGGGTCCCCTCGGGCGGCGAGTCGAGCCTCTACCTGCGCCCGTTCATGTTCGCCAGCGAGGCGTTCCTCGGTGTGCGCCCGGCGGCCCACGTGACCTATCTGCTCATCGCCTCGCCGGCCGGCGCGTACTTCTCTTCCGGGGTCAAGCCGGTCAGCATCTGGCTGACCGAGGACTACACCCGCGCGGCAACGGGCGGCACGGGCGCGGCGAAGACCGGCGGCAACTACGCCGCCGGCCTCGCCGCCCAGCAGGAGGCTGCGGCGCACGGGTGCGAGCAGGTCTGCTTCCTCGACGCGGCCGAGCACCGGTGGGTCGAGGAGCTCGGCGGCATGAACCTCTACTTCGTCCTGGACGACGGCACGATCGTCACGCCGGAGCTGACGGGGACGATCCTGGAGGGGGTCACCCGCGACTCCGTCCTCGCCATCGCCGGCGACCTCGGCCTGAAGGCCGACGAGCGGCGCATCGACATCACCGAGTGGCGCGAGGGAGTTGCCTCGGGGCGGATCCGCGAGGTCTTCGCCTGCGGTACGGCCGCCGTCGTCACGCCGGTCGGCAAGCTGCGGTCGCGTGACGGGGACGTCGTCATCGGGGACGGCGGGACCGGTGAGGTGACGACGCAGGTCCGCGAGACGCTGCTCGGGATCCAACTCGGCACCGTGCCGGACCAGCGGCGCTGGATGCGGCGGGTCTGCTGAGCAACGTGAGGCGCTAGGAGGCGACATGACGCACCGGACACCTGTGTATGTCGCGCTGGGCGACTCCATCTCGATCGACATCTATGCGGGCGGTCCGGGCCGCGGCGGCGCCAGCCTGCTCTACCGCAACCGCGACGACGACTTCCCGGACTGGTCCGGGCGCGACCTCTCCTCGATCCAGCCCGGTACGGCGTTCCACCTGCTCGCCACGGATGGCGCGACGTCGGCGACCGTCCTGGGCTTCCAGCTCCCACGGTTGCTCTCGCTCGGCGACGTGCCGACCGTCGTGACGCTCACCGCGGGCGGCAACGACCTGCTGCAGGCCTACGGCAACACCGGAGCGGCTCGTCGCGTCATCGAGGGCGTCGTGGCCAACGTCGACCAGGTCCTCACCGAGCTCGTGTCGCTGGCGGGATCGGATCTCCGGGTGGCGGTCGGGACCGTGTACGACCCGAGCGACGGCACGGGGGACCACGCCGCGCTCGGCCTGCCGCCGTGGCCGGACGGCGTCGCGATGATCGGCGAGCTGAACGCGCGCCTGGTCGAGCTCGCCGGGCGGCACGGAGCGGCCGTCGCCGACATACACGGGTGTTTCCTCGGGCACGGGCTGACGGCCGGCAACGCCGCTCAACGTGACTCCCGCCCGCGCGATCGCGACCTCTGGTACCTCGGTGTCATCGAGCCCAACGCCTGGGGTGCCAGTGCGGTGCGCGCCGCGTTCTGGGACGCCGTCACGACGGGCTGACCGGGACAGCCACCGTCGACTGTGGCCGCCGGCCGCGGACAGCCGCCGTCGGCTGTATGCTCCCGACGCCGCGCGCCCGGATGCCGAGAACCGGTGTCCACGACCGACGCGCCTGTGTCACACTCGACCCGTGCCCCACACCCGGTTCATTCGCAGCTAGCGCGCCGACCGCACCATCGTCGGCGCGCAGACCTCTCGCCCCCGCGGGAGGTCTTTTTCGTTACCGGAGGTCCGCGATGTCCCGCCCGGACGACGGGTTCCACGTTTACGACACGACGCTGCGTGACGGGGCCCAGCAGGAGGGCCTGAACCTCACGGTCGCCGACAAGCTCGCGATCGCACGGCACCTCGACGACCTCGGCGTGGGGTTCATCGAGGGCGGCTGGCCGGGCGCCAATCCCAAGGACACGGAGTTCTTCCGGCGCGCGCAGACGGAGCTGGAGCTCTCGACCGCGAAGCTCGCCGCCTTCGGGGCCACCCGCCGCGCGGGTGCCGTCGCCGCGGACGACCCGCTCGTGGCGGCGCTGCGCGACTCGGGGGCGCCCGTCGTGACGCTCGTGGCCAAGGCGCACCCCCGCCACGTCGAGCTGGCGCTGCGGACGACCCTGGCCGAGAACCTCGCGATGATCCGCGACACGGTGGCCCATCTCGTCGGTGAGGGCCGGCGGGTCTTCGTCGACGCCGAGCACTTCTTCGACGGCTACCGCGCCGACCGGGCGTACGCCATCGAAGCGGTCCGCACCGCGGCGGAGGCGGGCGCGGACGTCGTGGCGCTCTGCGACACCAACGGCGGGATGCTGCCTCCCGAGCTGGCCGACGCCGTGGCGGAGGTCCTCGACGCCTCGGGTGCGCGGGTCGGGATCCACTGCCACAACGACACCGGCTGCGCCGTGGCCAACACCCTGGCCGCCGTCGCCGCGGGCGCGACACACGTGCAGGGGACGCTCAACGGGTACGGCGAGCGCACCGGCAACGCGGACCTGTTGACCGTGGTCGCCAACCTCGAGCTCAAGCGCGGTCTCGGGGTGCTGCCCGAAGGCCGGCTGCAGGAGAGCACCCGCATCGCGCACGCGGTCAGCGAGGTGACCAACGTCCCGCCGTACTCCCGCCAGCCCTACGTCGGGGCGTCGGCGTTCGCGCACAAGGCCGGGCTGCACGCGAGCGCCATCAAGGTCGACCCGAACCTCTACCAGCACACCGAGCCGGAACAGGTCGGCAACGACATGCGGATGCTCGTCTCGGACATGGCCGGGCGGGCAAGCATCGAGCTCAAGGGACGCGAGCTGGGCTACGACCTCTCGACCGACCGGGAGCTGCTCACGCGCGTGACCGCCCGCGTGAAGGACCTGGAGGCGCGCGGCTGGACGTTCGAGGCGGCGGAGGCGTCGTTCGAGCTGCTGTTGCACGAGGAGGTCCACGGGCGACGCCCGGCGTACTTCGACCTGGAGTCCTGGCGGGTGATCGTCGACTCCCGGCACGAGGGCGAATCGGTGGCGGAGGCGACGGTGAAGGTCCACGTCGGCGGCCAGCGCGTCCTCGCTACCGGCGAGGGGAACGGCCCCGTGCACGCGCTGGACCAGGCGCTGCGGCTCGCGCTGTGCCCGTCGCTGCCGTCGCTGGAACGGCTCGAGCTCATCGACTACCGCGTGCGCATCCTCGATGCCGGCCACGGCACGGACGCCGTCACGCGCGTGCTCGTCGAGACCAGCGACGGCGAGAGCTCGTGGGAAACGGTCGGCGTCGCGGCGAACATCATCGAGGCGTCGTGGCGGGCGGTCGTGGACGGCATGACCTACGGCCTGATGCGCCAGGATGCGCGCCGGCGCGGGACGGCGCCGGAGTCCCTGCGGAGCGCTGCCCCGGCGGCGGTGTCGGACGCCGCCCCGGCGGCCGCGTCGCACGCCGCCCCGGCGGCCCTGTACGGCGGGTAGCCGCTCGGCGTCCGGGGCGCTGTGGCCGGTAGCCTCCCCTCCGTGCGCATCGCCCGGTTCTCCCTCGGAGACGACGTGTCGTTCGGCGTGGTCGACGGCGAGCTGGCCGACCCGGGCGGCATGGGGGTGACGGCCATCTCCGGCCACCCGTTCGGGCCGTTCCAGATTACCGGGCAACGCCACCGCCTCGACGACGTGCGGCTGCTCTCGCCGGTGATCCCGAGCAAGGTCATCGGCATCGGGCGCAACTACGCGGAGCACGCGCGTGAGATGGGCAGCGACGTGCCCGACGTCCCGGTGACGTTCCTCAAGCCCTCGACCTCGGTCGTCGGTCCCATCGACGCCATCGCGTACCCGGCGATCTCCCAGGAGGTCCACCACGAGGCGGAGCTCGCCGTGGTGATCGGCCGGCTGTGCCGCGAGGTCCCGCCGCAACGGGTGCCGGAAGTGGTGCTCGGCTACACGTGCGCCAACGACGTGACGGCGCGGGACCTTCAGCGCGCGGAGGGCCAGTGGGCGCGCGCCAAGGGCGCCGACACCTTCTGCCCGCTCGGCCCGTGGGTCGACACGGCGATCGACCCCTCCGACCTCGAGGTGCGCTGCACGGTCAACGGCGAGGTGCGCCAGCTCGGCCGTACCTCCCAGATGGTCCGCGACGTCGCGGCGCTCGTCGCGCACGTGTCCGCGGCCATGACCCTGCTGCCCGGGGACGTGATCCTCACGGGAACTCCCGCCGGCGTCGGGCCGCTCCAGCCCGGGGACGTGGTCTCCGTGGACGTCGAAGGCATTGGCACTCTCACGAACCGGGTGGTTGCTCGTGACTGACAGCTCCGGGCGTACGGTCCGGACCCGCTTCGCCCCGTCGCCGTCGGGCGACCTGCACGTCGGGAACATCCGCACAGCCCTGTACGCGTGGGCTCATGCACGGCACACCGGCGGTACCTTCGTCTTCCGCATCGAGGACACCGACCGGTCCCGGGTCACCGACGAGTACATCCACGCCGCCATCGAATCCATGCGCTGGCTAGGCCTCGACTGGGACGAGGGGCCGGAGGTCGGGGGCGACCACGGCCCGTACCTGCAGAGCGAGCGGATGCACCTCTACCGCGAGTGGGCGCAGCGCTTCCTCGACCAGGGCGACGCCTACCACTGCTACTGCTCGCCGGAGGAGCTGGAGGACCGGCGCGAGGAGCAGCGCAAGCAGGGGCTTCCACCCGGGTACGACGGGCACTGCCGCGAGCTCAGCGAGGCGCAGGTCGCCGAGTACCGCTCCGAGGGGCGGGCTCCCGTCGTACGGTTCCGGATGCCGGAAGGGTCGACCACCTTCGACGACCTCATCCGCGGCGAGGTGAGGTTCGACCACGTCAACGTGCCGGACTTCGTGCTGGTGCGGGCGGACGGCTACCCGCTCTACACGCTCGCGGTCGCCGTCGACGACGTACTCATGCAGATCACCGACATCCTGCGCGGCGACGACCTGCTGTCCTCGACGCCGCGGCAGCTGGCCGTCTACCGCGCGATGGGCGTGGCCTCCGAGGACGTGCCGCGCTTCGGTCATCTTCCCTTTGTCATGGGCGCGGACAACACCAAGCTGTCCAAGCGCAACGGCGAGGTGTCGATCGCGTGGTACCGCCAGCACGGCTTCCTGCCCGAGGCGCTCACCAACTACCTCGCACTGCTCGGGTGGTCGCCCGGCGGGGATCGCGAGGACTTCACACTCGAGGAGATGGTGCGCGAGTTCGACGTCTCGCGGGTCAACGCCAACCCCGCGCGCTTCGACATGAAGAAGCTCGAGGCCATCAACGGCGACAAGATCCGCGCCCTCGCACCCGAGGACTTCGTCGGGCGCATTCTGCCGTTCCTGCAGAGCGCGGGGCTCGTGTCGCACGAGCCCACCGACGCCGAGATGCGCCTGGTGACGCAGGCCGCTCCGCTGATCCAGGAGCGCATGGGCGTGCTGACCGAAAGCGTCGACATGCTGGGCTTCCTGCTGGTCGACGAGGACCACTTCACGGTCGACGACGAGGCGGCGGGTCGCTCCCTGACGGGCGACTCCCGTCCGGTGCTCGAAGCGGCCGTGCACGCGCTCGAGGCGACGTCCTGGGACGCCGACACGATCCAGCAGACGCTGCGGTCGGCGATCGTGGACGGGCTGGGCATCAAGCCGAAGCACGCGTTCGGGCCCGTGCGCGTCGCAGTGACCGGACGGCGCGTGTCGCCGCCGCTGTTCGAGTCGATGGAGCTCCTGGGCCGCGAGCGGTCGCTGCGCCGGCTGGGGGAGGCGGTGGCGTCGCTGCGGTGAGCCCGCGCCGCTCGGGGGGACTTTGGCCCTCACGACCGCCCTCGGGTAGGCTGCGGAGTCGTTCCGGGTGCAGGGTCCGGAGTGCCCATGGGGTATGGGGTAATTGGCAGCCCGGCTGATTCTGGTTCAGCTAGTCTAGGTTCGAGTCCTGGTACCCCAGCTCGATTGGAACTACGGCGGGGCACTCCGCTAGAGTCTCCGGTCGTGACGCGGACACCGCGTCGCAGGAATGGCCCCGTTGTGTAGCGGCCTAGCACGCCGCCCTCTCAAGGCGGTAGCGCCGGTTCGAATCCGGTCGGGGCTACGGGCATGACCCCTTTCCACCGTCTGGTGCGACGGATGGGGAGGGGTCTTCTGCTGTCCGGGGTCGTGCGGCTTGGGCTACGCGCCCGCAGGTCGTGTGGCTGTGGGGTCGTGTGCCCCGGGGTCGTGTGCCGGGGTTGTGCCGGGGTTGTGCCGGGGTCCTGCGTGGTGTGCCGGAGGTGCCGGCTCGGCAGGACACTCACCCCGCGCGGCGCAGGGCCTCCGTGAGCTTCCCCGCGGCACCGACGACGTGCGGGGCGTGCATCCGCCCGGGCTGGCGGGTCAGCCGCTCCACGGGCCCGGAGACCGACACGGCAGCGACCACGCGCCCGCTGGGGCCGCGCACCGGCGCGGAGACCGACGCCACGCCCGGCTCCCGCTCGCTGATGCTCTGTGCCCAGCCACGCCGCCGTACGCCGGCCAGCGCGGTCGCGGTGAACCTCGCGCCCTTGAGGCCCCGGTGCAGGCGCTCCGGCTCCTCCCACGCCAGCAGAATCTGCGCCGCCGAACCGGCTGCCATGGTGAGTGCCGCGCCGACGGGGATCGTGTCGCGCAGCCCGTAGGGACGCTCCGCGGCGGCGACGCAGACCCGGGAGTCGCCCTGGCGGCGGTAGAGCTGCGCGCTCTCGCCCGTGACGTCACGCAGGTGGGTCAGCACGGGGTTCGCGGCGGCGAGCAGGCGGTCCTCGCCCGCAGCCGCGGCCAGCTCGCCGAGTCGCGGGCCGAGGACGAAGCGGCCGTGCATGTCGCGTGCCACGAGGCGGTGGTGCTCCAGCGCCACTGCCAGCCGGTGGGCGGTCGGGCGGGCCAGGCCGGTCGCCTGCACGAGCCCGGCGAGCGTGGCGGGACCGGCCTCGAGTGCGCCGAGAACGACAGCGGCCTTGTCAAGGACGCCGACTCCGCTAGAGTTGTCCATGGCTCGATATTGGCGTCTCATCTGCTGAGATGCAAGTCGGTGCCTCGATCGGCGCAAGGTCGGCACCGCGCAGCCGATGGGACCCGTGAGGCGCCGGCCGCGCCCCCGTACGAGGAGGGACGACCGATGGGTCGCACACTGGCGGAGAAGGTCTGGGACGCACACGTCGTACGGCGTGCCGAGGGTGAGCCGGACCTGCTCTACATCGACCTTCATCTCGTGCACGAGGTGACCAGCCCGCAGGCCTTCGACGGTCTGCGCCTCGCCGGGCGGCCCGTCCGCCGGCCGGACCTCACGATCGCGACCGAGGACCACAACGTCCCCACCCAGCGCATCAACCTCCCGATCGCCGACCCCGTGTCCCGCACGCAGGTCGAGACGCTCCGGCGCAACTGCGCGGACTTCGGCGTGCGGTTGCACCCCATGGGCGACGCCGAGCAGGGCATCGTGCACGTCATCGGGCCGCAGCTCGGCCTGACGCAGCCGGGCATGACGGTGGTCTGCGGCGACTCCCACACCTCGACCCACGGCGCCTTCGGCGCGCTCGCCTTCGGGATCGGGACGAGCGAGGTCGAGCACGTCCTCGCCACGCAGACCCTGCCGCTCAAGCCGTTCCGCACGATGGCCGTGACGGTGAACGGCCGGCTGAAGCCCGGAGTGACCGCAAAGGACGTCATCCTCGCGGTCATCGCGAAGATCGGCACGGGCGGTGGCCAGGGCTACGTCCTGGAGTACCGCGGCGAGGCTATCCGCGCGCTGTCCATGGAGGCGCGCATGACGATCTGCAACATGAGCATCGAGGCCGGCGCCCGGGCCGGGATGATCGCCCCGGACGAGACCACGTTCGACTACCTGCGCGGACGGCCGCACGCGCCGAAGGGCGTCGACTGGGACGAGGCCGTCGCGCACTGGCGGACCCTGCACACCGACGAGGACGCCACGTTCGACACCGAGGTCGTCCTCGACGCCGACGAGCTCTCGCCGTACGTCACCTGGGGGACCAACCCCGGCCAGGGCGCGCCGTTGTCGTCGACCGTGCCCGACCCGGACTCCTACGCCGACCCCTCCGAGCGCGCGGCGGCTCAGCGCGCGCTGGAGTACATGGACCTGCAGGCCGGCACCCCTTTGCGCGACGTGCGCGTGGACACGGTCTTCGTCGGATCGTGCACGAACGGGCGCATCGAGGACCTGCGCGCCGCAGCGGACGTCCTGCGCGACCGCACGGTCGCGTCGGGCGTGCGCATGCTCGTCGTCCCCGGGTCCGAGCGGGTGCGCCGACAGGCCGAGGACGAGGGTCTGCACGAGGTGTTCCGCGCAGCGGGCGCCGAGTGGCGCAACGCCGGCTGCTCCATGTGTCTCGGGATGAACCCCGACCAGCTCGCCCCGGGGGAGCGCAGCGCGTCGACGTCCAACCGCAACTTCGAGGGCCGCCAGGGCAAGGGTGGTCGCACCCATCTCGTCTCACCGCTGGTCGCGGCCGCGACGGCGGTCACCGGGCATCTCGCGACTCCTGCGGACCTCGTCGAGAACAACCAGCTGCAGGAGGCCTGAGCCATGGAGAAGTTCACCGAGCACACCGGTCCGGCCCTGCCGCTGCGCCGCAGCAACGTCGACACCGACCAGATCATCCCGGCCGTCTACCTCAAGCGCGTGACTCGCACGGGATTCGAGGACGGACTGTTCGCAGCCTGGCGCGGGGTCCCGGACTTCGTCATGAACCGTCCGGCGCACGCGGGCGCGAGCATCCTCCTCGCGGGCCCGGACTTCGGGACCGGCTCCTCGCGTGAGCACGCGGTCTGGGCGCTTCAGGACGCGGGATTCAAGGTGGTCGTCTCCTCTCGCTTCGCCGACATCTTCCGCGGCAACTCCCTCAAGGGCGGGCTGCTCACGGCCCAAGTGGAGGCGGCCGACTCCGAGCGGCTCTTCGCGGTCGTCGAGACGGACCCGTCGACCGCGGTCACCGTCGACTTGGTGACGCGCACGATCCGCGCCGGGGACGTCGTCGTGCCGTTCGCCGTCGACGACTACGCGCGGTGGCGCCTGCTCGAGGGGCTCGACGACATCGGTCTGACCATGCGTCACATCGAGGCGGTCGACGAGTTCGAGCGCAGCCGCCCGGGCTGGCTGCCACGGACGCTGCCCGTCGCTTGACCTGCCCCGCGAGGGGCGTCCGCGGCTCCGTCGGATCCGCTCCCACGGCTCCTGTCGCGGTCGAGGCAATGCCGGGACCGGCGTCCGCGGGACGCACATCACCCAGCACAGCGGCGGTTCCGGCTCCGTACACCCCTGCCGTGACCTCCGGACGGCGAGAAATGTCCTGCGACACAAGGGGGATTACCTCCGCGTGGTGATTGCCCCTGGTGCTTGACGGGCTTACCGTCAGCGGATACAGGGCACGAGCCCGTCACCGTCTCGCCGGAGGGCATGCAGTGAACAAGGCGCAGCTGATCGAGGAGCTGTCGAGCCGCTTCGAAGGCAACAGGAAGCAGGCGCAGCACGCCCTCGAGTCCGTCATCGACGTCATCCAGCGGACTCTGGTGACCGGCGAGAAGGTGGGCATCACGGGCTTCGGCTCGTTCGAGAAGATCGACCGTCCCGCGCGCACCGCGCGAAACCCCGCGACCGGCGCCTCCGTGCGCGTCAAGAAGACCTCCGTGCCGCGCTTCCGTGCGGGAACCGAGCTCAAGGCCGTCGTCAGCGGCGCGAAGAAGCTGCCGAAGCTCGGCGCCGCCGCTCCCGCGAAAAAGGCCGCGGGGGGCCCTGCCGGCGGACGCAAGGCAGCAGCCGCGGAGGAGTCGGCGCCGGCGAAGCGCGCCACTCGCGGTACGGCGGCCAAGGCCGGCGCTGCCAAGGCGACGCCGGAGAAGGCCGCACCTGAGAAGGCCACCGGCCGGGCGACGAAGTCGACAGCCAAGGCCGCGACGAAGACGACGACCGGGAAGTCCACGGCAGCCAAGACGACGGCGACGAAGGCCGGCGCCGCCAAGACGACAGCGAAGGCGACGACGAAGTCGGCGGCCAAGACAGGCACCACGCGCGGCACCGCCAAGCGGGCCGCCGGGACCTCGGCCGCGGTCTCGGCCACGCCGAGGACGCGCGCCACCCGCAGGACAGCGAAGGGCTGACGCGCCGTACCGAGCGCGAAAGGCCGGTCATCCCGCGGATGACCGGCCTTTCGCATGCCTGGGCCGGCCTCGGCCCGAGCCGCTAGTCGAGCTCGGCGAAGGTGGCGAGCGTCAGCCGTGTCACCCGGTCCCGCTCCGGACTGACGCGGATGCGCACCCGCTGACCAGGGCGCACGTGACGCAGCCGGCTTCCGACCAGCGCGGCGGCGCCGAAGGGGAGCTCCACGCCGTCGTCGAGGATGACCGACCCGCTGCGGGTCTGTTCGTCGTAGGAGCGAACCGTCGCCTGCACGACGCCGACCCTACTGCGACTCGGGCAGCCCTACGGCGAACGCGCTCAGACCCGCGGCATGACGGGCCAGCGCGGCTGCCGTCGCCGTACCGACTCCGAGGCGTACGGCCCAGGCGAGGTCCTCGACCGTGTCGACGTCGTGGCGCAGTCCTGGTGCGCCGGGTGGTACGACGGGCGTGGCACCGCCCTGGTGGTGGGCCGCAGCGGAGCCCGGACCGAAGCACGGCTCGAGTGGCACGGTCGTCGCGGCGAGCAGCACGGTTCCGGTGCCCGAGCCGTCCGGCACGAAGCTGCGCGGCGCGCGGGCGGCCAGCCCCAGCGCCGCATCGAGGTCGCCGCTGCGCAGGCACGGC
>JALYMU010000062.1 GCA_030773595.1 Actinomycetota bacterium | reverse complement strand
TTGCGTCCCCGCGCGTGGGGCCCGCGTTGACGATGGCGACCGGGATGCCGAGCTTCGCGGCGCGCAGCACGAACCGGTAACCGCTCATGACCGTCAGGGACGAGCCGAGCACGAGCAGGCTCCCGGCCGCGTCGACCAGGTCGAAGCAGTGGTCCACGCGGTCCCGAGGAACGGTCTCGCCGAAGAAGACGACGTCGGGCTTGAGCGCCTCCTCCCCGCAGACCAGGCAACCCACCATGACGAATCCGTCGAGGACGGCGTCGGGCAGCTCCGCGTCGCCGTCGGGATTCACCTCGTCGGTGTGGGGGCCGAAGGTGGGATTGGCTTCCCGCAGCCGCTCGTCCAGGCCGGCGCGGGAGGCGACGTCCCCGCAGTTCAGGCAGACGGTGCGGTCTAGGCCGCCGTGCAGCTCGACGACGTCCCGGGCGCCGCCCGCCTGGTGCAGCCCGTCCACGTTCTGCGTGATCAGCCCGCCGACGTGCCCGGCGGCCTGGAGGTCGCCTACGGCCCGGTGCCCCGCGTTCGGCTGCGCGCCGCGGATCTGCCGCCAGCCGACGAAGCTGCGCGCCCAGTAGCGGTGCCGGCCACGGGGGTCCCGGGTGAAGGTCTGATAGGTCATGGGGATGTGCCCCCGGCGCAGGGTTCCGGTGACCCCCCGGTAGTCGGGGATGCCGGAGTCGGTGGAGAGGCCCGCCCCGGAGAGGAGGACGACGTCGCCGTCGGACACCAGCTCGGTGAGGGCGTCGAAGGGGCCCGGGTCGGCGTCGAGGGACGTCGCGTCAGCGTCCAGGAACATTGCGTCGGCCCGGGGCCCGACGGCCGGCGCGGCGGTCACGCCGACCATCGTCCCCTCCGATCGCCGCTCGCGCCGCGATCAGCCGGCGAGCTCGGCGTCCAGGCGCTCGAGCATGGCCAGGTACACCCGGCGCAGGCCCTTGGGCGCAAAGGTGCGCTCGAAGAACCCGCCGATCCCGCCCGCGCCGTTCCAGACCGTGCGAACCGCCACGGTGGAAGTCCCGGCGTCGGCCGGCTGCACCGTCCAGGTGGTCACCATGGACGACGCCGTGTCCGTCTCCACCAGCGTGCCGGAAGTGGGCCGGGTGACCTCGACGGACTGCTCGCGGACCCGCTTCGAGGTCGCGGCGAAGCGCCAGCGCACTCGCGTGCCGGCACCCTGCCCGCCGGACTCGATCCGGTAGTCGGAGAACTGCTCGGGAAGGAGGCGCGGGCGCGTGCCGGCGTAGTCCGCAAGCGCGGATAGCACCTGTTCGGCAGGGGCGCGGACGACTCGTTCGGCGGTGGCGACGACCTGACTCATGCCGTCCATCCTGCCCGGCGGACCTGACCCGGTCCGCAGTAAGGGAGGGGGTGGGGCAGGTCACGGCGTCGTCCGGAGCGGCTGCGGGTACCGACGGTTGGTGATCGCAACGCTCTCCCTCACCCGCTCCGGCAGCGGCGAACCCCTGCTCCTTCTCCACGGCTTGGGCAGCTCCCGGCGGGACTTCACCGCCGTAGTCGCCGAGCTCTCCGAGCGCTTCGACGTGCTGAACGTCGAGCTGCCGGGCGCAGGGCGTTCGCGGCACCTCGACGAGCGGCCGACCGTCGCCGCGATCACCGACGCCGTCGAGCGCACCCTCGACGCCGCGGACGTGGCCTCCGTGCACGTCCTCGGCAACTCCCTGGGCGCCCGGGTGGCTCTGGAGCTCGCCCGGCGGGGCCGCGCCCGCTCGGTCGTCGCGGTCGCCCCGTCGGGGATGAACCTCCTGCCGGAACGGATCGCGCAGGGCGCCGGACTGGCGCTGGCGCGGGTGGTCGGTCGCACCGCGTCACCCGCGTTCGGAGCGCTGTCCCGCTCGGCCCTCGGCCGCACCGCGCTGCTCGCTCCGCTCAAGGTCCGCCCCTGGTCCACCAGCCTCGAGGAGGCGATCGGCGCCCGTGAGGGCTTCGCCGACTCCCGCGACTACTGGCGGACGCTGCTGTGGGGACTGCTGCTCGACGTGCCCCGGGGCATGGACCGGATCGAGTGCCCGGTCCTGCTGGTCCAGGGCATCGGTGACCTGATCGCGTCGGGGCAGACCGTCCGATACCTGCGGCTGGTACCCGGATCACGCTTCCGCCCGCTGCTGGCCGCCGGTCACGCCCCGCAGTCCGACCGGCCGGGGACGATCGTGCGACTCGTGGAGGAGACCGCCCGACGGGCGGCCGAGACCGACGTCGCAGGAATCCGCCCGGACGAGGCCTCCACGACCTCTCGCTTCGCGCGCATCCGCCGGCGGCCCGCTCGCGCCGCCGCGT
>JALYMU010000061.1 GCA_030773595.1 Actinomycetota bacterium | reverse complement strand
CTGCCGGCGTCCCCCGGCCGCGACACCTCCGCGATGCTCGCCGCCGCGGCGGGCGGTCGCCTCGGCGGCCTCCTGGTCGCCGGCGTCGATCCCGCGGACCTGCCCGACCCCGCCACGGCGGTCGCCGCGCTCGACGCGGCACGGTTCGTCGTGAGCCTCGAGGTCCGGTGCAGCGAGGTGACCGAGCGAGCCGACGTCGTCTTCCCCGTCTCCGCACCGGTCGAGAAGGCCGGGACCTACCTGGACTGGGAAGGCCGCGAGCGGCCGTTCTCGGTCGCGCTGCGTGACACGACCGCCGTGGCGGACTACCGGGTGCTCCACATGCTGGCGGACGAGATGGACGTGGCACTGCGCCTGCCCGACCTGACCGCCGTACGCCGGGAGCTCACGGAGCTCGGGGGATGGGACGGCGCCCGTGTCGCTCCTCCGGCGGTTCCTGCGGCGACGATGCCCCAGCCGGGCCCGGGGCAGGCCGTCCTCGCAACGTGGCAGCACCTGCTCGACCTGGGCCGGCTCCAGGACGGCGAGCCCTACCTCGCCGGCACGGCCAAGGCGCCGGTCGCCCGACTCTCCGCCGCCACCGCCGCGGAGCTCGGCCTGGCCGACGGCGCCGCGGTGACCGTCGCCACCGAGCGCGGGGACATCACGCTGCCGCTCGTCGTCACCTCGATGCCCGACCGCGTCGTGTGGCTGCCGACCAACTCGGCCGGCTCCGCCGTACGCCGGACCCTCGGAGCCGACAACGGCTCCCTCGTCACTGTCGCGAAGGCGGCGCTGTAGATGACATCGATTCCCACACTGGCGACCGGCGTCATGCCGCTCGCCGCAGCGGACACTCCGGCCGGACGGCTGCTTGCCGACGACCCGTGGTGGCTGGTCAGCGGCAAGGCGGTCGCCGTCTTCGGGCTGCTCGTCTTCATGACGCTCATCACGATCCTCGCCGAGCGAAAGGTCGTCGCGCGGATGCAGCACCGCGTCGGGCCCAACCGGGTGGGTCCGTGGGGTTCGCTGCAGAGCCTCGCCGACGGCATCAAGCTCGCGCTGAAGGAGGACATCATCCCGAAGGCGGCCGACAAGGTCGTCTTCGTCATCGCGCCGATCATCTCGACGATTCCGGCCTTCCTCGCCTTCGCGGTCATCCCGCTGGGCCCGGAGGTGACGATCTTCGGCGAGCGGACGGTGCTCCAGCTGGCCGACTTCCCCGTCGGCGTCCTCTACATCCTCGCCGTCGCCTCGGTCGGGATCTACGGCATCGTGCTCGGCGGATGGTCCTCGGGCTCGACCTACCCGTTGCTCGGCGGGCTCCGCTCGTCGGCACAGATGATCTCCTACGAGGTCGCCATGGGCCTGTCCATGGTCTCGGTCTTCCTCTACGCCGGGTCGATGGCGACCTCCGAGATCGTGGAGGCACAGCGCGGGCCCGCGTGGTTCGCCCTTCTGCTCTTCCCGTCGTTCGCCATCTACGTGATCTCGATGGTCGGTGAGACCAACCGGGCGCCGTTCGACCTCCCGGAGGCCGAGGGCGAGCTCGTCGGCGGCTTCCACACGGAGTACAGCTCGCTGAAGTTCGCGCTGTTCTTCCTCGCGGAGTACGTCAACATGGTCACGGTCTCGGCCCTGGCCACGACGATGTTCCTCGGCGGCTGGCGGGCACCGTGGCCGCTGTCGATCTGGGACGGCGCGAACTCCGGCTGGTGGCCGCTGCTGTGGTTCCTCGCCAAGGTCTCGCTGTTCCTGTTCATCTTCATCTGGTTGCGCGGGACGCTGCCCCGGCTGCGCTACGACCAGTTCATGAAGCTCGGCTGGAAGCTGCTCATCCCGGTCGCGCTGGTCTGGACGCTGCTCGTCGCCACGATGCGCGCGATCACCATCGACGCCGGGGGCCTCACCCGGCGTGAGCTCCTCACCTGGGGTGGTGGCCTGCTGCTCGCCCTGATCGCCCTGAGCTTCGTCTGGGACGTCGTCGCCGGCCGGCGCGCGGCCCGCCTGGAGGCGGAGGACGAGGCGAGAACGGACGCCGACAGCCGGTTCGACGCGTTCGCCGGCGGCTTCCCCGTGCCGCCGCTGCCCCACCAGGTCGCCCAGGCGGTGCCCGCCCTACGCGGCAGCGTCCGCGGAGCCGACGACCCCCACGTCGGCCGACCCGACCACGAGGAGAGGACGGAGGGCCCGCGTGCCTAGCTTCCTGGACCCGATCGCCGGGTTCGGGGTGACCTTCCGGACGATGTTCCGCAAGGTCGTCACCGAGCAGTACCCCGACGAGAAGCAGCCGACGGCGCCCCGCTTCCACGGCCGGCACGTGCTCAACCGCCACCCCGACGGGCTGGAGCGCTGCATCGGCTGCGAGCTCTGCGCCTGGGCGTGCCCCGCCGATGCCATCTACGTCGAGGGTGCCGACAACACCCCCGAGGAGCGGTACTCCCCCGGCGAGCGCTACGGCCGCGTCTACCAGATCAACTACCTGCGCTGCATCTTCTGCGGCCTGTGCATCGAGGCCTGCCCGACCCGTGCGCTCACGATGAGCAACGAGTACGAGCTGGCCGACGCCAGCAGGTCCCGCCTGATCTATGAGAAGCAGGACCTGCTCGCACCGGTGCTCCCCGGCATGCTCGCCGCGCCGCACCCCATGCCCCCGGGCATGACCGAGACCGACTACTACGAGGGGCGGGTCAGCGGCGTGACGCCCGAGCAGACCGCCTGGGTCGAGACCCGCCAGGAGCAGGCGCGGGCTGCCTCCGAGGAGTCGGCGCGCGACGAGGTCGTGCGATGACCGGGGGAGTGGGCACGCTCGCCCTCGCCGCGGCCGAGACCGGTGCGACCAGCACGGCCGAGGCCGTGACGTTCTGGGTCCTCGCCCCGATCGCCGTCCTGGCCGCGCTCGGGCTGCTCTTCGTCCGCAAGGCCGTGCACAGCGCCCTGCTGATGGCGCTGGCGATGATCTGCCTGGCGATCCTGTACGTCGCGCAGAGCGCGCCGTTCCTCGGCGTCGTGCAGGTGGTGGTCTACACCGGCGCGGTGATGATGCTGTTCCTCTTCGTGCTCATGCTCGTCGGCGTCGACTCCTCGGACTCACTGGTGGAGACGATCCGCGGCCAGCGCCTCGCCGCGGCGCTGGCGGTGGTCGGCTTCCTCGGCCTGCTCGCCGCCGGTGTCGGCCGCTCCGTGACGCTGGCCAACCGCGGTCTGACCGAGGCCAACGCGGAGGGCAACGTCGCCGGTCTCGCGGCGTTGATCTTCGACAAGTACCTGTTCCCGTTCGAGCTCACGAGCGCGCTGCTCATCACCGCTGCGCTCGGTGCGATGGTGCTGACGCACCGCGAGCAGGACCAGGCGCGGCCGTCGCAGCGGGAGCTCGCCGAGGCGCGGTTCCGTCCGGGCGGCAACCCGCTCATGAACCCCGCGCCCGGCGTCTACGCGCGGCACAACGCCGTCGACGTCCCGGGCCTGCTGCCCGACGGGACACCGTCCGAGCTGACGCTGCCCCGTCCCATGGCACAGCGCGGCATCGCCCGGGTCTCCCACCACCTCGGTGAGGTCGACACGGTGCAGGGAGTCGACACCGACATCCGCAGCCGCGCGCACCTCGACGGTGACGAGGTCGACAAGGGCGCGGCCGGCATCGACGTGGTGCAGGCCAGGACCGCGACGACGACGGACGGCGCCTACCAGGACGGCGCCGACGGCGGCAGCCTCGACCGCGGCAGCCACGACAGGCACAGCCACGACACAGGCAGCCAGGACAGGGACAGCCGGTGAACCCCCTCAACTACGTCTACCTGTCCGCGCTGCTGTTCGCGATCGGCGCCGCCGGCGTGCTGATCCGGCGCAACGCGATCGTCGTCTTCATGTGCATCGAGCTGATGCTCAACGCCACCAACCTCGCGTTCGTGAGCTTCTCGCGGATGCACGGCAACCTCGACGGACAGGTCATCGCGTTCTTCGTCATGGTCGTGGCGGCTGCCGAGGTCGTCATCGGGCTTGCCATCATCATCACGATCTTCCGTACGCGGCGATCGGCCTCGGTCGACGACGCGAACCTGCTGAAGTACTGACGCCGGAGCCACTTTCGTGAATCCCCTCCTCGCCGCAGAGCAAGGCGCCGCGACGGCCGCCGCCAGCGGCGCGATCCAGACCAACGCCTGGCTGCTGGTCGCGCTGCCGCTGCTGGGCGCCGCCGTCCTCCTGCTCGGCGGCCGACGCACCGACCCGTGGGGGCACCTGCTCGCCACGGCGATGAGCGCCCTGAGCTGCCTCTACGGGTTCCTGCTGTTCTTCAGCCTGCTCGGGTATCCCGCCGAGGAGCGCAGCCGCGACCTGGAGCTGTTCACCTGGATCCCGGTGAACGAGTTCACGGTGAAGCTCGGGTTCCTGCTGGACCCGCTGTCGCTGTGCTTCGTGCTGCTCATCACGTTCGTGGGGACGCTGATCCACGTCTACTCGATCGGCTACATGGCCCACGACAAGGACCGGCGGCGCTTCTTCGCCTACCTCAACCTCTTCGTCGCGGCGATGCTCCTGCTCGTCCTCGCCAACGACTTCCTCGTGCTCTACGTCGGCTGGGAGGGCGTGGGTCTCGCCTCCTACCTGCTGATCGGCTTCTGGAACCACAACCCGAACTACGCGGCGGCCGCCCGCAAGGCGTTCGTGGTCAACCGCGTCGGTGACTTCGGCCTGTCGGTCGCGATCATGATCATGTTCGCAACCTTCGGCGCGACGAACTTCTCCGACGTCTTCGCCGGAGCCGGCGCAGGCGGCGTCGGCACGGGCGTCCTGACCGCGATCGGGCTGATGCTGCTGCTCGCGGCCTGCGGCAAGTCGGCGCAGTTCCCGCTGCAGTCCTGGCTGGGGGACGCGATGGCCGGTCCGACCCCGGTGTCCGCGCTGATCCACGCGGCGACGATGGTCACCGCCGGTGTCTACCTGATCGTCCGGGCCAACCCCATCTTCAACCTGACGGAGGACGCGCGGCTCGCGGTGGCGATCGTCGGCGCGGTCACGCTGCTGTTCGGCGCGATCATCGGGTGCGCCAAGGACGACATCAAGAAGGCCCTCGCGGCCTCGACGATGAGCCAGATCGGCTACATGGTGCTCGCCGCCGGTCTCGGACCGGTGGGCTACGCGTTCGCCATCGCGCACCTCCTCACGCACGGCTTCTTCAAGGCCGGCATGTTCCTGGGCGCCGGCTCGGTGATGCACGGGATGAACGACCAGGTCGACATGCGCCGCTTCGGCGGCTTGTCGAGCGGGATGAAGATCACCTGGTTCACGTTCGCGATGGGCTGGCTCGCCATCATCGGGGCTCCGCTGCTGTCCGGCTTCTGGAGCAAGGACGCCATCATCGAGTCTGCGTTCGTCGGTGAGGGCTGGCGCCCGTGGGTCTTCGGCGGGGTGGCCCTTCTCGGCGCAGGGATCACGGCCTTCTACATGACTCGGCTGTTCGCGATGACGTTCCACGGCGGGCGGCGCTGGACCGACGACGTGCATCCGCACGAGTCACCGCTGGTCATGACGGTCCCTATGGTCATCCTGGCCTTCGGGTCGGTGTTCCTCGGCGCGCTCCTCGTCCCGACCGGCGCGCTGGCCTCCTGGCTCGAGCCGGTGGTCGGGCACGCCGACCACGAGAACGCCGTCCTGGGCAGGTGGCCGGTCACGATCGCGACCATGCTGCTGGTCGCCGGGGGCGCCGCACTCGCGTGGATGCAGTACGCGATGCGCCGGGTGCCAGCGGCCGCGCCGACCGCCGTACGCCCGGTGACGGTCGCGGCCCGGCGTGACCTCTACCAGGACGCGTTCAACGAGGCCGTGTTCATGCGCCCCGGCCAGTACCTCACCCGCTTCCTCGTGTTCGGGGACAACCGCGGCGTCGACGGCATCGTCAACGGCTTCGCGGCGTTCCTCGGCGGCACGAGCGGGCGTCTGCGCCGGCTCCAGACCGGCTTCGTGCGCTCCTACGCCCTGTCGATGTTCGGTGGCGCGGCCGTCGCGGTCGCGGCTCTGCTTCTGGTGAGGCTGTGATCGTGGAGTCCTTCCCCTGGCTGACCGTCCTCGGGGCCATCCCGCTCCTCGGCGCCATCGTCGTCGCTGCGCTGCCCAAGGGCCGTGAGACCCTCGCCAAGCAGGTGGCGTTGGCGGTCTCGCTCGTGGTGCTGGTCCTCACGATCGCGATGGCGCTGCAGTTCGACGCCGGCGCGGAGGGGTTCCAGTTCGCCGAACGCTACTCCTGGATCCCGGCGTTCGGCGCGAGCTACGCCGTCGGGGTCGACGGGATCGCGCTGGTGCTCATCGGCCTCGCCGCGATCCTCACCCCGGTGTGCATCCTCGCGTCGTGGCACGACGCGCACGGCGAGCCGGTGATGGGGCGGCCCGCAGGAGAGGCCGCGCCGAGCTCGCGCCGACGCCGGGAGCAGACCTTCTTCGCGCTGCTGCTCTCGCTCGAGACGTTCATGATCGGTGTGTTCGCCGCCACCGATGTGTTCCTGTTCTACGTCTTTTTCGAGGCGATGCTCGTGCCGATGTACTTCATCATCGGCAGCTTCGGGGGGCCGCAGCGCTCCTACGCCGCGGTGAAGTTCCTGCTCTACAGCCTGCTCGGCGGGCTGCTGATGCTCGCCTCCGTCATCGGCCTCTACGTCGTCTCCGACGGCGGCCCGCAGGCCTTCCTGTTCGAGAACGTCGCCGGTCTCGAGATCGGCACGACGACGCAGCGGTGGCTGTTCCTCGGCTTCTTCATCGCCTTCGCCATCAAGGCCCCGCTGTTCCCGGTCCACACCTGGCTGCCCGACGCGGCAGCCGAGTCACCGCCCGGGGCGGCGGTCCTGCTGGTCGCCGTGCTCGACAAGGTCGGCACCTTCGGCATGCTGCGCTACTGCCTGCCGATCTTCCCCGACGCGTCGAAGTGGGCGACACCGGTCGTCCTCGCGCTCAGCGTCATCGGGATCATCTACGGCGCACTCCTGGCCATCGGTCAGTCCGACATCAAGCGGCTGATCGCCTACACCTCGATCTCGCACTTCGGCTTCATCGTCATGGGGATCTTCGCGATGACGAGCCAGGGCCAGGCCGGGTCGACGCTCTACATGGTCAACCACGGCTTCTCCACCGCCGCGCTGTTCCTGCTGGCCGGATGGATGATCAGCCGGCGCGGCTCGCGGATGGTCGAGGACTTCCGCGGCGTGCAGCGGGTGGCGCCGGTCCTCGCCGGCTGCTTCCTCGTCGCCGGGCTGTCGGGTCTCGCGCTGCCCGGGTTGTCGAGCTTCGTCAGCGAGTTCCTCGTCCTGGCCGGCACCTATACCCGCTACCAGTGGGTGGCGGTGATCGCGACGGTCGGCATCATCCTCGCCTCGCTCTACATCCTGCTGCTCTACCAGCGGACGATGACCGGCCCGGTGCACCCGGAGCACGCGACGATGCCGGACCTGCACCGCCGCGAGATCGTCGCCATCGCGCCCGTCCTCGCGATCATCCTGGCGCTCGGCATCTTCCCGAGGCCGCTGCTCGACGTGATCACCCCGGCGGTCAACCGCACCCTTGCCGCGGTCGACGTCACCGACCCCGAGCCCAGCCATCCGGTCGCGGAAGGGACGAGCAAGTGAGCCCGCAGCTCGCAGCAGAGTTCACCAAGCCGGAGGTCCAGTACTCCGCGCTCTCACCGATTCTCCTCGTGCTCGGTGTGGCCGTCCTCGGTGTGCTCGTCGAGGCGTTCGTCCCGCGCTACGCCCGCTACCTCACCCAGCTGGTCCTCGCCCTCGCCGGTCTCGTGGCCGCGCTCGTGGCCGTGGTGCTCCAGGCCGACGAGCGGCTGCTCGCCATCGAGGGAGCCGTCGCCGTGGACGGGGTCACGCTGTTCCTGCAAGGGACCATCCTCGTGCTGTCGGTCCTGGGCGTCCTCACCATGGCGGAGCGCTCGCTCGACGTCGGAGGCGACGCCTTCGCCGCGCAGGCCTCGTCCCTGCCAGGGTCGTCGCAGGAGCGTGAGCTCACGACCGCGGGTGTGGCCCAGACCGAGGTGTTCCCGCTGGTGCTCTTCTCGGTCGCCGGCATGCTGATCTTTCCTGCGGCCGGTGACCTGCTCACGATGTTCATCGCGCTCGAGGTGCTGTCCTTCCCGCTGTACCTCCTCTGCGGCATGGCGCGCCGGCGCCGCCTGCTCTCCCAGGAGGCCGCGCTGAAGTACTTCCTGCTCGGCTCGTTCTCCTCGGCCCTCTTCCTGTTCGGCATCGCCCTGGTCTACGGGTACGCCGGGAGCGTCTCCCTGGGCGGCATCGCCGAGGCGGTCAGCAACCAGGCGGCGAACGACGCGCTGCTGCTCGCCGGTGTCGCGCTGCTCGCCGTGGGTCTGCTGTTCAAGGTCGGCGCCGTGCCGTTCCACGCCTGGACGCCGGACGTGTACCAGGGCGCACCCACGCCGGTGACCGGCTTCATGGCCGCCTGCACCAAGGTCGCCGCGTTCGGCGCGCTGCTGCGGCTGTTCTACGTCGCCTTCGGCGGCCTGCGCTGGGACTGGCAGCCGGTGTTCTGGGCGGTGGCGATCCTCACGATGATCGTGGGCTCCGTGCTGGCGCTCACCCAGACCGACATCAAGCGCATGCTCGCCTACTCCTCGATCGCGCACGCCGGCTTCGTGCTGACCGGGATCGTCGCCACGGACGCCGTCCAGGGCGACACCCAGCTCGGGATCTCGAGCGTGCTGTTCTACCTCCTCGCCTACGGCTTCACGACGATCGGGGCGTTCGCGGTCGTGACGCTCGTGCGCGACAGCGGCGGCGAGGCGACGCACCTGTCGCAGTGGGCGGGGCTCGGTCGGCGCTCGCCCGTGGTCGCCGCGGTCTTCACGCTGTTCCTGCTCGCCTTCGCCGGGATTCCGCTGACGAGCGGCTTCGCCGGCAAGTTCGCGGTGTTCGCCGCGGCGTGGGCCAGCGGGGCGCAGCTGCTCGTCGTCGTCGGTGTGCTGGCCAGTGCGATCGCCGCGTTCTTCTACGTCCGGGTCATCGTGCTGATGTTCTTCAGCGAGCCGGCTGCCGAGGGCCCCAGCGTCGTGGTCCCCAGCGCGCTGACCACGGTGGCAGTGGCGGCCGGCGCAGCGGTTACCGTGTTCCTGGGCGTCGCCCCGCAGCCAGTGCTCGACCTGGCCAGCGAGGCCGCGGTCCTCATCCGGTGACGCCGGATGACCTGGGATCTGTCCTAAGGAGCGGCGCGTGACCGTCCCCGGCCCACTCGGTCTTCCCCTGGGCGACGCCGCCTTGGAGGCGGACCTGCGCGCCGGCCTGGCGGCTGTCGAACAGCTTCTCAGTGACTCGGTGAAGTCCGACGACCCGTTCGTGACGGAGGCCTCGCGTCACCTGGTCGACGCCGGTGGCAAGCGGTTCCGCCCGTTGTTCGTCCTGCTCGCGGCTCAGTTCGGCGACAAGGACGCTCCCGGCGTCGTCCCCGCGGCCGTGGTCGTGGAGCTCACGCACCTGGCGACGCTCTACCACGACGACGTGATGGACGAGGCGGGCATGCGCCGCGGCGCCGTCAGCGCGAACGCGCGGTGGAGCAACACCGTGGCGATCCTGACCGGCGACTTCCTCTTCGCCCGCGCCTCCGACATCCTCGCCGATCTCGGCCCGGAGGCCGTCCGGCTGCAGGCGCGGACGTTCGAACGGCTCGTCACCGGCCAGATTCGCGAGACCGTCGGACCCGGCGCGGGGGAGGACCCCGTCGAGCACTACCTGTCCGTGGTGTCGGGCAAGACGGCGTCCCTCATCGCCACGTCGGGCCGGTTCGGCGCCATGCTGTCCGGATCGGACGAGCAGGTGGTCGACATCCTCACCCGCTTCGGGGAGCGCTTCGGCGTGGCGTTCCAGCTTGCCGACGACCTGCTCGACGTCGCGAGCGAGTCGACACAGTCCGGCAAGACGCCCGGCACGGATCTGCGCGAGGGCATCGCCACCCTCCCGGTGCTGCACGCCCGCCGCTCCGGCGACCCGGCCGACCGGCGGCTGCTCGAGCTGCTCGACGGCGACCTCAGCGAGCCCGGCCCGCACGCCGAGGCACTGGGGCTGCTGCGCGCGCACCCCGCGATGGAGCTGGCGCGCGCGGACCTGCGCCGATGGGCCGATGACGCCAAGTCCGTCCTGGCGCCGCTGCCCGACATCGCGGCTCGCCGCGTCCTCGAGGACATCTGCGACGCAGTGGTGTCCCGCAGCTCCTGAGCACGCGCGCATAGGCGCCGCGCCGCGGCGCATCGTGCACACGCGTGCCAGACCCCACGGGCACCACACCCCACACGCACCGAACCCCACGGCACGACGCGCCGTGGGGTCCGGTTCAAGGTAGGAAGCTTGTCAGGTCCCGATGCGGTCGTCGCCGGGCGCGGAGCGCCAGATCGTCACGACCGTGGGACGGGGCTGCCCGCCGTACGGGAACGTGCTGATCCGGTTCTCGGTCGACGCCTCGTCGGACTCACCGGGATGCTGCACGGACATGATCGCCGTGCGCTGGTCGCGGGTGAGAAACGGGCCGCTGCACTCCGCCCCGATGGGCACGGTGGCGAACTGCTTGAGGTGCCCCCGGTGCGGTCCTTCGGTCGCGACGGCGAACAGCCCGTCGTTGCTCCCGAGCTGGTTGCCGTCGGTGGAGATCCACAGGTTGCCCGAGCGGTCGAAGGCCACGTTGTCCGGGCACGAGATCGGGCTGACCTGCGACTTGTCGTAGCCGCCGAAGTAGGTGTCCGGAGCGGAGGGGTCTCCCGCGACGATAAAGAGCTGCCAGGTGAAGGTCTCGGCGGCGGCGTCGTTGCCGTCCTCGCTGATCTCGAGGACGTGGCCGTGCTTGTTGGCCGGTCGCGGGTTCGCCTCGTCGACCGTCGTACGCCGGGAGTTGTTGGTGAGCGCGGCGTAGACCTTGCCGGTCCGCAGGTTGGCCTCGATGTCCTCGGGCCGGTCCATCTTGGTGGGTCCGTTCTGCGGAGCCGGCGTCCCGTCAGCCGCCCGGCCGAGCGCGTCCGCGGCGAGCCGGGTCCAGACCAGGACCTCCTCGACCGTGTAGCCGGGGACCATGCTCCGCCCGCCCTTGACCAGCGGTAGCCAGCGCCCCGTCCCGTCGAAGGCGCCGTCGGAGGGCAGCCGGCCCGACCCGTCGATCTCCGCGGCCGGGCTGTCCCCCGTGAACTGCCCGACGTAGAGGTCACCCTCGTCGAGGAGCGTCATGTTGTGGCGACGGGCCTCACGCGTGTCGTCACGGCGGAACGTCTTGTGCGAGACGAACTTGTAGATGTACTCGAACCGCTCGTCGTCACCGGAGTAGGCCACCACGCGGCCGTCCTTGGCGAGCCGGATGTTCGCGCCCTCGTGCTTGAAGCGACCCAGGGCCGTGCGCTTCTTCGGCATCGCGTCGGGGTCGTAGGGGTCGAGCTCGACGATCCAGCCGAACCGGTTGGGTTCGTTCGGCTCCGCCGAGGTGGCGAAGCGGCGGTCGACGAGCTCCCAGTTCCGGTAGAACGGGTCCGTCGGCTTCGACCCGATCGTGTAGCGGGCGTAGGCGTCGTTGCCGTAGGAGTCCTTCTGGCTGTCCGGCGTCGCCTCGGACGCGCGGAAGTAGCCGTTGAAGTTCTCCTCGCCGTGCAGCGTGGTGCCCCACGGCGTGGTCCCGCCCGCACAGTTGTTGATCGTGCCGAGGACCGTGCGCCCCTCGGGGTCGGCGCTCGTGCGCACCAGGGCACACCCGGCAGCGGGACCGGTGAGCTGCATCGGGGTGTTCGCCGTGATGCGTCGGTTCAGCACGCGTCGCGACGAGCGCCGCCACTGTCCCGTCTCCCCGACGCGCTCGATCTCCACGACGGACAAGCCGTGTGCCGCCATCGCGATGCGGATCTGCTCGGCCGTCGCGCCGGCAGCGCCGCCCTGCGCCCTCCAGCCGTGGAACATGAGCTCTTCGTTGGTGTACTCGTGGTTCACCACGAGCAGGGCGTGGTCGCGGTCGCGGCGCGGCAACGGGAGTACGGCGGTGAAGTCGCAGTTGTAACCGGACTTAGAGCGGCACTTCCGCAACCTGCGGGAACGTGAGCGGCACCCCTGCTGACCTGCGGAGATACCTCCCATCGTTTGTCGTCGTTCTCCACGGATGGCTGTCCTCCGACGGCCTGTAGACGGCCTGGCACGTCCTCCGCCCACGTTCGGGCATCCCGAAACGAAGGCGGCCCCCGCCGACGCGTGAACGTCGCCGAGGGCCTTGATCCGCACCCCTGAGTAGACAGGAGCAGGACCCATGAACAACTCTGGCAGCACGTCCACGTGCGGATGCAGCAACGCGCCCCTCGTGACCTACCCGATCGGCCCGTACAACCACGACGAGTTTGTGACGTCGCTGGCGAACGGCGAGCGTCGGCCGGACGACGCGCCGGTCTACCTGTACGGCTACTGCACCGATTTCTGCGCCGACAACGAGGTCCCCACGCAGGGAGCGACGGTCGAGGACCACGGTCCCTGGTGCTTCTCGACGTACATCGG
>JALYMU010000060.1 GCA_030773595.1 Actinomycetota bacterium | reverse complement strand
GACCGGGGACCCGGCCGCTTCGTCGTAGGGCGGTCCGGCCGCCAGGCCAGCGACGAGGCCAGCGACGAGGCCAGCGACGAGGTCAGCCGGCGGCAGGAACCGGCCCCAGGACCAGCGTTCCGTTGTGCCCGCCGAAGCCGAACGAGTTCGACAGCGTCACGCCCGGGGTCCACGGGCGAGCCTCCGTCACGACATCGACGCCGCTCGAGGGATCCACGTCCTGGGTGCCCGCCGTCGGAGGAAGAAGCCGGTGACGCATGCTCAGCGCGACGGAGACCGCCTCGATCGCACCTGCCGCGCCGAGCGGGTGCCCGGTGACGCCCTTGATCGACGTGACCGCGGGCCGCCCCCCGGCAAGCACGGCGCGTACGGCGGTCGCCTCGGCGGCGTCGTTCAGCGGCGTTGACGTGCCGTGGGCGTTGACGTGGACCACCTCACGGGGGTCGACCTCGGCGTCGGCGAGGGCAGCGCGCATGCACGCGACCGCGCCCGCCCCCTCGGGATGGGGCGCGGTCACGTGATGGGCGTCGGCCGTGCTCGCCGCGCCCAGGACCTCCATGTACGGCGTCACGCCGCGCCCCATCGCCTCCTCGAGCGGCTCGAGGACCAGGACTGCGGCGCCCTCGCCGATGCAGAAGCCGTCACGGGCGATGTCGAACGGCCGCGACACCCCGGTCTTGGACAGCGCGGTCATGTTCGCGAAGCCGGCCACCGCGGTCGGACTGATGCACGCCTCCGCACCACCCGCGACAGCGAGGTCCGCGTTGCCGTAGGCCACCGCGCGGGCCGCCGCCGCGATCGCGTGGGTGCCCGCCGCGCACGCCGTGGCCACACACTCGCAGGCGCCGCGGAGCCCCCACCGCAGGGACACCGCTCCGGCAGGGGAGTTCGCCATGGTCATCGGGATCGTGAACGGTGACACGCGGCGTTCCCCGCGCTCGAGCCGCGCGGTGACGTTGGCCTCGAACGCCGGCAGCCCACCCATGCCGGTGCCGACGACCACGGCGGCACGGGTCGCGTCGTACGGCGAGACGTCGCCGAGCGCGTCCCCGTCACGTCCGATGCCGCCCAGCCCCGCGTCCTCGAGCGCCTCTCCGGCCGCGGCGACGGCGAAGTGCGCAAAGCGGTCCAGTCGCTTGGCGTCGCGCCGGTCCAGCCATTGGTCGAGCCCGAAGTCGTCCTGGACCGGGCGCTCGCGGGCCGGTTCGTGTGGCGTGAGCAGGCCCTGCCAGAACCGCTGCGCGCCGTTCATGCCCGACGGCGCGACGACGCCCACTCCGGTCACGACGACACGACGGGGGCTCGGCAGTGCTCGCACGGTGGCGGTCTCCTCTACCTCAAGCGGCGCCCCAGCATGCCACTCAGGCCTCGGCGCGGACGCCCAGCGTCAACGGCACGGTGAGCCGCTCGGCGCCGCGGTAGACCTGCACGTCGACCCGGTCACCCGGCTGGTGATCCTCCAGCGCCGCGGAGAGATCGTCCGGTGTCCGCACCGTCCGCCCGTCCACGCCCACCACGACGTCGCCGGATCGCAGGCCGGCGTCCTCGGCCGCACTGCCCGGCGTGACGCCCATCACGAGCGCCCCGGTGCCCGTGGCCAGGCCCAGCTGGTCGCGCACGGCAGCGGTCACGGGCGCGGTCTGGACCCCCATGAACGGACGCTGCACGGTCTTGCCGTCGGCGAGCGCGTCGATCGTGGCGCGGGCGCCACTGATCGAGATCGCGAAGCCGATGTTCTGTCCGTCCGTCGCCGCCGCGGTGTTGATGCCGATGACCCGGCCGCGGGCGTCGACCAGCGGACCGCCGCTGTTGCCCGGGTTGATCGCGGCGTCGGTCTGGATGAGGTTCTCCAGCCGCGCGGTCTCGGCCGTGATACTGCGGTCCAGGGCCGAGACGATGCCCTGCGTCACCGTGGGCCCGCCCGGCAGGCCGAGGGCGTTGCCGATCGCGACGACGGGGTCGCCGACCTTCACCGCACGGGAGTCGCCGAGCCGGGCTGTCGGCAGGCCGCTCGCCTCGACGTCGAGGACGGCCAGGTCGTTCGCGGAGGACCGGCCGAGGACCTTCGCCGGCAGTGTCCGGCCGTCGTCGAGGGTCACCGTGATGCTCGTGGCGCCTGCGACCACGTGGCTGTTCGTCACGATGACGCCGTCCGCCCGGAGGATGAAGCCCGTGCCCGCGCCCTCGGCGGCGACCGGCTGCAGGAAGGAGTCCGCCCGCAGGGCCCTCGTGCGCACCGTGACGACCGCGGGCTGCACGGTCGCGAGGACCCGGCGTACGTCGAGCGCACCGGCGGACACCGTGCCCGTGGCGGCGTCCGGTGGACCGCCGGCGGTGGTGACGGTGCCCGCCGCGCCGGACGCCGCGGCCGGCGTGGCC
>JALYMU010000059.1 GCA_030773595.1 Actinomycetota bacterium | reverse complement strand
GTGCAGGCGCCCGCGCGGCCGCTGCCCTTGCCCGTGGCCGCCGCGCCGCTCATGCTGCGCGGCGTCACCTTCGCCTACGACGCGCCCCGCCCCGTGCTGCGCGGCGTCGATCTCACGGTCGAGCCCGGGGAGAGCGTCGCCCTGGTGGGCGAGAGCGGGGCGGGGAAGTCGACGCTCGCGCGGGTCGCGGCGCGGCTCGCGGACCCCGCGACCGGCACCGTCGCGTACGGGGACGTGCCACTGCGCGACCTCGCCCCGGACGACCTGCGCCGCGTCGTCGTCATGGCGCCGCAGGAGGGCGCCCTGGTCACGGGCACGCTGGCGGACAACATCCGGCTGGGTCGCCCGGATGCGAGCGACGACGAGCTGGCAGCGGTGGTCGAGCAGCTCGGCCTCGGCGCGTGGGTCGCGACGCTCCCGCACGGTCTCGCGACGAGGGTCGGTGCCGGCGGCCGCGCCCTGTCCGCCGGAGAGCGCCAGCTCGTGGGTCTCGCCAGGATCCCCGTCGCCGCACCTCGTCTGGTCGTCCTCGACGAGGCGACGTCCGCGCTCGACATGCTGACGTCCCGACTGGTCGAGGAAGCACTGTCGCGGGCGCTCGAGGGGCGGTCGGTGCTGCTCGTCGCGCACCGGGCGACGACGGCCGCGCGCGCGGACCGGGTCGTCGTCCTGCGCGACGGGCTCGTCGCGGAGTCGGGGCCGCCGGAGGACCTGGTGCGCCGCGGGGGTCTGTACGCGGACATGCAGCGCCACTGGGTGGCCGCCGGTACCTGAGCGCCGGAGCGGGAGCGTCACTCGCGGCACGCCGGCCCGGCAGGACGGCTGCGAGGCCGCCACGGTCGGACGAGGTGGCGACAGGGCGACATGGGGACGCACCACGCAGAGCGGGTCGCCGATGATGTGTGGTGATGTGGCGGCAGCTCATGCCGCCGCGCGTACCGTTGTTCGGTGAGGACAGCGAGAGACAGGAGCCCCGACATGCGCGTTGCCGCCGCCCAGGCCCGGCCGCACTGGCTCGACCCCGCGGCGACGACGAAGAAGGTCCTCGACTGGCTTCAGCAGGCGGCCGAGCAGGACGTGCGGCTGGTCGCCTTTCCCGAGACCTTCCTGTCCGGCTACCCGTTCTGGCTCGAGCTGACCGGGGGCGCCCGGTTCAACAACGCACGCCAGAAGCGCGCGTACGCCGCCTACCTCCAGGCGGCTGTGGAGATCGACGGACCCGAGATCGCCCAGATCACGGAGGCCGCGCGTGACCTTGGCATGTTCGTCTACCTCGGGACGACCGAGCGGGCGACCGGCTCGGCGCGCGGCACGGTCTTCTGCACGCTCGTCGCCATCGACCCCACTGCCGGGGTCGTCAGCACGCACCGCAAGCTCATGCCCACATACGAGGAGCGTCTCGTCTGGGGCCAGGGTGACGGCCACGGTCTCCGTGTGCACCGACTGGGGTCGACGCGGGTCGGCGGGCTGAACTGCTGGGAGAACTGGATGCCGCAGGCGCGCCAGGCGCTTTACGCCCAGGGCGAGGAACTGCACGTCAGCATCTGGCCCGGCAACCCGCGCAACACCGCCGACATCACCCGCTTCATCGCTCTCGAGGGACGCGTCTTCTCTCTCGCAGCGAACGGGCTGATCTCGCTGGGCGACGTACCGGCGGACTTCCCGCTGCGCGACGAGCTCGAGGAGGCGGGCGTCGAGGACTACTGCCGGGGCGGGTCCGCCGTCGCCGCACCGGACGGGACGTGGCTCGTCGAACCGGTGCCCGACGAGGAGCGGCTCGTCGTCGCTGACCTCGACCTCGCCCTCGTCGCCCAGGAGCGGCACAACTTCGACCCGACGGGTCACTACAGCCGCCCCGACGTCTTCCACACCGAGGTCGACCGCCGCCGCCGCGAGGCGGCGCACTTCCGGGACTGAGAGGCGTGCCGATGGTGTCGTCGACGCAGCTGCGCGCACGGTTCGCGCGGCGACTGTCGGACCTGTACGGCGGGGAGGTCCCCGCGTACACGACGCTGCTGGAGGTCTCCCACGAGGTGAACCGCGACGTCCTCGCCGAGCAGGGGACCCAGGCGGAGCGGCTCGGGAGCATCGACCGGGTCACCGCGGAGCGACACGGTGCGATCCGCGTCGGTTCACCGGCAGAGCTGCGCGAGGTCGCCCGGGTCTTCGGCGCCCTCGGGATGCACCCCACCGGCTTCTACGACCTGCGCGAGGCGCAGCCGGCACCCATCCCGGTCGTGTCGACCGCGTTCCGCCCTACCGACCGGGAGGAGCTGGCCCGCAACCCGTTCCGGGTTTTCGTCTCGATGCTCGTCCCGGAGGACCGCAGGTTCTTCGACGAGGAGCTCGAGGGCCAGCTCCACCGGTTCCTCGACGCCCGGCAGCTGTTCCCGGAGGAGCTGCTGGCGCTCGCCGACGAAGCCGAGGACGCCGGCGAGCTCGGGACCGAGCACGCCGAGCGCTTCCTCGACCTGGCGACCACCTCTTTCGCGCTGTCCGCCGAGCCGGTGGACCGCGCCTGGTACGGCGAGCTGGAGAGGGTCTCGAGCGTCGCCGCCGACATCGGTGGGGTGCCGAGCACTCACATCAACCACCTCACGCCCCGGGTGCTCGACATCGACGAGCTCTATCGGCGGATGCAGGTCCG
>JALYMU010000058.1 GCA_030773595.1 Actinomycetota bacterium | reverse complement strand
GCTCTCACTGTAGCCGCATCGTGCCCCGCCGCCGACACCGCCGGCGCGTCACCACCCGCCGTACGACCGGGCTCGTCCGGTATCGTGCTCGGCGGAGGATTCGCCTAGTGGCCTAGGGCGCACGCTTGGAAAGCGTGTTGGGGGCAACCCCTCACGAGTTCAAATCTCGTATCCTCCGCCGCAGGAAGCAGGACAGACGCCGTGCCACCCCACCAGGTGACGCGGCGTTCTGCTGTCCGTCCTAGTCTGTCGCACGCGGTACTCGCGCCGGTCGTCGACTCGACCGCTGGGGGCGCCGAGAGCAGCTCGCTGACCCCCGCCGCGACGTCCTGCCGGATCGGGGCGGTGGTGTGCTGGTACCGCGCCGCGAACGCCGTGGTGGACCCACCCATGAGTCCATCACGCCTGCTCAGGCATCCCCAGCAACAGCGGTAGCAGCCGGGTAGCGGCAGCCGGGCTGCTACGGGACGGCGCGCACGGGAGAGCAACCTGACCGCTTCGTCACCAGTCGCGTAGGTCTTGGGCGCCAGGCGCGCCGTTCGGCTGCCGGAAGCACGCTCGCGCCGTACGCCGAGGCGGGAGCCGCGACGACGAATCCGGTGCACCCGCTCGACCCGGTCCTCCAAGGAGTGCAGCGCCCCGCCCGTTCGGCACGGCCGCGCGCTCGGCCGCGCGCCCATCCCCCTGATGCCCCGCAGGCGGGTCACGCGAGATCGAGACCCAGAGATCGCCCCACATCTCGGATGACGTCGACGTGTTCCGGCACGTCGCTGGATTCTTCGATTCGCTGCCTCAGCAATTCGCGGGCGGCGCCCCTGTCTCCGATGAGCACCTGGGCGATCGCGCGGTCAATAGAGTCAGGGCCATCCATAAAGTCCTCCGCCGTCGCAATCACGCGCAGCGAGGACCAGCGATCCAACCAGGGCACGCCGGTAAGAGTCAGGTCATCGAGCACGGCCGCAACGAGCTCGTCGACGCTACCCTCAAGCGGCCACCAGCGCTCCGGCCCACCGTTGACACCTAGCCGCGACCCAACACTGCAGTCAGCCTCGTCGACATAGTCTGCCGGTTCTTCGGACCATCGGATCCGCGATATCGCCGGCACGTGTACGCCCAAGTTGACAACGAAACAGCCAGATACAACGGAGTGGCCTGGCGCCAGCTGAAAAGCAACAACCTGCACCAAGTCGTGCATTCGTCTGTTGAAGACGCGTCGGCGACTACTGAATCCAATTTCGTGCAGCGCCTCGCTGATCCGCCTGACAACTTTGTCAAGTCGTCGTCCCGAGTGAGTTGCCATGCTCCATCGTCACATGGCGCACCTCAAGGTCACCGTACTTCCCTAGCGCCGGTGTCGCGCCAGTGCCGTGATCTTACGGGGCTCGATGCTTTCCGCTGCGGGAGACGAGGTGGAGTTCACCTGGTACGACCGCGACGTGCTTGAGGCCGGCCTCGCTGCGCTGGTCACCGACCGTCGGGCCTCCCGTCTACGGCAACGTCCCTCGGTGGATACCTCGAGGCCCGACTCCAAGAGGGAGCCGTTCTTCCGACCCGAGTAGCGGGCAATTGCCAACACCGGTCCTGGGGCGAAGGCGCCGAACGGTCGCCGATCCAGTTCTCGTCTCGTTCGCCGACGTCCGCCAGGTCCCATCCACGTGGCAGAGTCGTCAGGGTCACGTCGGACGCGCCCGCGAGCCGCAGTACACCCGTCATCGCACTTGGAAAGCCGTGGTGGGGGCAATCCCTCACGAGCTGAAGTCTCGTATCCTCGGCCTCCACGGCGGCGTCGGCTCTTTCCCGAGCGGACAATGTCATGCGCGGTCGTGCCGGCCCGAGCCGAACGGTCGCGCGCTGGCGACGTCGGCGACCTCAGCGCGTGTACGACGTGATGCGGCCCACGTCGCTGAACCCGAGCCTCCGGTAGAGCTTCTCCGGCCAGTCGTCGGCCTCGGCGACGAGGAAGACCAGCTCCGCGCCGGCGGAGCGCGCACGGCGGACGGCCTCGACGACCAGTGCGGAGGCGAGCCCTCGGCCGCGCGCGGCCGGCTCCGTGGCGACCTCCTCGACCTGGGCGACACCGTCGCGCAGGTACAGGTCGGCCCGCGACACGACGTGCCCATCGGTGCCGCGCACGGCGAGGAACGTCGCGTCGACCGCCGCCAGCAGGGTCCGCGTCCGCTCCCCGAGCTG
>JALYMU010000057.1 GCA_030773595.1 Actinomycetota bacterium | reverse complement strand
GGTCTGAGCCGTGGCCGGCCGACCGCACGCGTCCCGCCCCTACCGCCGCCCGCGCCCCGACGCCGCCCGGCGAGCCGCCGCGGAGGTGCTACGAGCGGTGCGCGAACGCGACGCCTACGCCAACCTCGTGCTGCCCGGACTGCTGCGCGAGCGCCGTCTCGACCCGCGTGACGCCGCCTTCGCGACCGAGCTCGCCTACGGCACGTTGCGCGGCCTCGGGCTCTACGACGCCGTGCTCGCGTCCTGTGTGGACCGTGCGCTGGGCGACGTCGACCCGGGCGTGCTCGACGTCCTGCGGCTTGGGACCCATCAGCTGCTGGCCATGCGCGTCCCCGCCCACGCGGCGGTTTCGGCGACCGTGGAGCTCGCCCGCGCGGAGGTCGGCGACGGACGGGCCCGCTTCGTCAACGCCGTGCTGCGCCGGGTTGCCGCCGCGGACGGCGAGGAGTGGCTGGACCGGGTCGCTCCGCCGTACGACACGGACCCGGTCGGTCACCTCGCGGTCCGCCACTCCCACCCGCGCTGGGTGGTCGAGGCGGCGCGTGATGCCCTGGGTGGCTCCCTCGAGCAGACCGCGGCCTTCCTCGAGGCCGACAACGCGCGGCCGTCGGTGACCCTCGTCGCGCGTCCCGGACGCAGCGACATCGACGAGCTGGTTCGCGCAGGCGGGCGGCCCGGGCGCTGGTCGCCGTACGCCGTGATGCTCCCCGACGGGGACCCCGCAGGCGTCCCCGCGGTGGCCGAGGGCCGGGCGGCGGTGCAGGACGAGGGCAGCCAGCTCGTCGCCCTCGCGCTCGCCGGGGCGGCACTCGAGGGGCCGGACGCCCGGTGGCTCGACGCGTGCGCCGGTCCAGGCGGCAAGAGCGGGCTGCTCGGTGCCGTCGCGCGGGACCGCGGGGCACGCCTGCTCGCCGCCGAGCTCCAGCCGCACCGGGCGCGCCTGGTCCGCCGTACGGCGGGGGAGGACGCCGCCGTCGTGGTCGCCGACAGCACCCGGCCCGCGTGGCGTGCCGGGGCGTTCGACCGTGTCCTGGTCGATGCCCCCTGCTCCGGGCTGGGGGCCCTGCGCCGGCGCCCGGAGGCGCGATGGCGACGCACCCCCGAGGACGTCGCCGCCATCGGACCCCTGCAGCGCGCCCTGCTGCACGGCGCTTTGGACGCCGCGCGGGGTGGAGGGCTGGTCGTCTATGCGACCTGCTCGCCGCACCTTGCCGAGACGCGCGTGGTGGTCGAGGACGTACGCCGGTCCCGCGACGACGTCGAGGTCCTCGACGCCACCGCGGCGCTCCCCGCCGTCGCGGACCTCGGCGAGGGGCCGTACGTCCAGCTCTGGCCGCACCGGCACGGCACGGACGCGATGTTCCTCGCGCTGCTGCGGCGGCGCTGAGCCCGGCGGCGCCAACCTCAGCGCCGCCCCAGCTCCGGGTCGGCGACTCAGGTGCCCGGCTTGCGCCCGAAGACGTGCACCTTCGTGCCGACAGGCATGATCTCCCAGAGCCGGGCAATCGCCTTGAGATTCACGTGCACGCAGCCGTGGGAGCCCGGCTCGTCGTAGAGGTAGCGGTCGCTGGAGTGGAACGCCTGTCCGCCGGAGAAGAACATCGCGTACGGCATGGGGCTGCCGTAGATGCTCGAGACGTGGTCGATGTTCTTGTAGTAAATGTCGAAGAGGCCCCGGCGGGTCTCGTACCCGTCCCGTCCGCTCCGCACGGGCTGCAGCCTGCTGGTCCGCTTGCCGTCCTCGGCGATCCACATCACCTGGCTGGTGAGGTCCACGCACACGACCTTCCGGCGCACGGTGCAGATGTCGAGCCGGGTCTTAGCCAGCTGGAAGCGCTTGACCAGGCCGTAGGTCACCCGACCGGCGTAGCCGGCCGCGGGTGAGATGGCGTAGCGGCGCTGGAAGCGCTGGATGGCCTCGCAGTCCTCGTCGTCGTTGACTCCGTCGACGGGAAGCCTGAGGTAGGCCTCGACCTGGTTCTGGTACGGCCCGGTCGAGCAGGCGGCGGCCGTGCCGAGCGTCATGCTCGCGGCCACCTCGGTGTCCGGCGCCGTGGTGCCACCGTCGGCCGCGGCGGGGGTCGGCGCCGTGCTGGTGGCGAGGACGGCGGCGGTGAGGACGGCGGCCCCGACACGGCGGGGGAAGCCGTGACGCACCTCGGGCTCCTGAGGTTCTGGTCCGAAGCGTGGCGCTTCGGGTCTGGTGGTCTTCGGTGCTTCACCTGTCGAGTGCCGGAGGCATCGAAGGGACAAAACACCACTGTATGTCGGCCCGTAATTGCCGGACCTACATGGACGACGCGTGACCCCCGCCCGAGGTTGCCCCGTCCGCGGAGGTCCATCATCGCCGTCCCCGGCGCCGGCCGCCAGTGTTGTTCGGGCTAAATCGCCGGCTGTCGAAGTCCGCTCGGCGTACACGGCTGCACGACACAACCGTGCATAAGCAAATCGCCACCGAGAGTCACGACCAGAGACGGACAAATGCGTCGGAATCGGCTTCGCATTCCGTGGGAGCGGTACGGCGGCTGCCTTCCGCGTCCACCGTCCGCGACGAGCCTGACCGTCGTCCGTGACGAGGCAGGCGCTCCCTAGACTCGCGCGGTCAGGACGAGACCGGAGGACCCATGGGCATCCAGATCGCACCGAGCATCCTCTCGGCCGACTTCACCCGCCTGGCCGAGGAGGTCGCGGCGATCGCACCGGCTGCGGACTGGGTCCACGTCGACGTCATGGACGCCCACTTCGTGCCGAACCTCACGCTCGGGCTGCCGGTCGTCGAGCGGCTGGCTGCGGTGTCCGCGCTGCCCCTGGACTGCCACCTCATGATCGAGGCGCCGGACCGGTGGGCGCCGGAGTACGCCGAGGCGGGGGCCCGCAGCGTGACCTTCCACGCCGAGGCGGCCGCCGCGCCGATCCGCCTGGCCCGCGAGCTGCGCCGGGCCGGCGCGCGCGCCGGGCTCGCGCTTAACCCTGCGACGCCGGTCGAGCCCTACGCCGACATCCTCGCCGAGTTCGACCTGCTGCTCGTGATGACGGTCGAGCCGGGCTTCGGGGGCCAGAAGTTCCTCGACGTGGTGCTTCCGAAGCTGCGCCGGGCGAGGGAGATCGTCACCGGGCGCAACCTCGACGTCTGGTTGCAGGTCGACGGCGGGGTGTCCGCCGAGTCGGTCGAGCGCGTCGTCGAGGCCGGCGCGGACGTCCTGGTCGCGGGCTCCGCCGTCTACGGCACGGAGGACCCCGCGGCCGCCGTCGAGGCGTTGCGGACCCGGGGTGCGGCGGTGGCGGCCGGCCGAGGGCAGGGGTAGCCCGCCCGTCGGACGCTCGCCCGCGCCGTCGCGTTCGCCGTCCGGCGGCGCGTGGCACACTGTCCGGCGTACGACGAACACACGCGTGCTCCGGGGTCGGTGCAATTCCGAACCGGCGGTGACAGTCCGCGACCCGGCCGAGGCCATCGGCCGGTTGACCTGGTGGAACTCCAGGACCGACGGTGAAAGTCCGGATGGGAGGCAGCACGCGGCGCGAAGCGTCGACGGCGCGGCGGCAACGGCCCGCCCGCGTCGCGCTGCGCGCCGTACCTCCATGCCCCGGTCACGCCCGACCGAGGAGGCGTGGGAGTGGCCACGAGCGAGGAGACGGCTGCGATGCGCCGCGCGGTCGAGCTCGCGCGCCGTGGCGGCATCGCGACCCGGCCGAACCCTGTGGTCGGCTGCATCGTGCTCGACGCCCACGGCAGCGTCGCCGGTGAGGGCTGGCACGAGCGTCCCGGCGGGCCGCACGCGGAGGTCGTGGCGCTCGCCAAGGCCGGCCCGGCGGCCCGCGGCGGGACGGCCGTCGTCACGCTCGAGCCGTGCAACCACACCGGTCGGACCGGCCCGTGCGTCCAGGCCCTGCACGAAGCCGGAGTGGCGCGCGTGGTCTACGCCGTCGACGACCCGAACCCGGTCGCCCGCGGCGGTGCCGACGCGCTGCGGGCCGCCGGCGTCTCCGTCGAGGGCGGCGTGCTCGCAGCGGATGCGGAGCTCGTCAACGAGGTGTGGCTCACGACCGTGCGACGGGGGCGGCCCTTCGTCGTGTGGAAGTACGCCGCGTCGCTGGACGGCCGGGTCGCGGCGGCCGACCGGACCAGCCGCTGGATCAGCTCGCCGGAGTCCCGCGCCGAGGTCCACGCGCTGCGCGCCGAGTGCGACGCGGTCGTGGTCGGCCTCGGCACCGTGCTCGCCGACGACCCGCACCTCACCGCGCGGGTCGGCGGTGCAGCTCCGCGGGGCCGGTGCCCGCTGCGCGTCGTCGTGGACAGCGAGGGCCGTACGCCGGACACCGCGCGCGTCCTCGACGACGCAGCACCCACGTGGGTCGCGACCGCCGCCGAGGTCGGCCGGGACGAGGGCGGCCGGGTCCACCTCGACCGGCTCGCCGCGATGCTGCTCGACCGCGGCTGCCGGCAGGTGCTGCTCGAGGGCGGCCCGACCCTGGCCGGAGCCTTCCTCCGCTGCGGGCTCGTCGACCGGGTCCTGGCCTACGTCGCCCCGCTGCTGGTCGGCGCCGGCCCCGCGGCGCTGGCCGACCTCGGCGTCGCGACGCTCGCGCGCGCCCCCCGCCTCGACGTGGTCGACGTACGCCGGGTCGGTCCCGACGTACGCATCGACGCGCGCGTCCCCCACCCAGCCGGACGGAAGGGCTGAGATGTTCACCGGAATCGTCGAGGAGCTCGGCGCGGTCGTGCGGATCGACACCAAGGGCTACGCCGACAGTGCCCGTCTCGCCGTCCGTGGAGAGCTTGTCACCTCCGACGCCGCAGCCGGGGACTCGATCGCCGTCAACGGCGTCTGCCTCACCGTGGTCGACGTCGGGGACTCGACGTTCACGGCGGACGTCATGAAGGAGACCCTCGACCGGTCCTCGCTGGGCGCGCTCGCGCCGGGGTCCCCGGTGAACCTCGAGCGCGCCGTCCCGGTCACCGGCCGCCTCGGCGGGCACATCGTCCAGGGCCACGTCGACGCCACCGCGACCGTGCTGGACCGGACGCCGACGCCGCAGTGGGAGCTCGTCCGCATCGGCCTGCCGGCCGCCGTGGCGCGCTACGTCGTCGAGAAGGGGTCGGTGACCGTCGACGGCGTCTCGTTGACGGTCGCGGCGGTGGACGAGGAGTCGTTCACCGTGAGCCTCATCCCGACGACGCTGGCGCGCACGACGCTGGGGACGAAGGCCCCGGGCGAGCCGGTCAACCTCGAGGTGGACGTCGTGGCGAAGTACGTCGAGCGCCTGCTCGGCGGCGGGGGGACAGGAGGAACGGCATGGCCGAGGTCAGCATGATCCGGGGCGCGTCGGGGGAGCCGCAGCCGGTGGCGCCCCAGCTCGACACGATCGAGCGGGCGGTCACCGACATCGCCGCGGGGCGGCCTGTCGTGGTCGTCGACGACGCCGACCGGGAGAACGAAGGCGACCTCATCCTGGCGGCGTCCAAGGCCACCCCCGAGCTGATCGGCTTCATGATCCGGCACACCTCCGGGGTGATCTGCGTGCCGATGGAGGGCCGCGATCTCGACCGGCTCAAGCTCCCGCCGATGACCTGGGTCAACGAGGACCGCCGGGGCACGGCCTACGCGGTGTCGGTCGACGCCCGCGACGGCGTGACGACCGGCATCTCCGCCGCCGACCGTGCCCGCACGATCCGCGTGCTGGTCGACTCGGCGACCGAGCCCTACGAGCTTGTCCGGCCCGGGCACGTGTTTCCGCTGCGGGCCGTCGACGGCGGCGTGCTGCGGCGGCCGGGCCACACCGAGGCCGCCGTCGACCTCGCCCGGATGGCGGGCCTCACTCCGGCCGGCGTCATCTGCGAGCTGGTGCACGACGACGGCTCGATGATGCGCCTGCCGGCCTTGATGGAGTTCGCCCGCGAGCGCGGGCTCGCGGTCATCAGCATCGCCGATCTCATCGCCCACCGGCGCCGCAGCGAGAGCTTGGTCGTGCGCCAGGCGGTGACCCGGCTGCCCACGGTGCACGGGGAGTTCCGGGCCTACGGCTACCGCTCGACCCTCGACGACCAGGCGCACGTGGCGCTGGTCCGCGGCGAGATCGGCGACGGCGAGGACATCCTCGTCCGGGTCCACTCCGAGTGTCTGACCGGCGACGTCTTCGGCTCGCTGCGCTGTGACTGCGGCCCGCAGCTCGACGCGGCGTTCGCCGCCGTCGCGGCCGAGGACCGTGGCGTCGTCGTCTACATGCGCGGGCACGAGGGCCGCGGCATCGGGCTGCTGCACAAGCTCTCGGCGTACTCCCTGCAGGACACCGGGCGCGACACCGTCGACGCCAACCTTGACCTCGGGCTGCCCGCCGACGCCCGCGACTACGGCCTCGGGGCGCAAATCCTCGCCGATCTCGGCGTGCGGACGATGCGGCTGCTAACGAACAACCCGGCCAAGCGCGCCGGACTGGAGGGCTACGGGCTCGAGGTCGTGGGGCGCGTCGGGCTGCCCTCGACGCCGACACCGGACAATCTCGGCTACCTGCGCACCAAGCGCGACCGCATGGGGCACGAGCTGCCCGACCTGCCGGATCCACTGGCCGAGGAGAGGAGCACCGCCACATGAGCGGCAAGGGAGCACCACAGCTGCCGGTGGAGAACGCGGCCGACCTTCGGGTGGCGGTCGTCGCCGCGAGTTGGCACGAGCGGGTCATGACGCCGCTGCTCGAGGGAGCGCTGCGCTACCTCGGGCAGTGCGGGATCGACGAGCCCGTCGTCGTGCGGGTGCCCGGGTCCTTCGAGCTGCCGGTCGTTGCCCGCCGCCTCGCCGATCGCGGGTACGACGCGATCATCTGCCTCGGCGTCATCATCCGCGGCGGGACGCCGCATTTCGACTACGTCTGCCAGGCCGCGACCGTGGGGCTCACCACGGTCGCCGTCGAGACCGGCGTACCGATCGGCTTCGGCGTCCTGACCTGCGACACGGAGGGCCAGGCACTCGACCGCGTGGGGCTGCCCGGCTCGCACGAGGACAAGGGCGCCGAGGCGGCGTCGGCGGCCCTTGCGACGGCGGTCTGCATCCGCGGCATCGCTCAGTCACACTACTGAGGCAGGGCCGCAGCCGTCACGCGAGGCACCCCGACGGTTGGCGAGCCTGTAACGCCGGGTCCACCTCTCGGCGATTGGCTTCTACCGTGACGACGAGCGAAGCGGTGCGACCGATGCCCACCGTCCATCACGTCCCCACGACCCTCGAGCGGATCGCCCACCGCGGCGCGTCCGGCGCGGCGCCCGAGAATACCCTGGCCGCCGTGGAGTTGGCGTTGCGCCAGCACGCCACTGCGGTAGAGGTCGACGTTCACCGAACCTACGACGGCGAGCTGGTGGTGGTGCACGACCCGACGCTGGAGCGGACGACCGACGTACGCAGGGTGCTCGCGGACCGGGCGCCGTGGCGGGTCGCCGACGCGACCCTCGAGCAGATCCGGCGCCTCGACGCAGGCGCGTGGTTCGACGCCCGCTTCGCCGGCGAGCGGGTCCCCACCCTGCGCGAGGTGCTCGAGCTGGTGGGGGACCGGGCCGGCGTGCTGGTCGAGGTGAAGCGCCCCGACCACTACCCCGGCATCGCGGCGGACGTGGTGGCGGTCCTTCGCGACGCCGGCGGGCGAACGCCGGTCGCGGTGCAGTCCTTCGACCCGGCCTTCGGACGGGCGCTGCACGACGCGGCGCCCGGCGTACCCGTCGGGATGCTCTTCCGCCGCCCGCCCGCGCCGGAGGAGCTCCCCGCGCTACGCGGGTGGGCGTCCCAGGTGAACGTCTCGCGCCACGTCGCCGACGCCGCCCTCGTCGACGAGGTGCACGCGCTCGGGATGACCACGCGGGTCTACACGCCGAACACCCCCGAGCTGATGCGCTGGTACGCCGGGCTCGGCGTGGACGGCATCATCACCGACCACCCCGGCCTGCTGCGCGACACGCTGGCTGTCCACCCCCCGGAAGCGGCGTCCCCACGCGTCGCCTGAGGCGGTCAGGGCCTTGCTCCCGGTCGCCGGTGAGGACCCGGCCGCGGCGTTGACAAGGTTGCGCGACGCCGGAGGCCTGTTCAACCTGCAGGACCCGACACTCCGTCGTCCCGCCGAGCAACGCGGTGCTGGGCGGCCGGCCGGTCTGGGGTGGTTCTGGCAGAACGACCCGCTTCTCCGGATCCGCTACCGACTCGCCGCTCCCGGTGCCGTGCCCGCACAACATGAACTTGCGGGGGCGGGAAGACGTGCACACGTCACGCGCCGGACCTGCCGGAGCCCGTGACAGCGGCGTGCCGCCAAGGGCAGGCGTCGCGCCACCGGCGTTCGCGGGAGCCCCCTACAAGCACCGCAACGTCGCCGAGCGATGCTTCAACCGACTCAAGCAGTGGCGGGGCGTGGCCACCCGGTATGACAAGCGCGCCGACAACTGTTGCGGCGGCTGCGCTCGGCGATGTGCGCGGCAGCGCAGGCTCGAGCGTGCTTCGAGGGGTCTGGCGCGAGCATGGCGCACCGCGGGACCTGCGCGTTGCGGCGCTGCTGGCCATGGCCAAGCGGGAGGGAGCTGGCTGTACCGAGGAGCTTGTCGACGCCCTCGGAAGCCGCGACCCCGATGTCAAGGATATTGGGGTTGTGGCCTCGGCTGCGTCGCCGAGGGCGCGGACCCATCCGTGTGGATTTGTTCTTCGCCCCAGTGCAGCAGATCCTCTCCCGCCGTCACCGCGTTATCTGAGTCTTCGGATCTACGCGTGGTTCTGATGGGGTGACGCCTCACCGGACAGCGGATTGTGCTGTTTCAGGCGGCGAGTGAGTGGTTTTGCTGGTAGGCGTTGGCGACTTCGGCGGGGGTGCGGTAGCCCAGCGGGCGATCTGCTGGTCCACGTCGCCGGCCTCAAGCCCGGCCAGCAGCCGCTCCCACGCCCGCGGGCTGAGGTTGTCCGCACCGCGGCGCAGGACCCGGCGGATCCGGTAGAGCGGGTCGTGCTTG
>JALYMU010000056.1 GCA_030773595.1 Actinomycetota bacterium | reverse complement strand
TCGCGATCGACGACGAGGACTTGACCGGCCAGCCCTTCGCCGTACGCCGGGAGCGGCTCGAGCAGGCACTGGGCAGCAGCGGCCCGCCGTACCACCTCACGCCCGCAACCGGCGACATCGCCACCGCGCGCCGGTGGTTCGAGGTCTTCGAAGGCGCCGGTCTCGACGGCGTGGTCGCCAAGCCCAGGAGCGTGACCTACCAGCAGGACGCCCGAGCGATGTTCAAGGTCAAGCACGAGAGGACCGCGGACTGCGTCGTGGCCGGGTTCCGCTGGCACAAGTCCGGCGGCGTGGTCGGCTCTCTCATGCTAGGCCTGTACGACGACAGCGGGCGCCTGCAGCACGTCGGCGTCGCGGCGTCGTTCCCGATGGCGCGCCGGGCCGCGCTCGTCGAGGAGCTCGCGCCGTACCGCGCGCAGGACGGCGAGGACCACCCGTGGGGCGACTGGGCCAACGCCGCGGCGCACGAGAAGGACCGCCTGCCCGGCGCGCAGTCGCGGTGGAACGCGAAGAAGGACCTGTCCTGGGTGGCGCTGCGGCCCGAGCTCGTCTGCGAGGTCGGCTACGACCACATGGAGGGGACGAGGTTCCGCCACACCGCGCAGTTCAAGCGGTGGCGATTCGACCGCGAGCCCGCCTCCTGCACCTACGACCAGCTCGACCGGCCCGTGCGCTTCGACCTCGCCGAGGTGCTGAGCGGCAGCGATGCGAAGGAGCCAGCGTGACCACCATCGTCCTGCTCGCCGAGGACGTCCTGACCGACCACGACGTGGTGCGGGTCGTGCAACTGCACGCGCCCGACCCGCTGCGCGTGCACGTCGTCGTCCCCGTCGACACGGAGCACAACGCGCTCATCGAGACCCTCGACGAGGTCGCTCTCGGCCGGCTCAAGGACGCAGTGCGCGGACGTGCCGGGGAGACGCCCGAGCAGGCGGAGGTCCGGGCGCGTACGGCGCTCGACCGCTCGGTCAGCCAGCTGACGGTCGCCGGGGCGGAGACCACCGGGGACCTCGCCGGGGACGACCCCGTCCCGCACGTCTGCGCGGCGGTCGAGGAGCTCGACGCCGACGAGGTCCTGGTCCTGACCCAGCCGCACCCTGTCGAGGACGCCCTTCACCGCGACTGGGCCTCGCGCCTGCGCGACCGGCTGCAGCGGCCGGTGCTGCACGCCATCTCCGGCACCGACCAGGTGGTCAGCTGAGCTCGTCGCCGACCGGAGCGCCCGTTTCCGCCCTCTTGACGCCATTTGCCGGGAGAAATACCGTCCAGGCACCCTGGCCTCTGGCCTCTTCGTGGTGGGCGACGGTGCCTGCCACCTGGTGTGACAACGGCGACGGGGCGCCGGAGAGGAACCGACGGTGTCGAGTCTGTCCAGGCCGAGGCTTGTCCTCGGCGCTCTCCTTCTGACCGGCCTTGCGTTGGCGCCCGGAGGCGCGCAGGCCGGTGACGCGGAGAACCACGACCTGGCGCACGCCGACCACAGCCCGAAGGGCAACACGGCGGTCGCCTACCCGCTGGCACAGGGCGTGCGCCACGTCGCCGGCGACCACGCGATGACCGGCGGCCACTCGGTCGTCGAGGGCAACCGCCTGTACGTCGGCGCGTACGGCGCGGGCATGCGGATCTTCGACATCTCCAAGCCGCAGTCCCCGCGCCAGATCGGCTCGTACCTGCCCGGCGTCCGCGCCGACGCGGTGCCCGACGCCGCGGTGCTCGACGGACGGCACATCGCGACGCTCAACGGCACACGCCGGGTCACTGTCACCGACCTGCGCACCGACCGCAGCGACTTCCTCGACGTGACCGACCCGGCGAACCCGAAGGTGCTCTGGACGTTCGTCGGCACCGCCGACGGCGAGGCGCACAACGGGGACATCGTCGACGAGCGGCGCACGTGGTTCGCGTCCGGCGGCGCGGGCCTGAACGGCCTGCGCATCTACGACTTGAACACGGTCCTCGCCGCGACGCCCTCGGCGCCGGCGAACCTCTTCCGCGGCAACCCGGGCGTCCTCTGGGAGCAGTCGCCGTACCGCAAGGGTCGTCCCGTGGGCGCGCCGTTCACCCACACCCACGACATCAGCATCTACACCGACTACCCGGTGCGTCAGGCCGACGGTTCGATCGCGAAGCGGGACATCGCCCTGCTCGCGGAAGGCGGCGCCTACCTCGACGAGGCGGGCAACACCGGCAGCATGTTCGTCATCGACGTGACGGACCCACGCAACCCGGTCGTGCTCAACCGGTGGCTGCACGAGCGCGGCGCAGATCACCACCCGATCCGCTACCACCACGAGGCGCAGTTCCTCGACGGCGACCGCTCGGTCATCCTCCTCGCGGACGAGGACCTGCACAACGGCTGCGGTGGCGCCGGTGGCGTGACGGCCGTCCGCGTCTCCGAGGACCTGACCGAGGCCCGCGAGCTCAGCGAGTGGTTCGTCCCGGCCGGGACCCCCGCGCCGGTCTGCTCGGTGCACGTCTTCTCGTCACAGGGCTCCCTCGCCTTCCTGGGCTCGTACAACGCCGGTCTCCAGGTCGTCGACTACAGCAACCCCGCGAAGCCGGTCCAGGCCGGATACAACATCCAGCCGGGCACGACCGCGTGGGGCGCGACCGTCCACGGCGAGCATGTGTACGTCGGCGACATGGCGCGCGGTCTCGACGTCTACACGCTCGACGACCCAGAGCTGCTGCTCAAGCTGAAGCTCAAGCCGAAGCCGCTCAAGCTGCCCTGAGGGCTCGGTCCGTGAGAAGGGCGCCGTCCGGCATGGGCGGCGCCCTTCCTCACGTCCGTGATCGTCGGCGCCGACGTCACGGCACCTTGGGGTTGGACCGACGGGCACGCGGCGGCGCGGCAACCCTCGGCGTCCCGTCCTGCACGCGATCTCCGGACCCGACCCGGGGGCAGGCAGACCGTCAGTCGACGGTGAACCCCTTGACCACCTGGACGCAGAGAGGGCACTGGGGTTGGGCGTCCGCGGACCACGCCTCGTCGGTGAGCCGGCGCACCGGTGCACCGCACACAGCCACGGCGCTGCCGGCGGAGGCCGCATGCAGCGCGGCGGAGCCCATCGCGCCGGACTCCGTGACGGTCTCCGGGTCGGCCGATGCCGGGCGGATCCCGCGGTCGGCGCCGTAGGCTACGACGAGCTGCATCAGGTCATCCCGTGGGGGTGGATGGGCCGGTGGGCGCCCTGCTCCTTCGGCGCCTCGTCAGCAAGCACCCGCTCGCACGCCTCGCAGCGCGTCTCCTGGCTCGCCGGCCAGCGTTCCTCGAGCAGCTCGCGCACCGGCGCGCCGCACACCGCGGTTGTCTCGCCCCGCGGTACCGCATGCAGCGGAAAGGCTCCGGTCCGCCCGGGCGGCGCAGCGTGGTCGTGCTGGCTGCGCCCCTCCGGGTCCATGGTCGCTCCGAGCAACAGTTCCATGCCGCAAGCCCTACCCCTGACCGTCTCGCTCATGCCGCCGCCCCGCGCCGCAGGGCTCGGCTTCGCCGGGCTCCTGCTGTGATGTGATGTGACGGTGTTCGTCGTCTGGCAGGGAGAGGACGCCTGGCGCGCGGAAGCAGCGCAGGTGCACGTCCACGGGGGTCACTTGCTCGCGACCGGCACGCAGATCGGCTCGGACCCGCTGCCGTACCGGCTGACGTACTCCCTCGACACCGGTCCTGGCTTCGTGACGCACAGGCTGTCCGTGGAGGCGGTCGGCGCGGGCTGGTCGCGTTTCGTCGACCTGAGCCGGGACGAGGACGGCGCTTGGGCCATCCTGCGCGAGAGCGCCGGCCAGGTGGACCTGCCGACCACCTCGGACGCGCCCGACCTCACCGGGGCCGTCGACTGCGACCTCGGCCGCTCCCCCGTCACCAACTCCATGCCCGTGCTGCGCCACCGGCTCCACGAGCAGCCCGGTGACGTCACCTTCGCCATGGCGTGGGTGTCGGTCCCCGACCTGCGGGTGCTGCGCTCCGAGCAGCGGTACACCCACGTCACTGTGGACGCGCGGGGACGCGTGGTGCGCTACGAGGGTCTGCACCGTGGGTACGTCGATGAGCTGGCGTTCGACGACGACGGCATCGTCGTGCACTACCCCGGGCTCGCGCGCAGGGTCACGGGGACGTCGCTGATCGACGTCCGCGGGGCGCAGGAGCGAACGACAGGCCGATGAGCCCACATGGGGGCGGCTCATCGCTGTCCCGGCGACGGCGTCACACCGGGTGAGCCGGTGAGGATGGGGACCTCACCGGCTCACGCACGGGTTCGTTGACGGTGACGGCTCTTGTGGACGCGACCCCGTCCGGGACGTCCACGCATCCGATGGCTTCCTCAGGCCGCCGAGCCCCGTGACGCCTCGATCTCGGCCACGACGTCGTTGGCCATGGCCTGCAGCTCGGCCAGCTCCTCGGCCGTGAAGTCGCGCGCGGTCGTGCCGATGACGCAGTACGACCCGAGGACGTGGCCGCGGGACGTGACGAGCGGAGTCCCGGCGTAGCTGCCGATGCCATCGACGGTGACCAGCGGGTTGTCCTTCTGGACGGCGTCGTTGACGGCGTCGGTCACGACGTACTGCTCCCGTGTGCGGACCGTCGTGGCGCAGAAGGACCACTCCACCGGGGTCCCCTCCGCCTCGTCGAGCCAGCCCTCGACTCCGTGCTGGCCGGCGAAGTACTGAGAGCTGTCGAGGACGATGCTGACCAGGCCGATCGGGAGGTCGAAGCGCTCGGCGGCGCGCTGCGCGAACGCGTCGAGCTTCGCCCGGGCGTCGTCGGAGAACAGGTCGAGGTGGGCGATCTCCTCGAGTCGCTCCACGTCCGTGACGGGGTCGAACTCGGGGACGACGGTCTCGAACGACATGGCTTCGTGGATGGTCATCGCGCGGCTCCTGCCAGCATCGAGAGGGTCTTGTAGCTGCTCAGCCGGACACTCAGCGACTGCCCGACCACGCGCAGGGCACCCGGCGCGGTCTTCAGGACGGTGGCGAGCTTCGTCAGCTGGTCCAGCGTCAGCTCACCGTGGGCCGACACACCCGCGGTGGCGCAGGTCTTGCCCCACACCGCGTCGAAGTCGGTCTTCGCGATGCGCCGGACCGAGTCGCGAAAATCCGCGACGGTCGGCGCAGGCATGTTGTATCCAGGAACCGTTGTGCTCATGGACACGGCCTTCCTTGGCTCGGGAACGTGCTTCGGGTCGTCCATGTCCTCGGCGCACGCGAGCCGCGGGAGATAGCCCGGTCGAGGGAATGTCGAGCACCCCGGGCACAGTCGGCGTCGCCTCATCCCCGCCGCGCAGGTGGGCGGCGAGGTCCGGACGACAGACGCTGGAAGCGCACCTCTCCGTCGTCAGTCCGGCGTCGCCCCATACCGGTCATCGCGACAGCGGTGCTATCACCCACGGACTCCTAGCCGGGGCGGTCCTCGACCGTCATCGCCCTCGCCCGGCTCGGCTGCACCCGCTTCGGCTCCCCGGGCATCTTGGGGGTGCCAACCACCTGAGCGGTGTAGTGACCTGCGAAGACAGCGTGACTGGACGAGCG
>JALYMU010000055.1 GCA_030773595.1 Actinomycetota bacterium | reverse complement strand
GGTCATCTTCGCCGCCGAACCCGACGTGTCGATGTTCTTCACGTGGTAGTTCCGCCCGTAGACACCCCACTGCGCGAAATACCCCAATCTTCTTCCCCGACGGCGACGACGTCGGCGACGTCGTCGGAGACGACGTCGGAGACGACGTCGGGCTACTCGTCGGCGACGCGGTCGGGCTCGACGTGGGCGAGGCGGTTGGGCTCGACGTGGGCGTAGCCGTGGCGGTCGGCGTCGGGGACGGAGTCGTCCCGCCCGGCCCGTCGAGCGCGATGTCGTCGGCGTAGTAGGTGCCCTGGGCATACCAGCCGTGCACGTAGACCGAGACGCTCGTCGTCGTGGCGCCGGTGGTGAAGGTGACGCTGAGGGGCGCAAAGGCGGACGGGCTCTGCGTCCACGTGCTCGTCGAGACACCGGTGCCCGTCGCGCCGAGGTAGACGTAGGACCCCCGCAGGTAACCCGACAGCTTGTACGTCGTGTTGGGTTGCACGCTGACGGTCTGCGAGCAGCGGGCGTTGTCGCTGTCCGAGGCCGCTCCGGCGAGCGCCTTCGTGCCGGTCCGCACGGGGCTGCTGACGACACTTCCCCGCGAGCAGGTCCAGCCCGCCAGCGTGCCGGACTCGAACCCCCCGTTGGTCAATAGCGTCGCGGCGACGGATACCGACGGTGCGATGACGCCCGCGGCGACCGCCAGACCACTGGTCGCGGCGATCGCGGCGGTCAGCCCTTTGCGTCTGGTCACGGAGTCTCCCTGCGATGGGGGGGCGCCGGCCTCGCGTGGTTCGGCGCAGGGCGGGGAGTGGTCTGAACCATTCGGAGGGAAACCATGCACCCGCAGGGAGAAACTGGTCAAGACCGCCCGGACGCGACTTTTCCGCGCCGGGTGCCGTCGACGGGGGCGTGCGGCGACGTACGCCCCCGTCACTCAGACGTTCGGCGAGGTACGCCCCACCCGTCACTTAGACGTTCGGCGAGGTACGCCGCGCCCGGTCACCCCAGACGTTCGGCGAGGTAGCGCAGGCCGAGGGGATAGCGGTAGTCGGTGCCCATGTGCCCGCCCTCGTGCAGCTCGAGGTGGACGTCGGTCACACCGATGCGCTCGAGCTCCTGCCGGAACGCCTCGGCACCCAGGTCGAGGTACCACTCGTCCTGCTTGCCGGCGTCGAGGTACACGGCACGCAGACCCCGAAGCGCATCGGCGTACCGCGGGACCATCCGCACCGGGTCCCAGGCGAGCCAGCGCTCCCACACCTCGGGAAGCAGCCGCCCGGTGCGGATGTCGAAGGGCAGCGTCACGGTCCCGTCATCCTCCGCGGAGAACGCGGCCGCGCAGCCGTAGGTCATGACGAGGTTGCCGTCGTCCGGCTTCGACATGGGTGCCCGGGAGCGGAAGTCCTCCCAGAACCGTTCGTAGAAACCTTCATAGCTGTCGCGCAGGGACCGCGCCGCGTCGGCGAACCCGGAGACGTAGCAGGCTTCGTACAGCGTGTCCCCGGCATGGCTGGCCAGCCCGCCGAACAGGTCCGGCCGGAGCATAGGCGTGATCATTGCCCCGAAGCCGCCGCTCGACTTGCCCGACGCGCCGCGATGGGCCGCCTCCGGCATCGTCCGGTAGCGCTGGTCGACGTACGGCACGACCTCGTCGCAGAGGTAGGAGTGGTAGCGGCCCGTGCCGGGCGAGTCGACGAACTGGCTCCCGCCGTACGACGTCCACGCATCGACGTAGACGACGATGCAGGGCGGCGCCCCACCGCTCGCGAACAGCTCGTCTGCCGCCTCGGGGAACGGCAGGCGGAACGGCGAGCGGTTGCGCCACATCGGCAGCATCCCGGTGTAGCCCTGGAGCACGTAGACGCTCGGGTAGCGGCGCGCGGGCTCGTCGTCGTAGCCCGGCGGGACGTAGACCCACAGCGGCCGCGCGGCGGGATCGCCCAGCGGGTTGCCGCGCAGGAGCTCGCTGTCGACGACGTGCTCGTCGATCCGGCCGGACAGGTCCCGGGCGTAGGGCAGGGCCACGACATCCTCCGTCGCTACGGACGTCCGTGCGGCTGCGCCGGCCCGGACGCCCGGTCTCCAGTGGTCAATCCCCATGCGCGACGCGTCGACGGCTATCCGCCGGCGGGCGTCCCGTCCGCGGGGTCGCCATGCGCCATCATCGCGGCCTCGGGGTCGGACAGGACCGTGTCCTCGGTCGACTCGGACGGCGCGCCGACGTCGAACTGCGTTGCCGGCTCCGCATGGCCCTGCGCGCCCGGCTCGGGCGTCCCTGCCGAGGTGGCGCTCTGCTCGCTTCCAGTCATGGTCGAGCGCCTACCCCGTCCGGCGGTGCCTGACGCCGCCCGTCCCCGTCGCGGTCAGGCCCCGGAGAGGAACGCCGCCAGGCTGCGACGCAGGCTTCGCGGGTCCAGCCCGTGGAAGACGTCGTGCTCCTCGGCGGTGCCGTACCGGCGGACCTCTCGGTGTCGGGACACGCCGAGGCTCAGCAGGCGGTGCGGCGTGTGCGCCAGCGCCTCGGAGACTGCCCACGCCGACGTACCGGCGAGGTAGGGCTCGACGATGGCCACCCGGGGAGCCGAGACGGTCGCCAGCAGGGTGTGCGGGTCGAACGGCCGCACGGTCACCGCGTGGAGCACGCTGACGTCGATGCCGTCCGTGGCGTCAAGGACGGCGTCCAGCAGTGGTCCCACGGCGACGACCGTGCCGCGCGAGCCGTACCGGACGACGTCCATCCGGCCGTCGGTGCGTCCCGACGCGCGTGCGGTCCGCTCGGAGAGGCGGATGTAGACCGCGTCGTCGCCCGCCACAGCCCCACGGAGCAGCGACTCGACCTCGTCGGGGTGCCCCGGGACGTGCACCGTCCAGCCCGGCAGCGTGTCGAGCAACGCCACGTCCCCCGGCGCCTGGTGCGTGCGGCCGCCCTCGGCCCAGTCGTACGACGCACCGACGCTGACCAGTACCGCGCCGACACCCTGGTGGCCGAGGTCGAGCTTCACCTGCTCGAACGGCCGCTCCACGAGGAACGGCGCGTAGCTGTGCACGATCGGCCGCATGCCTTCCAGCGCCAGGCCGGCGGACACGCCGACCAGGAGCTGCTCGCGGATCCCCACGTTCAGAACTCGGTCCGGGTGGCGCCGGGCCGCCGGCTCGAACAGGGCCGCCGAGATGTCGGCGAGCACGACCGCGGTGCGCCGCTCCTCCTCCAACAGCCGCATCGCCGTCGCCGCGAACCGCTCCCGCATGGTCTCCATCGTCACGCCTCCTTGGGCTCGACGGCGGCCACCACCGCAGTGGGACGCCCGTCTCGTACGTCGGTCAGTGCGGCTTCGAGGGCGGCATGGTCGCGGCCGTTGACGTCCGCCGTACGCCATCCCTCGACGGCGAACCGGGACGCGATGCCGCCCGGCCAGCCCCAGGACGCCGAGGAGTTGTCCACGACGACAACCGTCAGCGCGTCGAGGCCGGCCCGCCCTGCGAAGGCAATGGCCTCGGCGTTGCTGCCCTCGTCGAGCTCGGCGTCGCCGAGCAGGCACACCACCCGCGCGGCGTGCAGGCCCTGCGCGCGCAGGGCGAGGGCCATGCCGACGGCCAGCGGCAGACCGTGGCCGAGCGACCCGCTGGACACCTCGACGCCCGACACGAGCAGGCGGTCGGGGTGGTGCCCGAGCGGCGAGTCGACGCTCGCGAAGCCGTCCAGCAGGTCCGGGTCGAGGAAGTCCTTCGCCGCGAGGACGGCGTAGTACGCCATCGGACCGTGGCCCTTCGACAGGACGAAGCGGTCCCGTCCCGGGTCGTCCACCGTTCGAGGCGAGACGTTCAAGACACGGTCGTAGAGGACCCAGAGGACGTCGAGCGTCGACGTTGCGCTCGGGCCGTGCTTCTCCGCGCCCGTCATGCGCGACATCAGGACGGCGAGGTCGTCGTACCTCACTTCACCCGTGATGGCTGCCATACGGAGACTCTGCAATCTGAACTTGAGTTCAAGTCAAGCGGCCTAGCATGGCTGTATGGCGGCATCTCCGGAGTTGCTCACCATCGGCGACGTAGCGCAGCGCAGCGGTCTCGCGACGTCCGCCCTGCGCTACTACGAGCGCGAGGGCCTGATCGCGGCGACGCGTACGGCGGGCGGGCAGCGGCGGTACGAGCGCTCGGTCCTGCGTCGGGTGGCGTTCGTGCGCGCTGCCCAGCAGGTCGGCCTGACCCTGGACGAGATCCGCGCGGCCCTGGGGACTCTGCCCAGCGCCCGCACCCCGACGAAGGGCGACTGGGAGCGCCTGTCCCGCTCGTGGCGCCCGCGCCTGGACGCCAGGATCGCCGAGCTGGAACGGCTGCGGGACAACCTCACCTCCTGCATCGGCTGCGGTTGCCTGTCGATGCGCCGGTGTCGGCTCTACAACCCCTCGGACGTCGCCGGGCAGTCCGGGCCCGGCGCGCGCTTCCTCATGGACGAGTGAGGCGACCGGTGCAGGCGTCGTGGACAGCCCGGACCAGCTCTGTCACGAGGTTGGAAAGAGGCACGCGCATGGTCCGGCCACGGGACGGCCGCGCGCCGGGCACGACCCGCCGCACGCCGGACAGCTCGAGCTGCGGCGCCTGGGGGTCGCTCAGCGCAGCGCGGCAGTCGTCGACGACGACAGGGAAGTGCACCGACGCCGCCCGACCCGGATGAATCCGTACAGGAGTGTCCGTCGGGAGCGTCGTGGTGCCTTGCGTGGTGAGCCGGACGCGGCGGGCGACGACGTGGCCGTCGACGCCGGAAAGGTCGCGGACGCCCACCGCGACCTCAAGCGTCATTCCCCGTCGAGCGACCGTGGCGGTGGGAGCCGCGTCCTCGGCGTGCAACCGCGGGGCTCGGCACGCCCACCCGACCTGACCGGCCCACTGCTCCGGCAGTCCCGGAATCCGTGCCGGCCGGACGGAGTGCAGGCGGCCGTCCGCGCCACGGACGGAGAACGTGAGGGTCGGCGGCGGTGGTCCGCCGTCGACGCACTCCAGAGCGAGCCCCACCGTGACGACCGCGGGAGCCTCACCGGCATCGACGCGCACCGGGCCACCTGGCGCGCGGTACTCGAGCTCGGGGTCGTCCGACCCGACGCTGACGCCCTCGATCACGACCGGGGACGAAGCCCGCTGTCGCATTGTCAGCTCCACATCCACCGAGCGGCGTACGGACCGATCGGGGTCCGGATGCACCGACACCCCGCCCGCGGCGACCTCCAGCCGGATCTCGCCCCGGGCGTAAGCGTCGTCGCGACGGTCCAGGTAGGCATCCGTCGCGATGGCCCCGACCGCTGTCCCGGCAACGACCCAGGCGAGGACACGCCGGACCGCCGCCCGTGCCCGGGCGTGCCCCGGAGCTCGCGCGCTGGTCAACGACACACCTCGTCCACGGCGAGGACGACGTCCCGCACCACGGGGAAGGGCGTCGACAAGGTGACCATGGGGCCAGTCGAGAATCGGTGAGTGTCCGGTGCGACGAGCCGGGCGAAGACCGTCACGTTCGGGACGCCCGCCGTCGCGGTCGCGCAGTCCTCGACGCGGATCCGCAGCACCACGGGCACGGCCTCGCCGGCCCGGACGCGTCCCGGCAGCGCGGGGCGCACGAGCGTCCTCGCGCCGTCGAGGTCGAGGAAAACGCCCTCCACCCCGACGGGGTCACGCGCGAGGAGCCGCAAGGGTACGACGACGGTGCGGCCGGGGCCGGCGCGCACGCCGCCGTCGTAGTCGACCCTCGGCGGGTCCCCCGGGTCGCACGCTGCGCCAACGCGCTCGGCCCAGTGCTCGTGCAGGTTCTCGACGTGCGGGCGCAGCCGTCGCGTCCGGCCGTCGGAGGTGAGGACGCGTACGTCGATGGCCGGCACGCGTTGCGTCCCCGAACGGCAGTCGAGCGCGAGCTCGAGGACGACCGGAATCCTCCGGCCTGCCTCGACCGTCGACCGCACAGGGCCGGGACTCCAGCGGCTCAGCGTCAGGCCTGGCCGGCCCGCCGCCACGCCGGTCACCCGGACCGCGCGCGGCCCGTCATTCGCAACGTCGATGCGCAGCTCGAGTCGTCGTGTGAGCCCGTCGGCCGCCCTCGACTCGGGACCCCGGCCCGCGCTGCGACCCGAGTCCTGGGCCGGTGTCTCGACCGTGACCATCGACAGCCGCAGGTCCACCTCGGCGGCGGCCTCCGCTGCCAGCCGCGCCTCGTGGCGGACGTACACCGCGGCGCCGGAACCGGCGACGCCCGCCGCGAAGGCGATCACCGCGGGCAGCAGTCGCGCGAGGGCCGGGCGACGGGTCGACCAACGCCCGTCACCCGTCTCCGGGTCGTTGGCGTCCTCGGCGTCCCCGACGACATCGACCTCGCGGGAAGCTTCGTGCACGCGTGGCCCTTCCCGCGCAGGAGACGACTCCGCCAGCATGCGCCCGGATGACCGCGCACGCATAGGGCGGGCGTTCCGCGCTGCGGACGCCAGCGCCCTGCGTCAGCCGGCCTCGCGGGCCGGGAGGTCCTGAGCCACCTCCCAGACCGTGCCGGCCGGGTCGGTGAAGGCCGCAGTCCGCTTTCCCCAGGGCCGGTCGACCGGCCCGTTGAGGAGCGCCACTCCACGGGAGCGCAGCACGTCGCAGACGGCGTCCACGTCGTCCACCCACGCCGTCAGCTGCATGCGCGCGCCTACGCCGGGCGGGGCGACGGGTGCGGGCTCGACGAGCTCGCGCGCAGCCGTGACGTCCAGGAGGTTGAGCAGAGTCGGGCCGACGGCGAACACGGCGGAGTCCTCGCCCTGATGGACGTCGCGCAGGCCGAGGACGTCACCGTAGAAGGAGGCCGAGGACTCGAGGTCCTCGACGAACACGGTCAGGGCACCGAGCCCAGGAAGTACGGCGTCCATGTCGAGCGTCTCCGATCAGATGGCGGCGTTGGGGTGTCTGACTCCGGACGGGACCGGCACTCATCGGTCACGGCCGGGATCGCGCAGGACTTGCGGGCTCGAAGCCGCGTGGCCGACGCTTCCCGGCGTGGACGCACCCGAGCTCGCCCCTCGCCGCGCACGCTCCGCCGACCTCGCGGCACTGGTCGGATGGTCGGCCGTCTTCGAGGCCGAGCTCAGGGTCGGCGCGGCGCCCGAGCGCCTGACGCAGCGGTTCCGCGACCGGCTCGTGCGCAGCGGCCTACTCGAGCTGAGTGCGGACGCGGCAGCGCTGCAGGACTGCATCGACGCGCTCAACCAGCGCCTTCGCTACGTCCTCGGCGAGTACGACGACCCGCCGCGCGACGCGTGACAGTGGCGGGCTCGCCCCTCGCCGCGTCCCCTTCTCCGACCCCTTCCCCCTTCGGACCAAGGAGAGGTGTTCCCGTGCCGGCAGATGCAGGCGCCCCCGTCGAGCGGGTCTTCGCTGCCGTGGGGCAGCGAGTGCTCGCGATGCACCCCGCCGACGAGGAGGGACGAATGCTGCGGTCCCCCGGCCTCAGGACGAATGGTTCCTTCTATGCGTTCGTGACGCCCTCCGCGCTGGTGGTGAAGCTCCCGTCATCCCGCGTGGACGCGCTCATCGACAGCGGAGGAGGCCTGCCCTGCTCGCCGCGGCCGGGACGTCCCATGAAGGAGTGGGTGCGCATCCCGTCCCCCGACGAGGAGTCGTGCCTGTCCTACGTGCTCGAGGCTCGGACCTTCGTCTCGCGATCGTGACCAGCCGCGGCGTCCCCCATCTCGGCTGGTCGCTGATCTCATGACCGCCGTAGGCTTCCGACCCGTGATCGACCTCAGCGGGAACGGCAGGCGCGAGCCCCCAGCGGCGGGCGACGAGACCGCCACCCTCCTCGGCTCGCTGGAGCGCCAGCGCGCAACGTTCGCGTGGAAGTGCGGGGGGCTCGACGCGGACGGCTTGCGGGCGACGGTGGGCGTGTCCTCCATGACCCTCGGCGGGCTGCTCAAGCACCTCGCGCTCGTCGAGGCCGACTACTTCTCGGGGCGGCTGTTCGGGCGAAGCCCGGGCGAGCCGTGGGAGACCGTCGACTGGGACGCCGACCCGGACTGGGAGTGGCGTACGGCGGCCGAGGACAGCCCCGAGCAGCTCTACGCGCTGTGGCAGGAGACGGTGGCCCGCTCCCGCGACCTGGTGGCGCAGGCACTGGCCCTGGGCGGCCTGGACCAGCTGGCCCAGCGCGCCTGGCCGGACGGCCGGGCACCGAGCCTTCGGCGCATCCTGATCGACCTGATCGAGGAGTACGCGCGCCACGTCGGCCATGCCGACCTTCTCCGGGAGTCCGTCGACGGGCTCGTCGGGGAGGACCCGCCGGCCTGACGGCGCGTATCGCCCGCCGCGCCGCGGAGGTGGCTACCGGGCCGCCCGAGCCGGCGCCGGCCGCGCGCCCACCTCGATCCGCTGGTGAGCCTGCAGCGCCGAGCCGGTCGAGCTGCGCACGACCAGCTCGGGCCGGAACACGAACTCCGTCCGTGGCGCCGGAGTGCCGGAGATCTCCTCCATCAAGGAGCGTACGGCGGCCTGCCCCATCGCGGCGACCTTCTGGCGGACCGTCGTGAGCGGCGGGTCGGTGAAGGCGACGAGCGGCGAGTCGTCGTACCCGACGACCGAGACGTCCTCGGGAACGCGCAGCCCCCGCTCCCGCACGGCGCGGATCACGCCGAGCGCCATGAGGTCGGAGCCGCAGACGATCGCCGTACAGCCCTTGTCGAGAAGCGTGTCGCCGGCCGCGTGCCCGCCCTCGACGGAGAACAGGGAGTACGCGACGGGCGCGCCGCCGTCGGAGGCGCCGAGGATCGCCGCCATGCCTTCCACGAAGCCCTGTCGCTTGCGGATCACGGGCACGAACCGCTCCTGGCCCACGGCGAGGCCGATCCGGCGGTGGCCCAGCGCGGCGAGGTGGGCCACCGCGAGCTTCATCGAGGCGACGTCGTCGTTGGAGATGAAGGGTGCGTCGATGCCGGGCATGTAGCCGTTCACCAGCACGATGGGCAGCCGCCGGTCACGTAGGCGCACGTAGCGCTCGGGGTTGGCGTGGGTGTCCGCGTGCAGGCCGGAGACGAAGATGACACCGGCGACGCTGCGCTCGAGCAGCATCTCGACGTACTCGTCCTCGGTCACGCCCCCGGGCGTCTGGGCACACAGGACGGGCGTGTAGCCGTGCTGGGCGAGCATCGTCCCGATGACCTGGGCGAACGCCGGGAAGATGGGGTTCTCCAGCTCCGGCACGACGAGGCCGACGAGTCCCGCGCTGCGCTCGCGCAGCCGGCTGGGCCGCTCGTAGCCGAGGACGTCGAGTGCCGTCAGCACGGCCTGGCGGGTCGCGGCGGCGACACCGGGCTTGCCGTTGAGGACGCGGCTGACCGTCGCCTCGCTGACGCCGGCCTGCACGGCGATGTCGGCGAGGCGTGCGCTCATGCGGTCACTGTATCGGCCCGCAAGAACTCTCAGGCTCTTTCTGCAAGAACCTTCACGACCTTGCAATCGCTTGCTACCTTCCTCTCACCCAGTTCGCTCCGGCGGGCGGCGACGTCTCCGCCCCCGCCGGGACACCGAGGAGAGCTCCCCATGCGAAGCAAGATCGTTGGCAGCAAGCTGCTGTCCCTCGTCGCCGGCACGGCACTCGCGCTGACGGCCTGCGGCGGAACCGGATCGACCGGCTCCAAGGACAAGGAGCCCGTCGCCAAGTCCTCCCCCGGCACCGACCTGTCGGCCGAGCTGACGTGGTGGGACACGTCGGACCCGACGAACGAGGGTCCGGCGTTCGACGAGCTGATCGCGCAGTTCGAGAAGAAGTACCCGAAGGTCGACGTCAAGCGGGAGGCCGTGCCGTTCGGCGAGACGCAGAACAAGTTCAAGACCGCGGCGGCGGCCAAGAGTGGCGCACCGGACATCCTGCGCGCCGAGGTCGCATGGGTCCCGGAGTTCGCCTCGCTCGGCTACCTCTACGCCCTTGACGGCACTCCGCTCGCCGGTCAGGACAGCGACTTCCTCGAGGCAGCGATCGGGTCCACGAAATTCGAGGGCAAGACCTACGGCGTCCCGCAGGTGACGGACTCCCTCGCGCTTCTCTACAACAAGAAGCTGCTCGAGAAGGCGGGTGTCGCCGAGGCTCCCAAGACCTGGGACGACCTCGAGACGGCCGCCAAGGCGATCGAGAAGAAGACGGGCGCCAAGGGCGTCTTCGTCAACGCCGGTGGCTACTTCGTCCTGCCGTTCATCTACGGCGAGGGCGGCGACCTCCTCGACACCGAGGCGAAGAAGATCACTGTCAACGAGGACGCCGCCGTGAAGGGCTTCGCCCGGGCCCAGCAGCTCGTGAAGAGCGGCGCGGCGGTCAAGCCGCCGGCGCAGGACTCCTACGGGACCATGATGACGCTCTTCAAGGAGGGCAAGGTGGCCATGATCGTCAACGGCCCCTGGGAGGTCAACAACATCAAGTCCGCTCCTGAGTTCGGCGGGCTGGACAACCTCGGCATCGCGCCGGTTCCCGCCGGAAGCCAGCGCGCCGGCGCGCCGGTCGGTGGTCACGACTACGTCATCTACTCCGGGATGCCGCAGGAGAAGGCGCAGGCCGCGGTCGCGTTCGTCGAGTTCATGAGCTCGGCCGAGTCGCAGGCGTTCCTCGCCGACAAGCTCGGCCTGCTGCCGACCCGCGTCTCCGCCTACGACCAGCCGCAGGTGAGGAGCAACCCGGTCGTGTCGGCCTTCCAGCCGGTCATGGAGGTCGCCGTGCCGCGGGCTTGGATTCCCGAGGGCGGCCAGGTCTTCGGTCCGCTCGACGAGGCGGCGACCAAGGTGCTCGTCCAGAACGGCGACCCGAAGAAGGCTCTCGACACGGTCGCGAAGAAGTACAAGGCCGAGGTCGTCAAGGACTACGCCGCTCAGTGATTCGCGCCCGCAGCGCACGTCGTACGCCGGGGGTTCGGCAGCGCCCCGAGCCCCCGGCGTACGGCAGGACCGGAGGAGGCCGGCGATGACGACGACGACCGAAGCACCCGCGACGCCGCGCACGTCGCGCCGCGCCCCCGCGCCCGAGCCGCGGCGCGGGCCGATGCGGCGCTCGTGGGACCGCCACTGGTACGCCTGGGCGATGGTCGCGCCCGTCGTGGCCGTCCTCGGCGGCCTGGTGATGTACCCGCTGGTCCGCGGCATCTGGCTGTCTTTCACGGACCTGAACGAGCGCAACCAGGCCACCGAGATCTGCCAGAAGGGCCTGCTCGGCGGGGAGACCTGCCGCGCGAACCCCGACCGCTGGCAGTACGTCGGGCTGGACAACTACGTCGACGTGCTGACCGGCTCGGTGGGGTTGTTCTGGCAGTGGGCGTGGGTGACGGTGATCTGGACCGCCGTCTGCGTGTTCTTCCACTACACGCTGGGGCTCGGCCTGGCGATGCTGCTCAACCGGAACATCCGCGGGCGCGGCGTCTACCGCGTCATGCTGATCGTCCCGTGGGCCGTGCCGGCATTCATCAGCGCCTTTGCGTGGCGGTTCCTGTACGACGAGAACTTCGGCGTGTTCAACGCGGCGCTGGAGGCGGTGGGCCTGGACCCGGTGTCGTGGTACGCCCACCAGTCGAGCGCCCTCTTCGCCGCGGTCACGGTCAACATCTGGCTCGGCGTGCCGTTCATGATGGTGGCGGTTCTGGGTGGCCTGCAGTCGATCCCGGGCGAGCTCTACGAGGCTGCGGAGATGGACGGCGCCAGCCCATGGCGCCGCTTCGTCGACGTGACGCTTCCCGGGCTGCGACCGGTCAGCATGACCGTGATCCTGCTCGGCACGATCTGGACGTTCAACATGTTCCCGATCATCTTCCTCGTCACCGGCGGCGCGCCCGCCGGCAAGACCGAGATCCTGGTGACCGGCGCCTACCGGGCCGCGTTCGAAGGCATCCGCGACTACTCGCTGGCCTCGACGTACGGCGTGCTCATCCTCTCGATGCTGCTCGTCTTCGCCGTCGGTTATCGGCGGGTCCTGCGCTCCCAAGGTGAGGTGTGGTGATGAGTGCACCCGTCGCCCTCGAGGCGACCACCGTGACGTCGACGCCGCCGGTGCGCGCCGTACGCCGGTCGCGCCACGACCGCGGGCTACTCGCGAGCGTCGCGCTGCACACCACGCTCGTCGTCGCGTCGTTCGTCGCGCTGTTCCCGGTCGCCTGGGTGCTGCTCGCGTCGTTCAAGCCCAATGCCTACATCCAGCGCAGCGAGATCGCCCTCGTCAGCCACCCGACGCTCGACAACTACCGCTTCGTGCTGTTCGAGACGAACTTCCCGCGGTGGTTCCTGAACTCCGTCGTCGTCGCCGTGGTCACCATGCTGCTCGGGATCACGATGTCGGCCATGTCCGGCTACGCGATGGCTCGCTTCCGCTTTCCCGGCAAGCGCGCGCTGATGTGGATTTTCCTCATCACGCAGATGTTTCCGGTCGCCATCCTCATCGTGCCGATCTACACGCTCATGTCGCGGCTGGGCCTGATCAACACGCACATCTCCCTCGTCATCGCGTACTGCACCGTTGCCGTGCCGTTCTGCGCGTGGATGATGAAGGGCTATTTCGAGACGATTCCCGTCGAGCTGGACGAGGCGGCCCGGGTCGACGGGCTCGGACCGTTCGGTGTCTTCTTCCGCGTCGCGCTGCCGCTGGCGCGCCCCGGGCTTGCGGTGACGGCCTTCTACACGTTCCTCACGGCCTGGGGCGAGGTCGCCTATGCGTCAGCGTTTCTTCAGTCGGACCGGAAGTTCACTCTCGCCTACGGGCTGCAGCAGTTCGTCCCGCGCTACAACCCGCACTGGGACTACCTGACCGCCGCCGCCGTACTCGTCACCATCCCGGCGGCCGTCATGTTCTTCTTCGCCCAGCGGCACCTGGTCGCCGGGCTCACCGCGGGCGGCACGAAGGGCTGAGGCCCCGTGCGCGACTCCGCGCCCCCCCCTGCTC
>JALYMU010000054.1 GCA_030773595.1 Actinomycetota bacterium | reverse complement strand
CGGCCGGCGCGGGCGTCGTGTCCGGCTCCGCGGCGGGCTTGGCGGCCGGCGCGGGCGTCGTGTCCGGCTCCGCGGCGGCCTTGGCGGCGGCGCGGTTGCGACCAGACTCCCCACCTCGGCAGCCTCGGGAGCGACGCGGAAGGCCCAGTCGGCAAGTGCCGACGCCTCGCGCCACGTCGAGTCCTTGCCGCCCATCATGGTGACCAGCACGGTCCGGCCGTTGCGTGTCGCGGCGGCGATGACGGTGTCCCTGGCCTTTGTGGTCCACCCATTCTTGATGCCCACCGCGCCGACATAGTTGATCACGAAGCGCTGAGTGGTGTAGATCTCGAACCGCGCCCGCTTGCGCCGCGGCACGACCTTGCCGGGGAACGTCGAGCGCACCGTTCCGGCGTAGCGCAGCAGCATCGGGTTGCGCAGCACCTCGCGGCCGAGCAGGGCGAGGTCGTAGGCGGAGGAGACCTGCCCGCGCTCGTCGAGCCCGGTCGGATTTACCGCGTGGGTGTCCCGCGCCCCGAGCGAGGCGGCGAACGCGTTCATCTGCGTCACGGTCGTGCGGACGCCGCCGTTCGCCCGCGCCAGTGCGTTGGCGGCGTCGTTGCCGGAGCGCAGGAACAGCGCCTGGTAGAGCTGGTGCCCGGTGTACGGCGCGCCCGGCACCATGCCGACGCGGCTGCCCACGACGTCCACGTCCGCGACGGTGGCGACGTGGACCTCCCGCGGAGCGACGTTGCGCGCCACCACGAGCGCCGTGAGGGCCTTCAGCGTGCTCGCCGGCGGTCGCCGTACGTGCGCGCCGCGCGCGGCGAGGACCGACCCACTCGTCGCGTCGGCGACGAGCCACGTCGCGGCGCGCACCTTGGGCAGCCGTGGCATGCCGGCCGTGCGCTTGACGACGACACCTCGCGCGCCGAGGAGCGGGCCGCCGACCGGCTCGGCCGCGTCGGCGGGCACGAAGCCCGTGAGGGAGGCGACGAGGGCCACCGCGAGCATTCCGAGACAGCGGCGTACGGCGGGCGCAGCAGACGGGAGCAGCATGATCCGGCCACCCTAGGACGAGCGCTTCCCCACCGGGTGTGGTTCGCGGAACAAGCATGACCGCGGCTGGGTACCGTGGTGGCGTGGTGCTGTCCCGTCGCGCGTCCTGGTTCCTCACTGCGGTCGGGATGTGGACCTGGCTGATCTGGCCGCGGTTCCTCGCCGCGATCTGGCGCGACGCACGCTCGTGGGACTCGGGTCCGACGTCGTTCCTGCTGGTCCACCTCGTGCTGATCGCGACGTCGCTCGCAATCGGGACGGCGGTGGGAGTCCTTGGTGTCCGGGGGCTGCGTTCCGGGCGCGGACGCGACGGCTGACCCGTCAGGCGGACCGACTCCGCTCGCACGCGCCGGACGCTGCCGCCCAGGACCTCACACGCGCCGGAACAGCAGCGCGCGCTTGACCTCCTGGATCGCCTTCGTGATCTCGATGCCGCGCGGGCACGCCTCGGTGCAGTTGAACGTCGTACGGCAGCGCCACACGCCCTCGCGGTCGTTGAGGATCTCCAGCCGCTGCTCGCCCGCCGTGTCGCGGCTGTCGAAGATGAACCGGTGCGCGTTGACGATCGCGGCGGGACCGAAGTACTGCCCGTCGGTCCAGAACACCGGGCACGAGGTGGTGCAGGCCGCGCACAGGATGCACTTGGTCGTGTCGTCGAAGCGCTCCCGGTCCTCCTGCGACTGCAGCCGCTCCCGCGTGGGCGGCTGGCCCTCGGCGATGAGGAACGGCATCACGTCGCGGTAGGCCGCGTAGAACGGCGCCATGTCGACGATGAGGTCCTTGACCAGCGGTAGGCCCTTGATCGCCTCGACGGTGATCGGCTTGTCGGGGTTGAGGTCCTTGATGAGCGTCTTGCAGGCGAGGCGGTTGCGACCGTTGATCCGCATCGCGTCCGAGCCGCACACCCCGTGCGCGCACGAGCGGCGGAAGGTCAGCGAGCCGTCCTGCTCCCACTTGATCTTGTGCAGGCCGTCGAGCAGGCGGTCGGTGCCGAGCACCGTGACGCGGTAGTCCTCCCAGTGCGGCTCGGTGTCCTGCTCCGGGTTGAAGCGACGGATCCGCAGCGTCACGTCGAGCGTCTGGACGCTCGGCGTGCTCTCGGTCGGGACCGACCCCGGTGCGCGGTCGCCGGTCGCGAGGGCGCTCGCCATCAGTACTTCCGTTCCATGGGCTGGTACCGAGTCATGATCACGGGCTTGTAGTCCAGGCGCACTGCGATGTTGGACGGGTCGCTGTCGTCGGGGCCGGTGACCTCGCGGTAGGCGATCGTGTGGCGCATGAAGTTGACGTCGTCCCGGTGCGGGTAGTCCTCGCGGAAGTGGCCGCCGCGCGACTCGTTGCGCGCGCGGGCGGACACCACGAGCACCTCGGCGAGGTCGAGCAGGAAGCCGAGCTCCACCGCCTCGAGCAGATCGGTGTTGTAGCGCATTCCCTTGTCCTGGACCGTGATGTTGCGGTAGCGCTGTTTCAGCGCGTAGATGTCCGCCTCGGCCTGCTTGAGCGTCGCCTCGGTCCGGTAGACCTGCGCGTTGAGGTCCATCGTCGCCTGCAGCTCACCGCGGATGGCGGCGACCCGCTCGCCGCCCGCGCGCGATCGGACGGACTCCAGCAGCGTCTCGACGCCCGCCGCGGGCGCCTCCGGGAGCTCGACCCAGTCGGCGGACCTGGCATAGTCCGCCGCCGCGATGCCGGCCCGGCGCCCGAAGACGTTGATGTCGAGCAGGGAGTTCGTGCCGAGACGGTTGGCGCCGTGCACGGAGACGCACGCAACCTCGCCGGCGGCGTAGAGCCCCGGGACGACGTGGATGTCGTCGCGCAGGGCCTCCCCCTTGATGTTCGTCGGGATGCCGCCCATCGCGTAGTGCGCGGTGGGGAAGACGGGCACCGGCTCGGTGTAGGGCTCGACGCCGAGGTAGGTCCGCGCGAACTCCGTGATGTCGGGCAGCTTGGCGTCGATCTGCTCGCGCGGCAGGTGGGTCAGGTCGAGCAGGACGTAGTCCTTGTCCGGGCCGCAGCCCCGCCCCTCGCGGACCTCGTTGGCCATCGCCCGGGCGACCATGTCCCGCGGAGCGAGGTCCTTGATGGTCGGCGCGTAACGCTCCATGAAGCGCTCGCCGTCGGAGTTGCGCAGGATGCCGCCCTCGCCGCGCGCCGCCTCCGAGAGCAGGATGCCCAGGCCCGCGAGACCGGTCGGGTGGAACTGGAAGAACTCCATGTCCTCCAGCGGCAGGCCCTTGCGCCACACGATCCCCATGCCGTCGCCGGTCAGGGTGTGCGCGTTGGACGTCGTCTTGTAGACCTTGCCGACGCCTCCGGTGGCGAAGACGACCGACTTGGCCTGGAAGACGTGCAGCTCCCCGGTCGCGAGCTCGTAGGCCACCACGCCCGCGGTGACCGGCCCCGTGCGGGTGTCCCGGAGGGCGAGGTCGAGGACGTAGAACTCGTTGAAGAAGTCGACGCCCTGCTTGACGCAGTTCTGGTACAGCGTCTGCAGGATCATGTGGCCGGTGCGGTCGGCGGCGAAGCAGGACCGTCGTACGGCGGCCTCGCCGTGGTTGCGGGTGTGGCCGCCGAACCGCCGCTGGTCGATGCGTCCCTCGGGCGTGCGGTTGAACGGCAGGCCCATCTTCTCCAGGTCGAGGACCGCGTCGATGGCCTCCTTGCACATCACCTCGGCGGCGTCCTGGTCGACGAGGTAGTCCCCGCCCTTGACCGTGTCGAAGGTGTGCCACTCCCAGTTGTCCTCCTCGACGTTCGCGAGCGCGGCGCACATGCCGCCCTGCGCCGCGCCGGTGTGGGACCGGGTCGGGAAGAGCTTGGTGAGTACGGCGGTGCGGGTGCGGGCGCTCGACTCCAGCGCGGCCCGCATGCCGGCGCCCCCCGCGCCAACGATGACGACGTCGTACCTGTGGATCTGCATCGGGGCTCCGCTCTAGTCCCGGCAGGCCGCGAGCGTGGAGCCCGGGTCGATGCAGGGGTCGAAGGTGAAGATGACGAGCGTGCCGAGGAACAGCACGAGCAGCGCGGAGGCGTAGAGCAGCGACTTGAGCCAGAAGCGCGTCTGGTCGCGCTCGGCGTAGTCGTTGATGATCGTGCGCAGGCCGTTGACGCCGTGCAGCTCCGCCAGCCACAGCTGGGTCAGGTCCCACGTCTGCCAGAACGGGTTGGCCCACCGACCCGCCACGAACGCGAAGTTGATCTTCTGCACGCCGCCGTCGGCGACCATCATGATGAACAGATGCGTGAGGGTCAGAAAGACCAGCAGCACGCCCGAGAGCCGCATGAACAGCCAGCTCCACAGCTCGAAGTTGCCTCGAGTCGCCCGGGTGCGCCCTCGCCCGCGCGAGCGTGGAGCGTCGAGACCGGGGGTCAGGCGAGGGGTGTCGAGCGCCATCTCAGGCCTTCCCGGTGAGCATCTCGATGGTGTGCTGCGTCATCGGGTAGGCGAACCCGACCATGACCAGCGTCCAGACCGCGACCACGCCCCAGAACATCTGCCGGTGGTAGACCGTGCCCTTCTCCCAGAAGTCGATCGCGATGACCCGCAGGCCGTTGAGCGCGTGGAAGAGGACCGCCCCGACCAGTCCCACCTCGAAGAGGTTGACGATCGGGTTCTTGTAGGTCTCGACGATCGTGTCGTAGGCCTGCGGGCTGACCCGCACGAGCGCGGTGTCGAGCACGTGGGCGAAGAGGAAGAAGAAGACGAGCACGCCGGTGACGCGGTGCGCCACCCAGGACCACTGACCTTCGCGGCCGCGGTACAGCGTGCCTGCCGGTGCCTTGGGCACGGGGACCCTCCGAGAGACCTGTGGGGCTCGTCGACGGCGCGCTTGCCTGCCGGCCGGGCCGGAAGAGCCGTCGTCGCCCCTTCCGCTGGAATGCTAACGACCGGGGAACGCTGCGACACGCCGGGAGCGTGTGGCGTCACCCACACCCGCAGCGGCTCGGCGTACCGGCGTGGCCGTGGCGTGCGTACGCTCGGCGCCACGCTCCGCGGGGGCGAGGCACGGGCCGCGGACCAGCCGCGAGCAGCGCAGGAGGTGCGGGTGACACGCCACAGCGAGTCCGGACTGCCGATCGAGGCGGTGTACGGGCCGGAGTCGCTCGCCGGCTGGGACCCGGCGCAGGCCCTCGGCGGGCCGGGGCAGTACCCCTTCACCCGCGGCGTGTACCCGTCGATGTACACCGGCCGGCCCTGGACCATGCGTCAGTACGCCGGGTTCGGCACCGCACGGGAGTCGAACCAGCGCTACCACGACCTCGTCGCCCACGGCACCGGCGGCCTGTCGGTCGCCTTCGACCTGCCGACGCAGATGGGCTACGACTCCGACCACGCCATGGCCCACGGCGAGGTCGGCAAGGTCGGCGTGGCGATCGACTCGCTGGAGGACATGCGGATCCTCTTCGACGGCATCCCGCTGGACCAGGTGTCGACCTCGATGACGATCAACGCTCCGGCCGCCGTGCTACTCCTGCTCTACCAGCTCGTCGGCGCCGAGCACGGCGTGGCCGGCGCCAAGCTCACCGGCACCATCCAGAACGACGTCCTCAAGGAGTACATCGCCCGCGGCACCTACATCTTCCCGCCGCAGCAGTCGCTCCGGCTGACCAGCGACATCTTCGCCTACTGCGCCCGCGAGCTCCCGCGCTGGAACACGATCTCGATCTCCGGCTACCACATGGCCGAGGCCGGGGCGACGCCCGTGCAGGAGATCGCGTTCACGCTCGCGAACGCCCGGGAGTACGTCCGCGCGGCGCTGTCCGCGGGCCTTGGGGTCGACGAGTTCGCGCCGCGGCTGTCGTTCTTCTTCGTGGCCCGGACGACGCTGCTCGAGGAGGTCGCGAAGTTCCGCGCCGCCCGCCGGATCTGGGCTCGGATGATGCGCGAGGAGTTCGGCGCGCGGAACCCGAAGTCGATGATGCTGCGCTTCCACACCCAGACGGCGGGCGTGCAGCTGACCGCGCAGCAGCCGGAGGTGAACCTCGTCCGCGTGGCGGTCCAGGCGCTCGCCGCGGTGCTGGGCGGGACGCAGTCCCTGCACACGAACTCCTACGACGAGGCCATCGCCCTTCCCACGGCGAAGGCGGCCCGTCTGGCGCTGCGGACGCAGCAGGTGCTCGCCTACGAGAGCGACGTGACCGCGACGGTCGACCCGTTCGCCGGCTCGTACGCCGTCGAGAGCCTGACCGACGACGTCGAGGAGGCCGCGGTCGAGCTGCTCGGGCGGGTGGAGGACCTCGGCGGGGCGGTCACGGCGATCGAGAAGGGCTTTCAGAAGCAGGAGATCGAGAACTCCGCGTACGACGTCGCGCGCGACATCGACCACGGCGAGCGGGTGGTCGTGGGCGTCAACCGGTTCCGCGTCGACGAGGAGGAACCCTACGAGCCGCTGCGCGTCGACCCCGGGATCGAGGCGGAGCAGGCGCACCGTCTGGAGCAGCTACGGCGCGATCGCGACGGGGACGCCGTGGCCCGCGCGCTCGACGACCTGCGCGACGCCGCGTCCGGCACCCGCAACGTCCTCGAGCCGCTGCGCACCGCCCTGGCCGCCCGCGCGACCGTGGGGGAGTCGTGCAACGCCCTGCGCGAGGTCTGGGGGACCTACGTCCCGGGCGACGCCTACTGACGTCATCGTGGCGACATCGCCCGTGCGATCTCCCGCGACGACTGCCCCTGAGTCACCGAGGTTTCGCCGTACGGTCACGTCGCTGAGGTAGCGTGGAGCGTCATGACGTCGTACGACCCGGTCGAGCTGAGCGCCCGGGTCGGTGCCCTGCTGCCGGAGCTCGTCGCGTTCCGGCGTGATCTCCACGCCCATCCCGAGACGGCACGCAACGAGGTCCGCACCACGGAGCGTGTCGCCCAGCGACTCAAGGACGCCGGGCTGGAGCCGGAGCTGCTGCCCGGGACCGGCCTCGTCTGCGACCTCGGGGCCGGCACCGGACCGGCGGTGGCGCTGCGGGCCGACCTCGACGCCTTGCCGGTGGCCGACGTCAGCGGCCTGCCCTACGCCTCGGCGGTCGAGGGCGTCGCGCACGCCTGCGGTCACGACGTGCACACCGCTGTCGTCCTCGGCGCGGGCCTCGTCCTCGCCGACCTCGCCGCGCAGGGCGAGCTGGCCCATCGGGTCCGGCTGGTGTTCCAGCCGGCCGAGGAGACCATGCCGGGAGGTGCGCTCGACGTCGTGGCCGCCGGCGCGCTCGACGGCGTCGGGTCGATCTACGCCCTGCACTGCGACCCCCACCTCGACGTCGGCCACGTCGGTGTCCGGGTGGGGCCGATCACGTCCGCCTCCGACCACGTCTTCATCCGGCTGACCGGCTCCGGCGGGCACACATCGAGGCCGCACCTGACCGGTGACCTCGTCTACGCGCTTGGCCAGGTCGTCACGCAGGTGCCCGCGATCCTCGGGCGCCGCGTCGACCCGCGCGCCGGCGTGAACGTCACCTGGGGGCGGGTGAGCGCGGGCAGCGCTCCCAACGCCATCCCGCGCACCGGGCTGCTGGAGGGGACCCTGCGCTGCCTCGACACCGACGCGTGGGAACACGCCGGCGCAATCCTCAAGGAGGTCGTCGCCGACGTCGTACGCCCCTACGCCGTCTCCAGCGAGGTGACCCTGCGGCGCGGGGTGCCGCCGGTCGAGAACGACGCGTCGGCGGTGGAGGTGCTGGAGACAGCGGCGCGCGCAGTGCTCGGTCACGCCGCGTGCGTGCCGACCGAGCAGTCCCTCGGGGGTGAGGACTTCGCGTGGTACGTCCACCGCGTCCCCGGCGCGATGGGACGGCTGGGCACGCGAACCCCGGGCGGGCGCACGTACGACCTCCACCAAGGTGACTTCGCCGTGGACGAGAGCTGCATCGGAGTCGGCGTCCGGCTGTTGGCGGCCGTCGCCGCAGCGGGCCCCTACCCCCCGGAGGGCTGACCCGGTCGCGTGCCCCGGTTCGCGTGCTTGAAGCCGGATCGCGTCCCGGCGCACGACCGTCGCGCCGGACGGTGTTACGACGTGGTAACGGCCTGGTGCCCGAACGGAACACGGCGCCCGGACCCCCGGGTGAGGCACCTATAGTCCCGGAGTCGATTTCACGGGCGCACCGTCGCGCCGGCAGTGCAATGGAGGCACAGTTGAAGATCGTTCGCATGGCCGGCGTCGTCGCGGCGACCGCCCTCGCGCTCGGCGCCTGCGGTGAGGCGCCGACGAAGGAGGCCGCGCCGGGCGCCGGGAAGAAGACCGACTTCACCGCGTGCATGGTCTCCGATTCCGGCGGCATCGACGACAAGTCCTTCAACCAGACGTCCTACAAGGGGATCGAGGACGCGGAGAAGGAGCTCGGCGTCACGTCGAAGTTCCTCGAGTCCAAGTCGGACAACGACTACACCGCCAACGTCGACGCCATGGTCAGCCAGGACTGCGGCGTCATCGTCACGGTCGGCTTCAAGCTCGACCAGGCGACGCGGGCGGCGGCCGAGGGGAACAAGGAGGAGAAGTTCGCGATCGTGGACTTCGTCCACGACCCGGCGATCGAGAACGTCCGCCCGCTCGTCTTCAACACCAACGAGTCCTCCTTCCTCGCCGGCTACCTCGCCGCGGGCATGTCCAAGAGCGGTACGGTCGGGACGTTCGGCGGCGCCCCGATCCCGACGGTTCAGATCTTCATGGACGGCTACGCCGCCGGTGTCGAGCACTACAACAAGACCAAGGGCAAAAACGTCGAGGTCGTCGGCTGGAACCGCTCCAGCGGAAAGGGCCTATTCACCGGCGACTTCGAGAAGAAGGACGTCGGCGCGCAGAATGCACAGAACCTCATCACGCAGGGCGCGGACATCGTCTTCCCGGTCGCCGGCCCGGCCGGTCTCGGCGCGCTCGAGGCCGCCAAGCAGAGCAACGGCAAGGTCAACGCGATCTGGGTCGACACGGACGGGTGCGTGAGCGCGGCGGAGTACTGCTCGGTCCTGCTGACGTCGGTCTTCAAGGGCATGGACGTCGCCGTGAAGGACGCCGTCAAGGATGCCGTGGACGGCGCGTTCACCAACGAGAAGTACGTCGGGACGCTCGAGAACGGCGGCACCGGGCTCACGCCGTTCCACGAGTTCGAGAGCAAGATTCCCCAGGAGCTGCGCACGGAGCTCGACCAGCTCAAGAAGGACATCTCGGCCGGCAAGGTCGACGCGTCCTCGAAGTACGCCTTCTGAACGGTCGCTCGTCGAGGACGGCGCCGCGCCAGCGGCGCCGTCCTCGCAGCGCGGGAGAGGTTCGGTCATGCTGCTCGAGCTGCGGGGGCTGACGAAGCGGTTCGGATCGCTCGTCGCGAACGACTCCATCGACCTGGAGGTCCGCCCCGGCGAGGTGCACGCGCTGCTCGGCGAGAACGGCGCGGGCAAGAGCACGTTGATGAACATGCTCTACGGGCTGCTGACGCCCGACGAGGGGCAGATCCTCGTCGACGGCACGCCGCTCACGTTCGCCGGCCCGGGCGACGCGATCGCCGCCGGGATCGGCATGGTCCACCAACACTTCATGCTCGTGCCGGTCTTCACCGTCGCGGAGAACGTCGCGCTGGGTCGGGAGAAGGTCTCCGGTCTCGGCGTGCTGGACCGGGAGAGTGCACGGCGCCGCGTGCGGGAGCTTTCCGAGGCCTACGGGCTCGCCGTCGACCCGGACGCGCTGGTGGCCGACCTGCCAGTGGGCGTCCAGCAGCGGGTCGAGATCCTCAAGGCGCTGGCCAACGAGGCGCAGGTCCTCATCCTCGACGAGCCGACCGCCGTCCTGACCCCGCGCGAGATCGACGACCTGATCGCGATCCTGCGACAGCTCAAGGCCGCCGGCACCGCCGTGGTGTTCATCACGCACAAGCTCAAGGAGGTCAAGGCCCTCGCGGACCGCATCACGGTCATCCGCCGGGGCAAGGTCGTGGGCGAGGCCCGGCCGGACGCCTCCGAGGCCGAGATGGCCGAGCTCATGGTCGGCCGCCGGGTGGTCCTGCGGGTCGACAAGGACGCGGCAGCTCCCGCCGACGTCGCGCTCGACGTACGCGACCTGACCGTCGTCAGCACGACCGGCCAGCCGGTGGTCGACGGCGTCTCGTTTCAGGTGCGTCGCGGTGAGATCGTCGGCATCGCCGGCGTGCAGGGCAACGGGCAGACCGAGCTGGCGCAGGCGCTGCTCGGGCTCGTCACGCCGTCGGCCGGCTCGATCGACCTGCGCGGCACCGAGCTGGCCGGCCGGACCCCGCGGGAGTGCCTGCGGGCGGGTGTCGGGTTCGTGCCGGAGGACCGCAAGCACGACGGTCTGGTCGGCAGCTTCTCGGTGGCCGAGAACCTCGTCCTCGACCTCTACCGCCGCAGTCCCTTCGGGCGAGGTCTGCGGATGGACCCACGCGCCGTGCGGGACAACGCCGACCGGCGGATCCGGGAGTTCGACGTCCGGGTCCCCGACGCCTCCACCCCGGTCTCCGCGCTGTCCGGAGGGAACCAGCAGAAGGTCGTGCTGGCGCGGGAGATGTCCCGGCCGCTGGAGCTGCTCGTCGCCTCCCAACCCACCCGTGGGCTCGATGTCGGCTCGATCGAGTTCGTCCACCGCCGCATCGTGGCCGAGCGGGACAACGGTACGGCGGTAGTGATCGTCTCCAGCGAGCTCGACGAGGTCGTGGCGCTGGCCGACCGGATCCTCGTGATGTACCGCGGCCGCATCGTCGGCGAGGCCGGCCCGGACGCGCCGCACGACCAGATCGGGCTGATGATGGCCGGCGTACCGACCGACGCGGCCGGTGCCGAGGCCTCTGCCCACCCGAGCGCACTTGCGGAGGTCGAGTGACCACCACGACAGCGGCTCCGGCGCCGGTGGAGCCGGACAGCAGGATGACCCGGCGCGCCCGGCCCTCGTGGGTCGCGGACGCCGTGGTCACCGTGTTCGCGTTCCTGCTCGCGCTCGTGCTCGGCGGCGTGCTGGTCGTCGTGAGCAGCGAGGAGGTCACGAGCGCCTTCGGCTACTTCTTCAGCCGCCCGCAGGACGCGCTGCTCGGTTCGCTGCAGGTGGTCGGCGCGACGTACGGCGCACTGCTGCGCGGGTCCCTCGGCGGCCCGACCCAGATCTCCCAGACGCTGCTCGAGGCGACGCCGCTGATCTGCGCGGGCCTGTCGGTGTCGCTCGCGTTCCGCGCGGGGCTGTTCAACATCGGCGCGCAGGGCCAGCTGATCATGGGTGCCCTCGCGGCGGGGCTCGTCGGGTTCGGCGTGACGCTCCCGCCGGTCCTGCACCTCGTCGCGGCCGTCGTCGCGGGTGTCCTCGCCGGCGCGCTCTGGGGCGGCATCGCCGGTGCGCTCAAGGCGCGGACCGGCGCCCACGAGGTCATCACGACGATCATGCTGAACTACGTCGCGCTCAACATCCTGGTCTGGCTGCTCAACACCGACCTGCTTCAGCGGCCCGGCAGCAACGACCCGGTGAGCCCGAGCGTGGACGAGACCGCGCAGTTCCCCCAGGTCTTCGGCACGCGCCTGCACCTGGGGTTCCTGCTCGCGCTCGCCGCGGCTGCCGGCGTGTGGTGGCTGCTCGCGCGCACCACGACGGGGTTCGAGTTCCGCGCCGTGGGCGCCAACTCGAGCGCGGCGCGTACGGCGGGCATGTCCGTCGCACGCGGCTACACACTGGTGATGGTGCTCGCCGGAGCCCTCGCGGGGCTGGCCGGCGTCATGCAGGTGTCCGGGCGCGACCTCCCGCTGACCGACGGCATCGCCGCCACCATCGGGTTCGACGCGATCACCGTGGCGCTGCTCGGCCGGGCGACCCCGCTCGGCACAGTGCTCGCGGGCCTGCTGTTCGGGGCCCTGCAGGCGGGCAGCCGCACCATGCAGCTGGAGACGGGCACGCCGCTCACGCTGGTCACGGTGCTGCAGGCCCTGATCGTGCTCTTCATCGCCGCACCGGCACTGGTGCGCGCCGTCGTACGGTGGCGCGCGCTGCGCGGCACGGGCGGCGGGGAGGTCCTCGCGAAGGGCTGGAACGGCTGATGGCGACGTCAGTCACGGCTCCACCGGTGGAGGCGCCGCGCCCCGGCGGGGACCCCGTCGCCGCGGCACCGGCGGCCGCGAGCGCGCTGCGACGCTCCCGCGTGCTGCTCGGCCTGGTCGCGGTGCTCGCCGTCGTACTCGCCGTCTTCACCGGCCCCGGGTCGGCGACCTTCGACCTCACCCCGCGGGGCGACGAGGGCGGCATCGGGCCGCTCGTCGTGCCGGCCAGGTTCACCGCGCTGCTCGCCGCGCTCGCCTGCGTCGCCGTCGCGGTGGTTCAGGGAGTCCGCCCGCTAGCCGGCCGGGCGCTGGCCCTCGCCGCGGCGGCCGTCGGCGTGTGCGCCATGACCGCCCTGCTGTGCTGGGCCGCGGCGGGGGAGACGTTCCCGCTGACCAACCAGCTCCAGGGCACCATGAACCTCGCGACGCCGCTCATCCTCGGCGCGCTCGCGGGCGTGGTGTGCGAGCGGGCCGGTGTGATCAACATTGCGATCGAGGGGCAGTTCCTCATCGGCGCCTTCACGGCGGCGGTGACCGCGACGATGACGGGCAACCCGGTGGCCGGCCTGGTGGCGGCCTCGCTCGCCTCCGTCGCGCTCGCCGTGCTGCTCGCGGTGTTCTCGATCCGGTACTACGTCAACCAGGTCGTGCTCGGCGTGGTGCTCAACGTGCTGGCCGCGGGTATGACCGGCTTCCTCTACGACCGGTTCCTGCAGCAAGAGGCGGCGTCCTACAACAACCCGCCGATCCTGTCGAAGATCCGGGTGCCGGGCCTGGCGGACATCCCCGTGCTGGGGCCCGTGTTCTTCCGCCAGAGCGTCCTCGTCTACCTGATGTACGCGATCGTGGCAGCGCTGACGTTCGGGCTGTTCCGCACACGGTGGGGGCTGCGGCTGCGCGCCGTCGGCGAGCACCCCACGGCCGCGGACACGGTCGGGATCGACGTACGCCGGGTGCGCCACCGGGCCGTGCTCCTCGGCGGCGCCATCGCGGGTATCGGCGGAGCCTTCTTCACCGTCGGCTACACGGGGTCATTCACCAAGGACATGACCGGCGGCAGCGGGTTCATCGCGCTCGCCGCGCTCATCATGGGCCGCTGGCACCCGGTCGGGGCGACCGTCGCCGCGCTGTTCTTCGGCTTCGCCAGCCAGCTGCAGAGCCAGCTCCAGGTCGTCGAGACCCCGGTGCCGACGCAGTTCTGGCTGATGCTGCCCTACCTGGCCACGATCGTCGCGGTGGCGGGCGTCGTCGGGAAGTTCCGCGCCCCGGCCGCGGACGGCGAGCCGTACGTGAAGGCGTGATCCCGGTGGGGACCGCGGACGCCGAGGGCGTTGACTGGGAGGCGCTGCGGGCGGCGGCGGTCGAGGCGATGGGCTGCGCCTACGCGCCGTACTCGAACTTCCCGGTCGGCGTGGCCGGGCTGGTCGACGACGGCCGGGTCGTCGTCGGCTGCAACGTCGAGAACGCCTCCTACGGCCTGACGCTGTGCGCGGAGTGCGGCATGGTGTCCGCGCTGCACGCGAGCGGTGGCGGCCGGCTGGTCGCCGTAGCGTGCGTCGACGGGCGCGGGGACGCCCTGATGCCGTGCGGCCGGTGCCGCCAGCTGCTCTGGGAGCACGGCGGGCCGTCGATGCGGCTCGCCGCGCCCAGCGGGATTCGGACGATGGCCGAGGTGCTGCCGGACGCGTTCGGGCCGGCGGACCTCGACAGGGCGGGAAGCGACCGAGCAGTGACCGACCGAGCCCAGGGGAGCCGGCCATGACGGGATTCGACGCGGTCGAGGTGATCCGCACCAAGCGCGACCGCGGCGAGCTCGCGGACGCGGCGATCGCCTGGGTCGTCGACGCCTACACCCGCGGCGAGGTCGCCGACGAGCAGATGTCGGCGCTGGCGATGGCGATCCTGCTCAACGGGATGAACCGTCGCGAGATCGCGACGTGGACCGATGCGATGATCCGCTCCGGGCGGCGGCTGGACTTCTGCGGCCTGGACCGCCCGACCGTCGACAAGCACTCCACCGGCGGAGTCGGCGACAAGATCACGCTGCCCCTGGCGCCGCTCGTCGCGGCGTGCGGCGCGGCCGTCCCGCAGCTGTCGGGGCGCGGGCTGGGTCACACCGGCGGCACCCTGGACAAGCTGGAGTCCATCCCGGGCTGGCGCGCGTCGCTGTCGTACGACGAGGTGCTCGCGCAGCTGCGCGACGTCGGCGCCGTGGTCTGCGCGGCCGGGGAGGACCTGGCTCCGGCCGACCGCAAGCTCTACGCGCTGCGGGACGTGACCGGGACCGTCGAGGCCATCCCGCTCATCGCCAGCTCGATCATGAGCAAAAAGATCGCCGAGGGAACGGGCGCCCTGGTCCTCGACGTAAAGGTCGGCACCGGCGCGTTCATGAAGGACCTCGACGCCGCGCGAGAGCTGGCCCGCACGATGGTCGAGCTGGGAACCGACGCCGGCGTCCGCACCGTAGGGCTTCTCACCGACATGTCGACCCCACTGGGGCTCACCGCGGGCAACGCGCTCGAGGTGCGCGAGTCCGTCGAGGTGCTCGCGGGCGGCGGCCCGGGCGACGTCGTCGAGCTCACGCTGGCCCTCGCCCGCGAGATGCTCGCCGCGGCGGGCCTTGACGGGGTGGACCCGGTCGACAAGCTCCGCGACGGCAGCGCCATGGACGTGTGGCGGCGGATGATTCGCGCACAGGGTGGCGACCTCGACGCCGCGTTGCCCGTGGCCAAGGAGTCCCAGCCCGTCCTTGCCCCGGCTGACGGCGTCCTGACTCGCCTCGACGCCTACGCCGTCGGGGTCGCCGCGTGGCGGCTCGGTGCCGGCCGGGCGCGCAAGGAGGACGACGTGCTGGCGAGCGCGGGCGTGGAGATCCACGCCAAGCCGGGCATGCCGGTCCGTGGTGGCGAGCCGATCCTCACGCTGCACACCGACGACGTGGATCGCTTCGATCGGGCGGCGGCCGCGCTGGAGGGCGCCTTCGAGGTGGCGCCGGAGGCGGCGCACCCGGCCGAGACGCCGCTGGTCATCGAGCGCGTCACGGCGTCCTGAGTCGGCCCCGAGCGCCGGTCTGGCACAGTGGCGGCCATGCCGCAGCTGCTCAACGCGCCCGTCCGGGTGCCGGTCCCCGGTGGCAAGGTGATCGAGGAGTACGTCGGCCGCGTGTCGACGCGCTCGGACGGGATGTCGGTGGCCCGCATGCACGCGCCCCCCGGCTGGGACGAGCCCGCGCAGACGCCGGAGTTCGAAGAGGTCACCGTCGTCCTCGCCGGAGAGGTCCGCGTCGAGCACGACGGCGGCGTCCTGGCGGTGCCCGCGGGTGCGGCCGTGCTGACCCGCGCCGGTGAGCGGGTCCGCTACGCGGTTGGACCCGACGGCGCGGACTACGTCGCGGTGTGCCTGCCCGCGTTCGCGCCGGACCTCGCCCACCGCGAGGACTGAGCCGGCGGGGGGCCGGTTCGTCGGCTTGTAGGGTCGCCGCCATGACCAAGGCGTCCCCCGAGCTGATCCGGCGCGCACCGAAGGTGCTCCTCCACGACCACCTCGACGGCGGGCTGCGTCCGGACACGGTCGTGGAACTCGCCGCCGACGCCGGCTACCGACGGCTGCCGACCTCGGAGCCCGCCGAGCTCGAGGAGTGGTTCGTCGAGTCTGCCGACTCCGGATCGCTCGAGCGCTATCTCGAGACCTTTGCCCACACCGTCGCGGTGATGCAGACGCCGGAGGCGCTGACCCGGGTCGCGGCGGAGTGCGCCGAGGACCTCGCCGCCGACGGTGTCGTCTACGCCGAGGTGCGCTACGCGCCCGAGCTGCACACCGAGCGCGGGCTGTCCCTCGACGCCGTGATCAACGCCGTGCAGGAGGGCTTCCGGCGCGGCGAGGCGGCAGCCGCGCACGCCGGTCACAGCATCCGGGTCGGGACGCTCCTGACGGCCATGCGCCACGCCGCGCGCTCCCGCGAGATCGCCGAGTGCGCGGTGCGCCACCGCGACGGCGGGGTCGTCGGGTTCGACATCGCCGGCGCCGAGGCCGGCTTCCCCCCCACCCGTCACCTCGACGCCTTCGAGTACCTCCGGCGCGAGAACGCGCACTTCACCATCCACGCCGGTGAGGCCTTCGGGCTCCCGTCGATCTGGGAGGCCCTGCAGTGGTGCGGTGCCGACCGGCTCGGCCACGGCGTGCGGATCATCGATGACATCACGGTGGGTCCTGACGGCGACGTGCGGCTCGGCCGGCTCGCCTCCTACGTCCGTGACAAGCGCATCCCGCTGGAGATGTGCCCGACGTCGAACGTCCAGACCGGCGCAGCGCCGTCCATCGCGGAACACCCGATCGGGCTGCTGCGCCGACTGTCGTTCCGGGTCACCGTGAACACCGACAACCGGCTCATGAGCGGCACGTCGATGACGAGGGAGCTCACCGACCTCGTGGAGGCGTTCGGCTACACCCTCGCGGACCTGCGGTGGTTCACGGTGAACGCGATGAAGTCGGCCTTCCTACCCTTCGACGAGCGCCTGGGGCTCATCAACGACGTCATCAAGCCGGCGTACGCCGCGCTCGAGGACGCCGGCGGGAACGGGGTCGGCGCGGCCTGGCCGTCCGTGGCGGTGGACGCGTCACGCTTGTGAGTCGCGCACCCGCTGCGCCTCACTCGAGCGGTTGTGGCGCCGGGCTGCCCTCGCGCCGGCCCAGCGTGACACCGGCGCTGGCGATGCTGACGAGCGCGAGCGCCGCCAGCTCGCGCGGACCGAGCGCCTGCCCGAGCACCGCGAAGCCGGCGAGTGCTGCCGCCGCGGGCTCCAGGCTCATCAGGATGCCGAAGACCCGCGTGGGGATCGACCGGAGCGCCACGAGCTCGAGCCCGTAGGGCACGACCGAGGACAGCAGCGCGACGGCCACCGCGCCGGCGAGCAGGTGCGGCGCGTCCACCAGGTTCGACGCCCCTCCGGCTCCGAAGGGCAGGACCAGCAGCGTCCCGACGGCGAGGGCCACGGCGAGTCCGTCGAGGCCCTCCAGCACCCGGCCGACGTGGGCGCTCGCGAGGATGTAGCCGGCCCAGAACAGCCCCGCGACGAACGCGAGAACCAGCCCCTCGAGCGCCACACCGGCCGCCGGCCGGACCCCCAGCAGCGCGACGCCGGCGCCGGCGAGTACGACCCAGAGCACGTCGGCGGCGCGACGGGTCTGCACGAGTGCGAGCAGCAGTGGTCCGAGGAACTCCACGGTCACGGCGATGCCGAGTGGCACCGTGCGCAACGAGAGGTAGAACACCAGGTTCATCGCTGCCATGGCGCCGCCGAGCAGCAGCGCAGCGCCCCAGGACCGGCGCGGCCAGTGCCGGACGCGCGGGCGGGTGAGGGCGAGCAGCAGGATCGCCGCGAGCCCCAGCCGCAGCAGCGTGACGCCCTCGGCGCCCAGCCGGTCGAACAGCGTGCGCGCGACCGCGCTGCCCGTCTGCACCGAACCGATGGCGACGAGGACGAGCACCGGCGCGGGCACGCGCCCGGCGGTTCGCGCAGGCATCAGTCGGGGGTTCCTCGTGGTTCCGTACGGCGTGCAGTCGCACGTCAGCCGACGAGGACTCCGTGGAGGATACGGGGGCCCCGAACGCCCGAGGCGCTCAGGCGCGCTGCTGCGACGTCCGCGTCACGTCCCGGTAGAGGCGCGACGCGAGCGTGGACAGCCACGTCCACGCCACCACGACCGCGACGGAGAACGCCACGATGCTGGCCGGGCTGCCCGACCCCGATGCGATGCCCACGAAGGCGGCGAGGAACGTGACGCCGGTGGCGCCCGACCAGGCGGCCCACCCGCGCTCGCCGTCCGCAGCGAACCGCCGGGCGAGCAGGAGACACGCTGCGACGAGGCTGAGGAACCCGACTCCACCGGCCGCCAGATGCGCGACGCCGTGCCAGCTGACCTCCGCCTGCGCCGGCGTGCCCGGTGGGAAGCCCGGCACCGGGTCGGCGCGGAAGGCGGCCGCGGCGAGGAGGCTCGCGCCGTACACGCCGACGAGACGGGGCGCCCACCTGCGCCCGATGCCGCGGCGCAGGGCTCGTCGCATCCCCGCCGCCATCGCGAGTGTCATGAGACCCGTGACGGTGAAGTTCGTGGTCTGGATCCAGCCGAGGTTTCCGTTCGCGAGCGCACTCGCGGGGTGGCGCGTCAGGTCGAACCCGTCGCGGGTGAGCGCCTGCGCGAGCCAGGTCCCGACGTACGCCGGACCGGCCAGGACGCCGTAACCCAGCAGGCTCTTGGTGATGCTCGCAGCGGGGTCGCATGTCGGGCTTGCCGTGCCGCTGGTGCGGATCGTCGTCGTCATCGTGGCGCCTTCCTTCCGGTGACCCTCCGGCGGAGGGTCGTGTCGGGTAGACGCGACGCTGACGGCCGTCTCATCGCTGTCCGTTGCCGTCGCGGGAGCAGATGCACGAACTCGATGTTCTTCTTCGTGAACCGCTCCAGCGTCGTCTTGATGACCTCCCGGCGCAGTTCGTCGTCGAGCTCGGCCCGGCGGGAAGGGAGCTACCGCGAGTCCGTCGACCCGCTCGAACGACGCCTCGCGCGGTATTCCATCGCGGCGATGCCTACGAGCAGGGTGATGAACACGGCGGACCCGGCGTTGGCGAGCACCGGAGACGGGTCCCAGAGGTCGTGGGGGTCCGCACTGACGGCGACGTTCACCGACACCACGGCGGTGAACGCCCCGAACAAGCGGGGCTCCGCCCACGACCGGGGGTGAAGCCGTCTCAGCCGCCCGGTGAGGACGAGCGCACCAATGACGGTGCCGACAGCGGCGAAGAGCAGCAACACGACGTCCACGACACCCACTCTGCGACCGTACAGCCCTGCGTGAGCGCCCGAGTAGCGAGTCGGTGAGCGGCGAGTGCGCCCGGGGTCCGAAGGAGTTGCTCACGAGCGTGGATTGCCCGACTTGCGCAGTCCTGTGGTCAACACGACGAATCTTTCATCGATAGATACACGGGATGCATACTGGGTATGGCACAGTGGCCCCGTCGACCGTCACGAGGGCGAGTCCGTGTCAGCAGTCATCGAGGTCACCGGTGCCGAGAAGGTCTACCGGCGCCTGCGCAAACCGCCCGAGCGCGCCCTGAACGGGCTCGACCTGCACGTTGACAGTGGGGGCGTGCACGGATTCCTCGGACCCAACGGCTCGGGCAAGACCACGACGATCCGCGCGCTCCTCGGCCTCGTCCGGACCGACGCCGGACAGCTGCGGCTGCTGGGCGAACCCGTTCCGGCGCGTCTCCCGGAGGTCATCGGAGGGGTGGGCGCACTCGTCGAGACACCCCTGTTCTTCCCGAACTTCTCCGGTCGCCGCAACCTGCGGCTGCTCGCCCAGACCGCCGGCGTACCGTACACACGTGTCGAGGACTGCCTCGAGATCGTGTCGCTGCGGGACCGGGCGGACGACAAGTTCAAGGGTTACTCCCTCGGCATGAAGCAGCGGCTCGGCATCGCGGCTGCGCTGCTCAAGCGTCCGCGCCTGCTGATCCTGGATGAGCCGAGCAACGGCTTGGACCCCGCGGGCATCCGCGAGGTCCGCGAGCTGATCCAGCGGCTCGGGACCGACGGGCACACGACGGTGTTCCTGTCATCGCACCTGCTCGCCGAGGTGCAGCAGGTCTGCGACTCGGTGTCCATCCTTGCGCGTGGGCGCTGTGTCGCCACCGGACCCGTCGAGACGGTGCTGAGCGGCTCCGCCACCGGGGACGTGCGTCTACGGGTCCCGGACCCGCCGGGCGCCAGGGCGGTGCTGGAGGCGGCGGGCTACTCGGTGAGCTCCGCCGGAGATGCCTGGATCGTGCACGGTGTCACCGATCCCTCAGCCCTCACCCGCGTCCTCGCGAGCCACGGGCACTACCTCACCGAGCTCTCGCCGGTCGCCCGCGACCTCGAGAGCGCCTTCCTGGAGCTGACCGAGGGAGCCCGGCCGTGAGCACGACCACGACCAACGTACGCCCGCACGAGCAGGTCGCCGCTGAACCCGGTGTCGCGGGCACGGGATCGCTGTTCCGCGCGGAGCTGCACCGCTTCCGGGCGCGTCGGTTTATCCAGCTCCTGCTCGCGCTGTCGGTGCTCGCGTTCCTGGCCGGCACCGTCGTCGCCTACACCCAGCACTCCAAGCCGACGCCCGCCATCCTCGCCGAAGCGCGCGCCGAGATGCAGGAGCAGATGCGCATGGCGGAGGAGAGCCGCCAGCAGTGCCTTCAGGACGAGTCGATCCCCGAGGCCGAGCGCGAGATGGCGTGCGGGCCGCCGCCCAGTGAGCAGGGCATGGAGCTCGAGTGGTTCCTGGACAAGCGGGCCTTCGTCCTCGCGGAGAACATCGCGACCGGTGTCGTGGCCGGGTCGGTGGTGACCGCGGCGCTGCTGTTCGTCATCGGTGCGACGTTCATCGGTGCCGAGTGGTCCACGCGCTCGATCGTCGCGCTGCTGTTCTGGCAACCCCGGCGGCTGAAAGTTCTCGCGGTGAAGGCTGCCGTGACAGCGCTCGTGGCGACCGTGCTCGCGGTCGCCGCCCAGGCCGCGTGGACGGCAGCCGCCATGCTGCTGGCGAAGTTGCGAGGGACGACCGACGTGCCGAAGGAGTTCTGGTCGAACGTGCTGGAGGCACAGGGCCGCGGGGTGCTCCTGGTCGTGCTGTTCGCGCCGCTCGGGTTGGGCATGGCGAACCTGCTGCGCAACACCGGGGCGGCACTCGGCGTGGCCTTCGCCTACCTCATCATCGTCGAGAACGCCGTGCGCAGCCTCTATCCCAAGGGCGCGCAGTACCTCCTCACCGAGAATGCGATCGCGCTGGTGCAGAGCCGGGGTCACCGGATCTTCGTGGACGACAGTTACGTCGACCGGCAAGGCAACTTCGTCGATGGCCGCGAGATCGTGCTGTCTAACCTCCACGGCGGGCTCGTGCTCGCCGCGGTCACGGCGGCGGTCTTGGCTCTGGGCACCTACCTGTTCCGCCGGCGCGACCTGCAGTAGCCAGGTAGCTCTAGATGCCGATGGGGTGCCAGACCGTCTTGGTTTCGACGTAGGCCAGCAGCCGGGACGTGCCGGGATCAACTGTCCAGTCCGTGGCCGACGGTCGCACGACCCGCTTGAGGTTGTCGGCAGCGGCGACCTCCAGGTCGCGCACGGCCTGGGCCGGCGCGCCCTGCAGGTCGATCGCGTTGACGTCCATGTGCGAGGCCAGCCACGGCGCAACCTCCGCCGTACGCCCGGTCAGCACGTTGACCACACCGCCGGGTACGTCGGAGGTGGCGAGCACCTCCGACAGCGTGACCGCCGGCAGGGGGGCGCGCTCGCTGGCCAGCACCACGACCGTGTTGCCCGTCGCCAGAGCCGGGGCCACCACGGACACCAGACCCAGCAACGACGACTCCTGCGGTGCCAGCACCGCGACGACGCCCATCGGCTCGGGCAGGGAGAAGTCGAAGTAGGGCCCGGCGACCGGGTTGGACGAGCCGTGCACCTGGGCGACCTTGTCGGTCCACCCGGCGTACCAGACCCACCGGTCGACCGCCGCGTCCACGACCGCTGCGGCCTCTTGCGGGGACAGGCCCTCCCCGCGAGCGACCTCGTCGGCGAACTGCGCGTGCCGGCCCTCGAGCAGCTCGGCGACCCGGTAGAGCACCTGCCCGCGGTTGTAGGCCGTCGCGCCGGACCACCGCGGGAACGCCTTGCGCGCCGCCACCACGGCGTCGCGCGCGTCCTTGCGCGAGGCGAGCGAGGCGTTGGCCAGGAAGGCGCCGCTCGGGTCGTGCACCTCGAAGGACCGCCCGCTCTCCGAGCGCGGGAACTTCCCGCCGATGTAGAGCTTGTAGGTCTTGCGCACGCCGATCCTGGTGCGGGTGCCCGCGGTGGAGGTTCCGGTCTCGTCGGTCATTCCATCGCCCGTCCCGTCGCTTCGGCCGACGCCTGCAGGTAGGCCGCCAGCCCGTGCCGGCCGCCCTCGCGGCCGTGGCCGGACTCCTTGTAGCCGCCGAACGGCGAGGTCGGGTCGAACTTGTTGAACGTGTTGGCCCACACCACACCGGCGCGAAGCTGCGCCGCCATCCACAGGATGCGCGAGCCCTTCTCCGTCCAGACCCCGGCGGACAGGCCGTATGGCGTGTTGTTGGCCTTCTCGACCGCCTCGGCGGGCGTGCGGAAGGTGAGCACCGACAGGACGGGACCAAAGATCTCGTCCCGCGCGATGCGGTGCGACTGCGAGACGCCGGTGAACACCGTGGGCGGGAACCAGTAGCCGCGGTCGGGCAGAGTGCACGGCGGGGACCACCGCTGGGCGCCCTCGCTCTCGCCGTACGCCGAGAGCTCCCGGATCCGCTCCAGCTGCGTGCTCGAGTTGATGGCGCCGACGTTGGTGTTCTTGTCCAGCGGGTCCCCGACGCGAAGCGTGGACAAGCGGCGCTTGAGCGAGGCCAGCACCTCGTCGTACACGTTCTCCTGGACCAGCAGGCGCGAGCCCGCGCAGCAGACGTGACCCTGGTTGAAGAAGATGCCGTTGACGATCCCCTCGACCGCCTGGTCGATCGGTGCGTCGTCGAAGACGACGTTGGCCGCCTTGCCGCCCAGCTCGACGGTGACCAACTTGGGTGTCCCGGCGATGCTGCGGGCGATCTGCTTGCCCACCTCGGTCGAGCCGGTGAAGGCGACTTGTCGATGTCCGGGTGTTCCACGACCGCACGGCCGGTCTCACCCGCGCCCGTGAGGATGTTGACTACGCCCGGTGGGAGGTCGGCTTGCTGGCAGACCTCGGCGAACAGCAGCGCGGTCAGCGGCGTGGTTTCCGCCGGCTTCAGCACCACGGTGTTGCCGCAGGCCAGCGCGGGCGCAACCTTCCACGCGAGCATGAGCATCGGGAAGTTCCACGGGATGACCTGCCCCGCGACGCCGAGCGGGCGCGGGTCGGGACCCAGACCGGCGTAGGCGAGCTTGTCCGCCCAGCCCGCGTAGTAGAAGAAGTGCGCGGCCGCCAGCGGCAGGTCCACGTCGCGCGACTCGCGAATCGGCTTGCCGTTGTCGAGCGACTCCAGCACGGCGAACTCCCGCGCCCGCTCCTGCAGGATCCGGGCGATGCGGTAGAGGTACTTGCCGCGCTCCCTGGCCGGCATCCGCGACCACGTGCCCTCGTAGGCCCGCCGGGCGGCGCGGACGGCGAGGTCGACGTCCGCCGTACCGGCCTCGGTCACCTCCGCGAGGACCTCCTCGGTCGCGGGGTTGACCGTCTTGACCGCCCGGCCGTCGACCGTCTCCACGAACTGGCCGTCGACGAAGAGCCCGTACGACGAGCGGAGCTCGACGACCGAGCGGGACTCCGGCGCGGGGGCGTACTCGAAGGCACCGGCAGGGATTCTCGACACGGGTGTCAGTCCAGGGTGAAGTAGTCGGGACCGGAGTAGCGGCCGGTAGCCGCCTTCGCCCGCTGCATCAGCAGGTCGTTGAGAAGGCTGGAGGCGCCGAGTCGGAACCAGTCGGGGTCCAGCCAGTCCTCGCCCACGGTCTCGTTCACGAGGACGAGATGTTTGATGGCGTCCTTGCTCGTGCGGATCCCGCCGGCCGGCTTGACGCCCACCTGGCGTCCGGTGGAGTCGCGGAAGTCGCGGACCGCTTCGAGCATCACGAGCGTGACCGGGAGCGTCGCCGCGGGGGCGACCTTGCCCGTGCTCGTCTTGATGAAGTCGCCGCCGGCCAGCATCGCCAGCCACGACGCCCGGCGGACGTTGTCGTAGGTCGCGAGCTCGCCCGTCTCGAGAATCACCTTCAGGTGCGCGCTGCCGCAAGCCGCCTTGACCGCGCCCACCTGCTCGAACACCTCGAGGTAGCGCCCGGCCAGGAACGCCCCGCGGTCGATCACCATGTCGATCTCGTCCGCGCCGGCGGCGACGGCCTCGCGGGTCTCCGCGACCTTGACCGCCAGGCTGCTGCGGCCGCTTGGGAACGCCGTCGCGACGGACGCGACCTTGATGCCGGAGCCGGCGAGCGCCTGCGCCGCCACGGGCACCAGGTCGGGATAGACGCAGACCGCCGCGACGCTCGGAGCCGTCGGGTCGGCCGGGTCGGGACGGCGCGCCTTCGCGCACAGCGCGCGGACCTTGCCGGGGGTGTCGGCCCCTTCGAGCGTCGTGAGGTCGACCATGCGGATCGCGAGGTCGATCGCCCACGCCTTGGCCGTCGTCTTGACCGACCGGGTGCCCAGCATCGCGGCGCGGCCGTCCGCTCCGACCTGGTCGACCCCGCGCAGCCCGTGCAGGAAGCGTCGCAGCGAGGCGTCGGAGGACGCGATCTCGGTTCCGCTCGCCGGCAGCGCAGGCCGGTCGCGGGTCGTCATGGTCACCACGGGATTCTATCTGCGACAGCTGTGGCAGCCTTGTGGACGATGGACGAGAACTCGCGCACCGATCGGGAAGTGTTCCGGCCGTGGACGGCCCGGCCCTTCGCCATCGCCTGGTTCCTCCTGGCGGCGTTGCTGGTCCTGGACGCCCTGCGCCGGACGGAGAGCGCCACGCGGTGGATCGCCGTGACCGGCCTGCTGCTCGTGAGCGCCCTGGTCTACGCCTTCAGCTTCCGCCCCGCCGTCGTCGCCGATGACGACGGCGTCACGCTGCGCAACGTCGTGCGCGACGTGTTCATCCCGTGGTCGCGGGTCACCGCGATCGGCGCCGACTGGGCGCTCAGCGTCGACACCGACGAGCGCCGCTACGGCAGCTGGGCCATCGCGTCGCGGTCCCGGCGCCCGGTACGTCCGTCGAGCCTGCACCGTGACGTCGGTCCCGCGCCGGACCGCGAGACGGTCAGCGACGTCTCGGCCGACACGCGCGTGGAGGAGGTGGCGGTCGACCTCTCGGCCCGCTGGGAGCGGCGGGCGGGCGCCGTCGGGCCGGAGCGCGCCGTACGGCGGAGCTGGGCGGTCGACGCGCTGGTCCCGATCGCCGTCGCGGCCGCGCTCCTGACGGTCGTGGCGCTGGTGTAAGCGGCGCTCGCTCAGGCGCCGACCGCGGCCGAGACGTCGCTGCGCAGCCGCTCCATCGCTGCACCCGCCGCCGCGCGAGCGGTCGCCACGTCGCCGTCCGCGCCGACGGGCTCCACAACCTCGAGGTAGCACTTGAGCTTCGGCTCGGTGCCGGAGGGGCGGGCGATGACGCGCGCGCCGCCGTCCAGCCGGAACCGCAGCGCGTCGGTGGGCGGCAGACCGTTCCCGCCACGGCTCAGGTCGTCGACGCCGACCACGTCCCGGTCGCCGAGGCGGGCGGGCGGGTCCTCCCGCAGCCGGGTCATCACCGAGGGGATCTGTGAGAGGTCCTGCATCCGCAGGGAGACCTGCGCGGTGAGATGGACACCGTGCTCGCGGGCGATGTCGTCGAGCATGTCGTCCAGCGTGCGGCCCTCCGCCCTGAGCGCCGCGGCCAGCTCGAGGAGGAGCACCGCTGCGGAGATGCCGTCCTTGTCCCGCACGCCGTCGGGGTCGACGCAGTAGCCGATCGCCTCCTCGTAGGCGTAGCGCAGACCGGGCACGCGGGCGAGCCACTTGAAGCCGGTGAGGGTCTCCTCGTGCCGGAGACCCGCTGCCGCCGCGATCTTCGCGAGCAGGGACGAGGACACGATGGTCGAGGCGTACGCGCCGCGCAGCGCCGGGTCCCGGCGCACGAGCCACGTCCCGAGCAGCGCTCCCAGCTCGTCGCCGGTCAGCGTCCTGTCGCCGTAGGCAGCGGCGCACCGGTCGGCGTCCGGGTCGTTGGCCAGGACGAGGTCCGCGTCGCCCGACCGCGCGGCGGCCATCGCCAGGTCCAGCGCGCCCGGCTCCTCCGGGTTCGGGAACGTCACGGTCGGGAAGTCCGGGTCCGGCGCTGCCTGCCGCTCCACCACGTGGGGCTCCGGGAACCCCGCGCAGCGCAGGACGGCGAGGAGCACGTCCGCGCCGACCCCGTGCAGAGGTGTATAGACGACGTCGATCTGACGCGGCGTCCCGGGAAGCGCGACCGCCGCGGCGCGGTCGACGTAGGCGTCCACGACGTCCGAGCCGAGGATCTCGCCGCCATCGCCGAGCGGCACGGACGACAGCGCCCCGACCGCGTCGATCGCCGCGGAGATCTCCGCGTCCGCAGGCGGCACGATCTGCGAGCCGTCACCGAGGTAGACCTTGTACCCGTTGTCCTCCGCGGGATTGTGCGACGCGGTCACCATGACGCCGGCGTCGCAGCCGAGGTGGCGTACGGCGAAGGCGAGCACCGGCGTCGGGAGCGCCCGGGGAAGCACGAACGCCCGGAGGCCCGCGCCGGTGAGCACCGCGGCGGTGTCACGCGCGAACAGCTCCGACTTGTGGCGTGCGTCGTAGCCGATGACGACGCGTGACCCGGCCGTGCGGCGCAGGTAGGCCGCGAGGCCGGCCGCGGCGCGGATGACGACCACGCGGTTCATCCGGTTCGGGCCCGCTCCCAGGGCTCCGCGCAGTCCCGCCGTGCCGAACTGAAGGCGGGCGGAGAAGCGGTCCCGCACCGCGGCGACCGCCGTGGCGCTGCCCGGGCCGTCCGACTCGGCCAGGCGGAGCAGGCGCGCGAGCTCGGCGCGCGTGTCGGGGTCGGGGTCCTCGTCGAGCCACGCGCGTGCAGCGGCGAGAACACTGGTGTCTGGAGCAGTCGTCACCGGGTCTCCTCGCGCGGAAGTGGTGTCTGGCGTACGGCGAACTCCCCGCCGACGACCTCGGCCGCGGCGACGTCGAGGTCCGTCTCGGGCCCGGAGAGGATGTCCGCCGCGAAGACCTCGGCGTCGTCGGCAGGCTGGTATCCCAGTGCCCGTGCCTCGGCCAGATCCCACCATGCACGGGTGTTCGCCGAGATGCCGTAGACAGCGACGAAGCCTTGGACGGAGCCGGTCAGCGCCGCATGCACCAACCGGACGGCGTCGTCGGGCGACAGCCACGTCGAGAGGTGACGCCGGGTGAGCGGGCGCGGCAGGAAGCTCCCGATGCGCAGCGCCACGCAGGCCATCCCGAACCGGTCGGCGTACAAGCTGCACACGCCCTCGGCGGCGACCTTGCCGACGCCGTAGTACGAGTCCGGCCGAGGGCGCACATCCGTGCCGACGATCGTCGCGCGCGGCGTGAAGCCGACCGCGTGGTTGCTGCTCGCGTAGACGAACCGGCGCACGCCCGCCACCTGCGCCGCGCCGAGGACGGCGTCCGTGGCCGACACGTGCGACTCGAGCGCGGCGGGAAGCGATGTCTCCGACGGGATGCCGGCGAAGTGGGCGACCGCCTCGACGCCGTCGAGCGCCCCACGCAGGGCTTGCGCCCCGGCCGGTGTCCCGAGCTCCGCGACCACGACGTCCTCGTCGCCGACCACCTCCGCCGGGGCCACCCGGTCCAGGGAGACCACGTCGTGGCCGTAGGCCGGAAGCCCCGCGCGCAACGCCGTACCGATCGCGCCGGACCCGCCGGTCACCAGCACCTTCACAGCGCGCCCAGGACTCGCGAGAGCAGCCCGCCCATGGCCGTGGCGGCGGCGCGGCCCGCCTCGAGCACCTCACGGTGGTCCAGCGGCTCAGCGGTCATCCCGGCAGCGAGGTTGGTGACCAGTGAGAGGCCGAGCACCTCGACGCCCGCCTCCCGCGCGGCGATCGCCTCGAGGCTGGTCGACATCCCGACCAGGTCGCCGCCGAGCGTGCGCACCATGCCGATCTCCGCCGGTGTCTCGTAGTGCGGGCCCGGCAGCTGGACGTAGGTACCCTCCTCGAGGGAGGCGTCGATGCCCCGGCACAGCGCTCGCAGGCGCGCGCTGTAGAGGTCGGTCAGGTCGACGAACCGTGGGCCCACGAGTGGGGAGGTGCCGGTCAGATTGATGTGGTCGCTGATCAGGACCGGCTGCCCCGGTCGGAAGGTCGGCCGCAGCCCGCCGCAGCCGTTGGTCAGCACGACCGTGCGGACCCCGGCGGCAGCGGCGGTCCGTACGCCGTGCACCACCGCCGCGACGCCGTGGCCCTCGTAGAGGTGCGTGCGGCCGAGGAAGACCAGCGCCCGCTTGCCGCCCACGTCGACGGACCGGACGGTCCCGCCGTGGCCGGCGACGACTGGGCGGGCGAAGCCCGGAAGGTCCGTCACGGCCAGCTCGACCTCGGTCGTCCCGAGCAGGTCCACGGCCGGAGCCCAGCCCGAGCCCAGAACGAGCGCGACGGCGTGGTCGTCATGGCCGGTGCGGTCCCGCAGCTGCGCGGCCGCAGCCGAGGCGGCGGCGTAGGGGTCGGCGAGGATGTCCGGAGCGGCTCGGTTCACGCCGGGGAGGGTAGCCGGGCCTGGCGTCCTCGGGTCAGGGGCCGATCGAACGACACGGGCGGGCCCGCAGCGCGGCGACGTAGTCGTCCGGGGCGCCGGCGACCTCCGCGGCGTCGGCGATGATGCCGAGGTAGCGCGCCGACGGCAGCCCGCCCTCGTAGGCGTCCAGGACGTACAGCCATGCCAGGACGTCACCGTCGAGTGTCTGCACCCGCACTCGGATCTTGCGGTAGAGCCCGATGTGCGCGCCCTCCCAGTGGTCGAGCGTGCGCTCGTCCTGGCTCGGCAGGTCGTAGAGCGCGACGAACACCTGCGAGCCGGGGTCCTCGACGAGCGTGGCGAGGGCGCCCTCCCAGCCCACGTCCTCACCGCCGAAGGTGAGCCGCCACCCGACCAGCCAGCCGCTGCCCCGCTGCGGGGAGTGCGGCGCGCGCAGCACCATCTGCCGCGGGTCGAGGTTGCTGCCGTAGGCGGCGTAGAGGGCCATGGCAGAAGCGTCTACGGCACGCTTCGCCGACGGCGCAACATCGCGGCGTGTCCGTCTCATCCGCGCGCGGTGACGGTCGGCGCCGGGGTACGCCGGGAGGGTGACGAGTCGTCGTAAATCCGCTCCGCCGCGGACCACTTCCTGAGACGATGACTCCGTCGCCGGGGAGCCGGCGCGGCCCGCCGGTCACGGTGGGTGACGGGGGTTGGAAGGCGGGGGAGCGGGGTGGCGTTCGTCGTCGTCGGCGTGCTCGGGGTCCTCTTGCTGGTCGTGGCGCTCGTCGCCGACGGCGTCCTCGACGGTGTCTTCCAAGCTGCGGACATGTTCTCGACCGGGTGGCTCTCGGCCGCCGCGATCGGTGGCTTCCTGACCGCCTTCGGGCTCGTGGGATGGGCGGTCGACGACGTCGCCGGTCCCTTCCTCGGCGCGGTCGCCGGCACCGCCGCGGGGCCGCGGTCGGCGGCCTCGCGGGATGGGCCGCGCGGTCCCTCGACCGCGGCGCGACGGACGAGGTGCCACGCACCGCGGACCTGGTCGGTCGCGACGCCACGGTGCTCAGCCCGGTGTCGGCCGCCGGCTACGGCGTCGTCGTCCTCCGGGTCGGCGGGCAGGTCACCAAGCTCAACGCACGTGCCGACACGGCCCTCCCGGCCGGGGCGCGGGTATGGGTTACCGAGGCCCTCTCGGCGACAGCGGTACGGGTCCAGGCACTGGACTCGCTGGACGGGCCCACCGGCTGATTCGCCGGGGGAGACAGGGGACGAAGTAGTGGACGTCAACCCGCTGCTCATCGCGGTCGTCGGCACGGTCGTGCTGGTGGTGCTGGTGCTGCTGCTGGTCGTGAGTAGATACAAGGTCGCCGGACCCAACGAGGCCTTCATCATCACCGGCCGGCGCGGCAAGACCGTCCGTGACGCCGAAGGCCGCACCCATGCAGACCTGTCCGGCCAGCGGGTCGTGACCGGCGGTGGCGTGTTCGTGTGGCCGTTCGTGCAGCAGCGCCACACGATGGACCTGTCCAGCCGGCGCATCTCCGTGCAGATCCGGGGTGCGGTGTCCAAGCAGGGCATCAAGCTCAACCTCGAAGGCGTCGCCGTCGTCAAGGTCGGCGGCGACGAGGACTCCATCCGTGCCGCGGCGCAGCGGTTCCTGACCCAGCAGGGGGAGATCGAGGTCTTCACGACCGAGGTGCTCTCCGGGGCGCTGCGCTCCATCGTGGGTGGGCTGACGGTCGAGGAGGTCATCCGGGACCGCGCCGCGTTCGCCGCCAAGGTCGCCGAGGAGTCGGAGTCGTCCCTGACCGTGCAGGGGCTCACCCTCGACACCTTCCAGATCCAGGACGTCACCGACGACGGGTCCTACCTCGCCGACCTCGGCCGCCCCGAGGCCGCGCGAGTCGGCCAGGACGCCGCGATCGCCGAGGCGCAGGCGCGTCGCGCGGCGGAGGAGGCTCGGATCAAGAACGAGGAGCAGATCATCGTCGCGCAGCGGGAGCTCGCGCTCAAGCAGGCGGAGATCCGGGCGCAGACCGACGCCGCGGGCGCCAGCGCGGCCGCCGCAGGGCCGCTCGCCCAGGCCGCGCGCGAGCAGGAGGTCCTCGCCGAGCGCGAGAAGGTCGCGGTCAGGCAGGCTGCCCTGACCGAGCGCGAGCTCGACACCAAGGTCCGCAAGCCCGCCGACGCCGAGCGCTACCGCGTCGAGCAGGACGCCGAAGCGCGCCGTACGGCTTCGGTGGCGGAGGCTGACGCCCGCCGCCAGGGCGCGATCGCCGCCGCGCAGGCCGAGGCCGAGCGCGCGAGGCTCACCGGTGAGGGTGAGAAGGCCCGCCGCTCGGCCCTCGCCGACGCCGAGGCCATCGAGGGCGCCCGGCAGGGTGAGGCCGAGAAGGCACGCCGCCTCGCCGTCGCCGAGGCGGTCCAGCGCGAGGGCGAGGCCGAGGCCACGGCCATCGCCGCCCGCGGCGCGGCCGAGGCGGAGGCCATGCAGCAGAAGGCCGACGCGTTCGCGAACTACAACGAGGCCGCCGTGCTCCAGATGCTGATCGGCGTGCTGCCCGAGCTCGCCAAGCAGGTCGCGTCCCCGATGGCCGCGATCGACAACCTGACGGTGGTCTCGACCGACGGCGCGTCGCAACTGCCGCGCCAGGTCACGAGCAACGTCGTGCAGACGCTGGAGATGCTGCGCTCGACGACGGGCGTCGACCTGCAGCGGCTGCTGCAAAACGTCACCGAGGGCGCCGGCGACAGCGCGTCCAGGCCCCGGGCCGACAAGGTCGTCGGCTCCGTGGACGGCGGTCCGGCGGGCGTGGGCCCGCTCGGGGGAGGGTCCGACGGTCACGGGCGCCCACCGGGCCGTTGACCGCGACCGGCGCAGGCCCGACGTACCCGCGTCGACGCCGGTGCGGCCGGCTGCAACCGGTACCGGTGCGGCCGGCGGCCTGACGGGTGCGGGCAGCGTTCCCGTGACAGACTGAGTTCGTGTCGAGCACGAATCCGCGAGTCGCCATCGTCGGCGGCGGGCCCGGTGGCTACGAGGCCGCGCTCGTCGCAGCCCAGCTCGGCGCCGAGGTAACGGTCGTGGACCGCGACGGGCTCGGCGGGTCGTGCGTGCTGACCGACTGCGTGCCGAGCAAGACGCTTATCGCCACGGCCGAGGTCATGACGCTGGCCGTGGAGTCCAGCGGGCTGGGGGTCGTCGCCGGCGAGGACGGTACGGCGGTGCGCGCGGACCTGCGCCGCGTCAACGCTCGGGTCAAGGCCCTCGCCGGGGCGCAGTCCCAGGACATCGCCCGGCGCCTCGAGCGGGACGGGGTCCGGGTCGTGCGCGGGGCGGGGCGCCTGGACGGGCCGGGGTACGTCGTAGCGGAGCTCGAGGGCGGCGCGTCGGAGCGGTTCGAGGTCGACGCGGTGCTCGTGGCGACCGGTGCGCACCCCCGCCGCCTGCCGGACGCGCAGCCTGACGGCGAGCGGATCCTGACCTGGACCCAGCTCTACGACCTCGACGAGCTTCCTGAGCGGCTGGTCGTCGTGGGGTCGGGCGTCACGGGAGCGGAGTTCGCCTCGGCGTACAACGCCCTGGGCAGTGACGTGACCCTCGTCTCCTCCCGGGAACGCGTCCTGCCCGGTGAGGACGCCGACGCAGCCGAGGTGCTCGAGGACGTGTTCAAGCGGCGGGGCATGAACGTGCTCTCCCGGTCCCGCGCGTCGCGGGTGGAGCGGACCTCCGACGGCGTCGTCGTCCGGCTAGAGGACGGGCGCGTCGTGGAGGGAACGCACTGCCTCATGGCCGTCGGGTCGATCCCGAACACGAGCGGGATCGGGCTGGAGACGGCAGGCGTCGAGGTGGACCGTGGCGGTTTCATCCGGGTCGACAAGGTGTCTCGCACGACGGCGCGCGGCGTCTACGCCGCCGGTGACTGCACGGGTGTGCTGATGCTGGCCTCCGTCGCCGCCATGCAGGGGCGTATCGCCATGTGGCATTCGCTGGGCGACGCGGTCGCGCCGCTCAACCTCGCGACCGTGTCGTCCAACGTGTTCACCGACCCGGAGATCGCGACGGTCGGAGCCTCACAGGCCGCCGTCGACGAGGGCCGCATCGACGCGACGATGGTCAAGCTGCCGCTGGCCACGAACGCCCGCGCGAAGATGCAGGGCCTTGAGGAGGGCTTCGTAAAGCTGCTGTGCCGGCCCGGGACGGGGATCGTCGTCGGCGGCGTCGTGGTCGCGCCCCGCGCCAGCGAGCTGATCTTCCCGGTCGCGCTGGCCGTGGAGCAGAAGCTCACGGTCGACCAGGTCGCCCAGTCCTTCACGGTCTACCCGTCGCTGTCCGGCAGCATCGCCGAGGCGGCTCGCCAGCTGCACAAGCGCGCCTGACTGCTTCGGCAGCGGCCAGCCCAGCGAGGCCCACCCCGTCGCGGTGCGCGCTCACGGATGGAGCTTCTCTCCCTTGCGCAGCATGGCGAGGAAGGACTCCAGCCGCGGGGCCCGCTTCGCGTCCTGCGGCCGGTAGAGGATCGCGTAGCGGTTCGCGCTGTCGAGTGAGGCGAAGAACGCCGCAGCGTGGGGGTCGGCGTCGAGCGCGTCCTGCAGGTCCGCGGGCACCTCCATCGTCCGGGAACCGTCGTACGCCGCGGCCCACCGGCCGTCGCGCTTGGCGGCCTCGACCTCACGCAGGCCTGCAGGCCGCATCCGGCCCTGTGCCAGCAAGCTCTGAACCCTGTCACGGTTGATCTTCGACCAACGGCCGCGTGGTGCACGCCGAGTGAAGCGGTGGAGCCACCAGTGGTCGTCCAGCTTGTCCCCGGCCGTCAATCCAGCCAAAGCACAACGCGAGGTCGAGGGCGTCGGCGTAGGTCACCGAGGCGATGCCAGAGCCCTTCTTGGCGAGCTGAAGCCACACGCCACGGGAGTCGGCGTGGTGGTCCGCGAGCCACCGCGGGCGCGGTAGGTCCGCACGGCGACGAGGTCACCGACCAGCAGCAGGGGGAGCAGCGCCCCGGTCGACTCGCGAGCCGGCAGCACGGTCGCGAACACCGCGACGCTGATCGCCGCCACGCCGGACGCCCGTCTTGGCGAAGCCGGCGAGGACGGCGGCGACGGTCAGCGCCGTGAGGTCCAGCGGCGTGAGACCGGACACGATCGGCGCTAGTGCGAGTCGGGTGCGCCCTCGCCCTGTGCCGGGGGGTCCTCGGAGTGCCCGCCCGCTGCCGGCTGGTCGCGGGGGTCCAGCGGTGCCGAGGTCGTCGGCTCGTGGTCCGGGCGTCCCTCGGCGGTGCACTCCTCCTGCGGCGGCGTCGGGGACGAGGACGGCGTAGGCATGCTCGGCGTCGTGGGCGTCACGCCCGCGGTCCTACCCGCCCCGGCCGGGCCGGACGCGCGGCCGGCGACGCGGATGCGCGGCTTGCGCCGCGCCGGTTCCGTGCGCGCCTGCAGCGCGTCCAGGGCAGCACAGACGCCGGCAGCCCGCTCAGTCGCCCACGGCACGGTTGATGCCCGCGATCGCTTCGGCCAGCAAGGAGGACCGGTCCTGCGCCTGCGCGTAGACGGTGAGCGCGGCGCTGAGGAACACCGCCAGGACGCGACCCACGACCGCGCGGGCGGGGTCGGGTGCACGACCGTACGCGTCGAAAAGGGCGGCCCGGGACGGACCGCTGAACGCCGCGTAGGCGATGGCCAGGTCGACGACCGGGTCCGCCCGGCAGACGTCACCCCAGTCGATCACCCCGGTGACGCCGCCGCGGGCCCCGACCAGGACGTGACGCACGTGAAGGTCCCCGTGGACGAGGACGGTGTCGCACGAGTCGAGGCGGACGCCGTCGGCGGAGCGGAGCAGGTGTTGCACGGCCGCCGCGTCGTAGCTCCCGGCGGCCGGACCGGCGCTCGCGTCGAGGCGCGCGAGCCACTCCCGCGTGGCGGGGAGGCGCCGGTCGAGGTCGGCCCTCCCCATCGGGTCGACAGGCAGGTCGGGCACCACCGCGGCCAGGGCGGGGTCGTGCAACCGCCGCAGGAACGTCCCCACGGCCGCGGCGACGTTGCTGCGGTCCCGGACGACTCCCGCCTCGGCGAGCTCTCGCCCGGGGAGCAGGGGCGCGGCCCAGTACGGCCACGGGAACGTCGGTGACGGCGCGCCGACGAGATGCGGGACGGGTACGGCGAGCGGCAGCAACGGCGCGATCCGGGGCAGCACGGCGAGCTCCCGGCGTACCCGCGCAGCCGCGGCGGCGTGCCGGGGGAAGCGGAGCGCCAACCTGCCGTCGGCGAGGTGGACCGTGTTGTCCCAGCCTTCGTCGAATGGCTCGATCACCGCGTGGCGCAGGCGGGGGTGCTGCTCGGCGAGCAGACGTGCGGCGTGGGCCGGTGAGACGACGACCTGGGCCGTCCAGTCGCGTGCCGCTGCCGGCGCGGGTGCCCGCCCTGCGGTGGGGGACCTACTCGAAGCCGCCTCCGCCGTCGAACCCACCGCCACCGAAGCCGCCCCAGTCGCCGCCGCCGCCACCGGCGTCGTAGCCACCGTCGAAGCTCTCCTGGCCGCCCTCGCCGCCGTAGTCCCCTTGGTCGCCGTCCTGCCCGGCCTCGAACCCCTCGTTGTAGCCCTCGCCGTACCCGTCGTTCCAGCCGCCGCCCCAGCCGCCGAACCCGCCGGTCATCACGGCGCCGAGCAGCACGCCGGGCAGCAGCCCGGACATCGCGTAGGGGGCGTAGTAGCCCTGTGCCCAAGGCGCGTAGGCGGGTCCCGCCTCCCAGTACGGCCGCCGCTGCGCACCCACGAGAACCTTGCGGGTGTCCGGCTCGGCGCCGTGCCGGACCCGCTCGGCGTCGGCCGCACACGCCGGCACGGGTCGCGGCGCGCCACCGGGCGGCGCCCACTGCACGTCCTCCGCCGACGGCCCGTGCTGGGGGTTGAAGAAGCACGGTGGGCGGCGCGCGGGCAACGGCTGGCC
>JALYMU010000053.1 GCA_030773595.1 Actinomycetota bacterium | reverse complement strand
GCTCGGACCCGAGTCCGAGCAGCGGCGGGCCTACGTGCTCCAGGTGGGCGAGGACCTGCTCGTCTGTCCGTGGCAGACCCGCTTGCGAGCGTGGGAGGCGCTCGAGGCCGTACGCCGGGAGCTTCCCGCCGAGACCTTCGCCGCGTGCTGGCCGGTGGCCGCGGTGCGCGAGGCCGACGCCGAGCACAGCCGCTGGCGGGCCGACCACCCGGAGGCGCGCCCGCACATCCTGTCCAGCCGGTGGGCGGTCCCGCTCCCCTGGTTCGCGCTCGTGGCACCCGAGCAGCGGACGGTCTCCCTCGACGGCCCGCGTGAGCTGGTCTACCGGAGCCCGATGGTCCAGGCCCGGACGCGTGCGGCGCGCGCGCTGCGCTCAATGCGGCGCGGGGTGCAGGACGGTCCCGTCACGGACGAGCTCGCGGAGGTCGGCCGGTGGCTCGAGCAGTTCCACCCCCGGTCATGGCTCGAGCTCGACTACGCCGGTCTCGTCGGCATCCTCGACGACGAGGCCCTGCGCAGCGACTGCTCCGCCGAGGACGTCGCCGAGGGCCTGTCTGCGCTCGACGCCGGTGACGTCCCGCGCGCCGCTCGCGCCTACGCCCGGCTGCGCGATCGGTGGACCCGGGTGGCGGCCGTCGGGCGGGCCAGCTGACTACGCTGCGTGATTGACTAGACAAGGTAACTAGTCATCTTTGCCGCCTCAGGTTGGTCCCTTCGGGCCATTTCAGACATCGGCGCTTACGGGCAGTATTGGCCGCGGTCGACCGGGTTGGTCGACCTGCCCGGAGGAGGCCCCCGCATGTCCGTCCGCACGCCCGACACCGAGCCGTTGCTCACCCCGGCCGAGGTCGCCACGATGTTTCGCGTCGACCCGAAGACGGTGACGCGTTGGGCCAAGGCGGGCAAGCTGACCTCCATCCGGACGCTCGGCGGGCACCGCCGCTACCGCGAGACCGAGGTGCTCTCCCTGCTGGGGGGCATCCCCGCGCAGCGCAGCGAGTCCTGAGCTACCGGCGGGCGTGGCGCCCGCACCTGCGCGAGACCCCACACGGCTGACGGCCATGTGGGGTCTCGACGTCTGCGGGGCCGATGCGCCGCCGCGTAGGCGGAGGGACTTGGTGCACCGCCTCCGACCACGGCCGGCGTCGCTGTACGCGTCAGTCGAAGTCGAAGGCGCTGTGTGCGTCGTGGAAGTGCATGACGTAGCGACACCGCATGCACACCATCAGCGTCATGCGGTGGCTCGTGAACCCCCAGCGTGAGTCCTGGCGCGACTCCTGTTGCTCGAACTCGCGGCCGTCGCAGACCAGACACACCAGGGAGAGACGTCCGTCCGCACCGACCATCGACATGGCGGCAGTATGCCGGGTGGACGGGCTCGCGGCTCGGCCGAGCGACCTCACCGGCCGGCCCAGCTTGGCGAAGCCCCAGGTGCTGAGCGCCTGCAGCACGACCGCGTCGTTCCGCGAGCGCGCGCAGCACGCGCCGCTCAACGGGGTGCACGTGCAGGACAAGGCGGACCAGGTCGGTGACGAGGTCGCCACCGTGGTCGTCTCCTCCTCGACCGGCACGGCGACGTGAACGCGTTGGCGCTGCTGCAGGGTGACGGAGCCCCGCAGCGGCCAGGGCGTTCCTCCGCCTCACTCCCACCGCCGTGGCTGGCACCCCGCCGACCTCGGCGGCGGAGGTGGTGATCCGCTCGGCCGGCACGGAGACAGGCAGCGTCGTCCCGTCGCCGGAGAAGTTGCAACTACGACGCGACGCCCTCGAGCAGGGCGGGCAGGGTAACCAGGTAGTCGCGCGCCGTCGCGAACGGGACGCCCGAGGAGTCCGCCCTCGGTGCCACCGCGCGGGCCGCCACCAGGAGGCTCCCGTGCGCCTGGAGCGGTGCGCGCGCCGCTGTCCCCGTCACAGTTCAGTCACGGTATGAGAGCGCTCTCGCCTAATTGTCTACTCCCTATTGACTAGTCAGTGAGAGCGATGTCACCGTCCGGGATGCCGCACTTGAGCGGCCAACCGTTCCGACGGTCTCTACCCCCAGGAGAGCGCCTTGAGCGACCGGGCACCAGGACGCCACCGGCAGGACGGACGCGCTCGCGTCCGTTCCCGTGTGCGTCGCAGCATGTTCGGCGGAGTCGCCGCCACCCTCGTAGCCGCCGTGCTGACGCCGCTGCTTGCGTCGTCGCCCGCTGCCGCCGACCCCGTGGGCGCCGGCAGCTACACGACGACGCGCCCTGCCGGAGGCGCGGCGCCGACGGCGTGTGCCGGCATCTCGACGAACCCGCGTCAGTCCGTGACCGCCAACGCGCCCGCTGGGCCCGTGCCGACGAACGACTGGTGGTCCTCGCTGCTCTGGAAGCGCTACGACTGCGCCTACTCGGAGCCGCTCGCGGCCCATCCCATGTCCTACGACACGGTCGCCGGGGGGTTGGCCGTCTCGTACAACACGACACCGGCCATCTCCGGCACGGCGACCGGCGTCGGTGAGTACCACTTCCCGCACACCACCGACTTCACCCTCGGCGTCGCCGGGCTGAACTCGCCCGACGCCAAGGTCGACGGGTGGTCGGACTGGACCGTCACGCCGTACTGGTCCGACGGCACGCGGACGCTCAAGACGACGATCGGGCACGGGCTGCCCTTCGTCTACGCGCGGACGACTGGGGGCAACGCCGCGCTGAGCTTCCCGAGCACGCCGACCGTCTGGTCCAATTCCGGGTCCGCGGTCGGCTTCACGGTTCGCGGTCACGACTACGTCGCCTACGCGCCGACCGGCGCGACGTGGACCGTCAGCGGCACGTCGATCACGTCGACGCTTGCGGGCAAGGGCTACTTCTCCGTCGCCCTCCTGCCCACCACGCCGACCTCGACGGCGACCGACCGCACGAACCTGCTCAACAGCTACGGCCAGTACGCCCACGCGCACGTCACGGGCAGCACGGTGTCGTGGACCTACGACCAGGCCGCGAGCACCGTCCGGGCGACCTACTCGCTGGCGACCCAGGCGCTCGAGGGCACCAACACCAACACGGTGATGTCGCTCTACCCGCACCAGTACCGCAACCTCGCGGGCGGCACCCCGATCGCGCAGACCTACGTCTCGCCGCGCGGTGCGATGCGCAACCTCGTGGGCGTCCGGCAGTTCACCACGGCGATCAAGTACACCGGCGTGCTCCCGGAGATTCCCGCTGCGGGCATGTCCTCGGCGGACGCCGCGACCCTCGGGTCCTACCTGGACTCCGCCACCGCCGGTGACCCGTTCGCTGGCTTCAACAACGACACGTACTGGACCGGCAAGGCCCTCGGCCGGGCGGCGCGCCTCGCCGAGATCGCCGACCAGCTCGGCCGCACCGCACAGCGGGACGCGATGCTGCGAGCCATCAAGACCCGGCTGACCGACTGGTTCACCGCGACGACCGGCAAGACGGAGCGGGTCTTCTTCTACGACCGCGCGTGGGGCACCCTCGTCGGCTACCCGGCGTCGTACGGCTCCGACACCGACCTCAACGACCACCACTTCCACTACGCCTACTACATCGCCGCCGCGGCGACCCTGGCCAAGTTCGACCCGGCCTGGGCCTCGCAGTCGCAGTACGGCGGGATGGTGGACCTGCTCATCCGCGACTCGAACAACTACCGTCGCGGCGACACGATGTTCCCGTTCCTGCGGAACTTCGACGTCTACGCCGGTCACGACTGGGCCTCCGGTCACGGCGCCTTCGGCGCCGGCAACAACCAGGAGTCCTCGTCCGAGGGCCAGAACTTCGCCAGCGGCCTGATCCAGTGGGGCCAGGCGACCGGCAACACGGCCATCCGCGACGCGGGTCTGTTCATCTGGACCACGCAGGGGCAGGCCATCCAGGAGTACTGGTTCGACTCGCGGGACGTGAACTTCCCGTCGCAGTTCCAGCACTCCACCGTCGGCATGGTCTGGGGCGACGGCGGCGCCTACTCCACGTGGTTCACGGCCGAGCCCGAGATGATCCAGGGCATCAACATGCTGCCGATCACGGGTGGCTCGCTCTACCTCGGCTACGACCCGGCGTACATCCGGCGCAACCTCCAGGAGCTCAACACCAACAACGGTGGTCCGCCGACCGTGTGGCAGGACGTCATCTGGTCCTTCCAGGCGCTCGCCGACCCCGACACCGGGCTGTCGAGCTTCCGCGACAACTCCGGCTACACACCCGAGGAGGGCGAGAGCAAGGCGCACACCTTCCACTGGCTGCGCAGCCTCAGCACGCTCGGCAACGTCGACACGTCCGTGACCTCGAACCACCCGCTGTACGCCGTGTTCGTCAAGAACGACGTGCGGACCTACGTGGCGTCGAACATCACCGCCTCGCCGATCACCGTCACCTTTTCCAACGGCACGACGCTCAACGTCCCGGCCGGCAGGACGGCGACCACGGGCAGCGTGACGTGGAGCGGCGGCAACGCCACCGGCGGCGGCACGCCGACGTCCTCGCCGACGCCGACCGCCACTGCCTCGCCGACGCCGACCGCCACGGCGACGTCGAGCCCGACGCCGACCGCGACGGCCCCGACGCGCAGCGCCTACACGCGCATCGAAGCGGAGTCCTTCAACAGCCAGTCCGGCGTCTCCACGGAGACGACCACCGACACCGGTGGCGGACAGAACATCGGCTGGATCGCAAATGGCGACTGGACGGCGTACGACAACGTCGACTTCGGCAGCGGCGGCACGGGCGTGTCGATCCGGATCGCCTCCGGCGCGGCGAGCACCGGGAACCTGGAGATCCGGCTGGACAGCCTGACCAACGCCCCGGTCGCCACCGTCCCGGTCTCGAGCACCGGCGGCTGGCAGACGTGGGCGACCCGCAGCGCCGCGATGTCGACCGTGACGGGCACCCACAAGGTGTACGTCCGGGCGCAGAGCGCGACCGCGGACGAGTTCGTGAACGTCAACTGGCTGAACTTCACGCAGCCGGCCGGGCGTGACGCGTACTCGACCATCCAGGCCGAGAGCTACGACGGTCAGGCCGGCACGCAGCTGGAGACCACCGCCGACACCGGCGGCGGGCAGAACGTCGCCTACATCAGCAACGGCGACTGGCTGCGCTACAACGGCGTGAACTTCGGCTCCACCAGCCCGACGACGTTCAACGCGCGGGTCGCCTCGGGCGCCGCGGCCGGCGTCAGCGGGATTGTCGAGGTCCGCCTCGACAGCACCACGGGCCCGCTGGTCGGCAGCTTCTCGGTGGCCAACACCGGTGGCTGGCAGTCGTGGCGGACGGTCCCCGCGGGCGCGTCCGGTGCCACCGGGACGCACGACGTGTACCTGCGGTTCGTCAGCGGCCAGCCGGCGGACTTCATGAACCTCAACTGGTTCTCGTTCAGCCGCTGAGCCCTCGCTCGTCGCAACGGGCCGCACCCCTGCCGGGGGTGCGGCCCGTTCCGTGTTCGCCCGGCCGCCGTGCCCGGTAGCGTGCCGGTCATGAGCGACGTGACGGTCTGGTACAACCCGCGCTGCTCGAAGTGCCGCGGCGCGGATGCCCTGCTGGCCGAGCACGGCGTGTCCGCGGAGAAGCTGCGCTACCTCGACGACCCCCCCAGCCGAGCGGAGATCGAGCGCGTCCTCGCGCTGCTCGGGCTCGAGGACCCGCGCGGGATGATGCGCACCGGGGAGCCGGTCTACCGCGAGCTCGGGCTCGCCGACGCCACGCGGGACGAGCTGCTCGACGCGATGACAACGCATCCGGTCCTGATCGAGCGGCCGATCGTGGTCCGAGCGGACCGAGCCGTTGTGGCGCGGCCGCCGGAACGGCTGCTGGAGCTGCTCGACGAGGAGTGAGCCCGCGCCGGCGAGCCCCGAGGACGACTTGCGCCCTGGACCCGAAGCCGAACACCGCTAGCCCCAGCCACGCCGCGCTGTGACCGTCGTCAATGCGTGACGCGAGCGGTCTCCCGGCGTACTCGCAGCCCGTCCAGCAGCAGGCCGGTCGCCAGCGCGGCACCGGCGCCCTCTCCGGCGCGCATACGGAGGTCGAGCAGCGGCTCGCAGCCCAGGTGCTCGAGGACGAGGCGATGCCCGCGCTCGCGGCTGCGCTGCCCCGCCACGAGGACGGCGTGCACAGCGGGTTCGAGGGCGACGGCGGCGGCAGCAGCAACTGACGTCGCGAAGCCGTCGAGGACGACCACGGCACGGACCTCCGCGGCCCCCAGCACGACGCCGGTCAGGACTGCGATCTCCGGACCACCGAGCTCGCTCAGGGCAAGGACCGGGTCCGCGAGGAGCTGCCCGTGTGACCTGTGCGCGCGCCGGAGCGCGGCGGTCACGATGTCGCGCTTGCGGGCAAGGATGTCGGCGTCCGCCCCGGAGCCGAGTCCGGTCGCGTCCGTGGGGTCGGCTCCCAGCAGCGCACACGCCAGCGCGGCGGCCACGCTGGTGTTTGCGACCCCCACCTCACCCAACGCCACGATCCCTGCTCCGCCGCCGCTACGGCCGAGCGCTCGACCCGCCAGGACGAGCCGCTCGATGTCCGCCACGGTCATCGCCGGCCCCGTCACGAGGTCCCCCCGAGGGTCCGTGGGACGGGCACACACCGTGCCCGGCACGGGCCCCCCATCGACGCCGGCGTCCACGACGCGCACCGTGAGCCCCGCGGCGAGTGCGGCACGGGTGCCGAGAGCTGTGCCCGCGACCGCGGCACGGACCACGTCAGCGGTGACCTCCGCGCCGTACGGCGACACGCGGTGCGCCGCCACGGGATGGTCGGCGGCTGCCAGGACCAGGGTGCCGCCGCAGGCCAGGCCCCGGCCGAGTGAGACGGCGCGGTCGACCGCACGGTCGAGCACACCGAGGGATCCGGGCGGCGTCAGCATGCGGTCGGCGTCGTCCCGTGTGAGCACGACGTCGGCCGGGGCAGGAGCCCGCAGGTGCGACGCCGGCGCCGCCGGCGCGTCGTCGGCCGGCCAGCGGTCCCGCAGCACGACCTCTGCCAACGGCAGGCGCCGGGACCAGCCGGCGCGTTCGAGTCCCGGCGCAGGCGGACGCTCGTCCGGCCAGCCGAGACACAGCCAGCCGAGGGTGACCACGCCCTCCGGGAGGTGCAGCAGCTCGCCGAGCTCACGAGGCGGAAACAGCGTCACCCACCCCATCCCGAGGCCCTCCGCGCGCGCGGCCAACCACAGGTTCTGGATCGCCGCGGCGCAGCTCCAGAGGTCGGCGTCCGGGAAGGTCGCCCGCCCGAGCACTCCTGCCGCGGGAGTACGCCGGTCGCAGCACACGACGACGCCCAGCGGCGCCTCACGGACGCCTTCGAGCTGGAGGTCGAGCAGCCGCCGGGCCGCGTCGGGCTCCAGCTGTGCCGCCTGGCGGAGCCGCTCCCGGTCGGTGAGGATCGCCGCCCGGTCCCGGACCTCCGGGTCACGCACGAGGAGAAAGCGCCACGGCTGGCTGTGGCCCACGGACGGTGCCGCATGTGCGGCCCCGAGGACTCGCTCCAGGACCTCGTCGGCGACCGGGTCGGGGCGGAACCGTCGTACGTCGCGTCGGGCCGCGATGACGTCATGCAGCCCTGTGCGCACGGCGGAGGGCATCGCCCAGCCCGCCGGGTCGGCGGCGCGCTGCGAGGCTGCGGAGGTGTCGCCGACCAGCGGCACGGGCCTCGGCCACAGCCGCTCCTCCATCGTCAGGCCTGGTCGGTCAGAGGCAGGTAGATGCGTCCGTCTCGCCTGAACTCCTCGGCTTTCGCCCGCAGACCCGCGGCGATCGCCTCCTCGTCACTGGTCAGTCCGCGCTGCTCGGCGTAACGGCGTACGTCTTGGGTGATGCGCATCGAGCAGAAGTGCGGGCCGCACATGGAGCAAAAGTGTGCCGTCTTGGCCGGCGCCGCGGGAAGGGTCTCATCGTGCATCGACCGCGCCGTGTCGGGGTCGAGCGCGAGGTTGAACTGGTCCTCCCAGCGGAAATCGAAGCGCGCGTCGGACAACGCGTCGTCCCACGCCTGCGCGCCGGGGTGGCCCTTGGCGAGGTCTGCGGCGTGGGCGGCGATCTTGTAGGCGATCATGCCGTCCTTGACGTCGTCCCGGTCGGGAAGGCCGAGGTGCTCCTTCGGGGTGACGTAGCAGAGCATCGCCGTGCCGTGCCAGGCGATCATCGCCGCGCCGATCGCGGACGTGATGTGGTCGTAGCCCGGCGCGATGTCGGTCGTGAGCGGCCCCAGCGTGTAGAACGGCGCCTCGTGGCAGAGCTCGAGCTGGAGGTCGACGTTCTCCTTGATCTTGTGCATCGGGACGTGGCCCGGGCCCTCGACCATGACCTGGACGTCGTGGCGCCACGCGACGGAGGTGAGCTCGCCGAGCGTCCGGAGCTCGGCGAGCTGGGCGTCGTCGTTCGCGTCGTAGATGGAGCCGGGGCGCAGGCCGTCGCCGAGTGAGAACGTCACGTCGTACGCGCGGAGGATCTCGCAGAGCTCCTCGAAGTGGGTGTAGAGGAAGTTCTCCTCGTGGTGCGCGAGGCACCAGGCGGCGAGGATGGAGCCTCCGCGGGAGACGATGCCCGTCTTGCGCCTCGCCGTGAGGGGCACGTAGCGCAGCAGCACACCCGCGTGGACGGTCATGTAGTCGACGCCCTGCTCGCACTGCTCGATAACGGTGTCCCGATAGACCTCCCAGGACAGCTCCTCCGCCTTGCCACCGACCTTCTCCAGCGCCTGGTAGATGGGGACCGTGCCGATCGGGACGGGCGCGTTGCGCAGGATCCACTCGCGCGTGGAGTGGATGTTCCGACCGGTCGAGAGGTCCATGACCGTGTCCGCCCCCCAGCGGGTCGCCCACGTCATCTTGTCCACCTCCTCCTCGATGGAGGAGGCGACCGCGGAGTTGCCGATGTTGGCATTGACCTTCACGAGGAAGTTCCGGCCGATGACCATCGGCTCGCTCTCGGGGTGATTGACGTTCGCGGGGATCACGGCGCGGCCGCGGGCGACCTCGTCACGGACGCGCTCCGGCGGCACGCCCTCGCGCAACGCGACGAACTCCATCTCCGGCGTGACGTCACCGCGCCGCGCGTAAGCGAGCTGGGTGACGGCGCCGGCGCCCACCGCGCGGCGCGGCCGGCGCTTGGCGCCGTCGAACACTGCGTCGAGGTTGCGCAGGTCACCCGACGTGCGCCCGTCGTCCTCCGGGCGGACCGGCCGCCCGTCGTAGCTCTCAGTGTCGCCCCGCTCCGCGATCCACTGCGCACGTAGCGGCGGCAGCCCCCGACGTACGTCCTCCTCGTGGCCCGGGTCGGTGTAGGGCCCGGACGTGTCGTAGAGGACGAACGTGTCGCCGGTCGTGAGCGAGACCTCGCGCATCGGGACGCGCAGGTCCGGACGGCTGCCCTGCAGGTAGGTCTTGCGGCTGCTCGCCGCGATGCTCCGAGTGGACGGGGATCCCTCGACGGCCGTCATCGGGCCCTCCTCCCTACGCCGGTATGACCCGGGTCAGGTTCTGGCGGTCGGCGGCCGTGTCAGTCGCCCTCTCAGCCCGGTACGCCGAGCCCCCGCGGTGGTCGACCGACAGCCTAAGGGAAAGGCGCGGTGAGGGTTCGGGCGGCACGGACGGGCTGACGCTTCCCCGCGACGGCGTAGGCCTTGCGGGCGGCCGTGTGGGCGCGGACTAGTGGAAACGGGTCATGGGCTCGGAGGCCGTGTGGGAGTACGGTCCGGTCGCGTCGTCGCGCCACGCCGTCCGGCGTCCGGCGGGCGGCGGGCCGTGGGGGTGGCGTCGTGGGAGTCCGTATGTCGAGTTCGAGCGCCTGGGAGAGGACCGTCCGCGCCGTCGTGGTCGCCGTCCTGACCGCGGGGTTGTGCGCTGTCGTACCGCCCGCGAGCGGCGCGCCTGCACCTCGCCCCACGCCCGGCGCGCCGCGCACGGTGGACCTGCCGCCGGGGTGGTCCGCCGACGTCGACGCCGAGGGCCCGTTCCTGCGCTGGCGCCCGTCGTCGGGCCGGACCGGGCGAACGGACCGGTACGAGGCGCGGCTGCACGGGCGTGTGCTCGCCTACGGCTACCCGTCGACGGACCTGCGCTCGGTCGTCGTACGGCTCGGACGCCACCTGCCGCGCTCGCTTGCGGACCTCGAGCTGTGGTCGGGTGGCCGGCGCGTCGACCGCGCGATGCCCTCGGCGGCGGGAACCGGGGCCTCCATCGCCGCACCTGCGCGGTCGGTCCTCGACGGGGCCGACCCCGGCCGGTCGGGTCCGTACGGCGTCACGGCGAGCGACTACAGCGACGGCTCGATCGCCGTCCCGGGCCTCGACGGGCCGGTCGAGGTCGCCGGTCACGTGGTGGCGCCCGTCGGCGCTCCGGGCCGCCGGCCCCTGGTCGTACTGCTGCACGGGTGGCACGGCACCTGCTTCCAGGGTGAGGCCGTGACCGCGCAGTGGCCGTGCCCGTCGGGGTTCGCGCCGCTGCCCAACCATCTCGGCTACGACTACCTCCAGCGCCACCTGGCCTCGCACGGCTACGTCACCGTCTCCGTGTCCGCGAACGGCGTCAACGCCCAGGACAACCAGAGCACGGACGACTGGGGCGCCGCCGCGCGGTCCGCGGTCCTGCGTCGGCACCTCGACCTCTGGTACTGGTGGTCCGCCGGGGACCGCGCCCCGGACGGCCGGCACTGGAGCGGACACGTCGACGTACGCCGGGTTCTGCTGGTCGGCCACAGTCGCGGCCGCGAGGGCGTGGTCCGCGCGGTTCTCGACCGGGACCCGGCCTCCGGTTGGGACGTCCGCGGGATGGTGCTCCTCGCGCCGACCGCGTTCGGGCACCAGTTCGCGCCGCGGGTGCACCAGCTCGTGGTCCTCCCGTCGTGCGACGGCGACGTCTCCGACCTCGCGCGGCAGCGGTACGTCGACCGTGCGCGCGACGTCGTCGGCGACCGGTCGTTGCGCAGCGCCGCCTTCGTCGTCGGGGCGAACCACAACTTCTTCAACACCGAGTGGACGCCGGGGCTCGCCGCCGCCCCGGCGCACGATGACGCGGACGCGGGAGTGGCGGCGTGCCGGCGAGGCTCGGCGCAGCGGCTCGGCGCCGGGACGCAGCGTTCTGTCGCGACGACGTACACGACCGCGGCGGCGCACGCGTTCCTGCGTGGCGACACCGGTGTGCTCGCGTTGCTCGACGGGACGCGCGTGCGGGCGCCGTCGGTGGCCGGGGTCGACGTGCGCACGGCCGCGCTCGGTGGGGCGCGGGTGCACGTCCGCCCCGGGCTGACGGCCACCGTGTCGGGCGCGGCGGGCGCCGCCGTACGGCTGTGCGAGGGGCGGGCGGGGGAGGAGGACCCGGGCTTCTGCGGCTTCGGGCAGTGGTCGGGCCTGACGCCGCACTGGCCGGGGGCGCTGCCCGGGATTCCGGCACGCGACGCGGTCGATCTGTCCTGGCAGGCAGCCGGCGCACGGGCGCGACTAGTGGCGACCTCGCCGCTCGACCTGGGCAGGTCGACGCACGTCGAGGGACGCGTGGTCGTGGACCCGGCGTCCCCCTCCGTGGCGCTGCGGTTCCGCCTCGTCGATACCCACGGCAACGTGGCGCTGCTGCGCCCTCGGGTGCTGACCGCCATGCCGAGGTCGCAGATGGGGAGCATGTTCGTCGCGCAGACGCTTCGGGCCCGGCTCACGGACATCGGGGATGTCGACGTGCACGCGCTCCGCGCGATCGAGCTGGTCTCGGTCTCGACGACCGGACGCGTGTGGGTCCTCGACGTGGCCGGGCGCCGGCGGGGCCTCGTGGCCGTCGCGAGGGACACGGTGCCGAGGGCGGACATCGCCGACCGCCGCGTGCAGGAGGGCTCGGACGGACGGTCGGTCCACCTACGGGTGCCCGTGGTGCTCGACCGCGTGCCGGCCAGGCGCGTGACGCTGTCGGTCCAGGCCTTCCACCCGGACGGCGAGCTCTCCCGCCAGGTGGTCCACATCCCCGCCGGCGAGCGGGTTGGCTACGCGTGGCTGCCACACGAGCGGGACGCGAGGACGTCACGGCGTACGGCCTGTCGATCTACGGGGTGCGCGGTGTCGCCGCGCGCGACTACGTCGGGACGGTGCGGGTCGTCGACGACGACCCGACCCCGACGCTGGCCATCACGCCGGTGCGCGAGGGGGCGAGCGAGGGCGAGACGGTCGGGTGGCGGGCTCGGCTGTCGCATCCCACGGAGTACTTCACCGGTTTCGTGGGCTCGGTCGTGACGGGGGACGGGACCCACGCCGAGCTCTCCAGCGACGACGTCGACCCCGACTGGCTGGCCGAGCGACTGCACGGCGAGCCGCTTCCCGACTTCCCCGTGCCGCTGTCGGACCTCGGGGTGTACCTGCGCCTGGAGATCGAGCCGGGTCAGGTGGAGGGGGTGCTCGAGGTGCCCACCGTCCGGGATGGTCGGGACGAGGGGACCGAGTCGTTGACCGTCGCCGTCGAGCCCGACGGTCGGCTGGTGCCGGAGCCGTTGAGTCTCGTGGCGACGGTGTCGGATGCGACGTGAGACGTGAGAGCCGCCTGGCCCCGGCCGCAGCGACAGCGGCACCGCCGAATGGGTGCGACCGCCTGCCGGTGCGGCGCGTCGTCGGACAACTTTCCCTGATTCCCCTACGGCCACCGACGTCCGCGCGTACCGTCGGTGTCATCCCGATCGCGATCGAGCACCGCAGGGCGCGTTTGATGATCATGTCGTAAGCAGGTCTGGGGGAGGTCGTGATGGGTGTTCTTCGCACACGGCGGGCGGGCGCCGCGGTGGTCGCCGTGGCGTCCACCATGGCCCTGGCGACGCCGGGGGCCGCGGGCGTGGCAGCTGCCGTCGCGCCCGGCACCGTGGACGCCGCGAGCGCGTCCTCGCCGGGGCCTGCGGACTTCGACGGGGACGGCCGCGACGACGTCGCGGCCGGTGCGCCCGGGGCGTCGATCTCGGGCAAGACCCGCGCGGGCGCGGTCGTCGTGCGCTACACCCGCACGGGCCTCGGGGCGGCCCGCATCACGCAGGCCAGCCCCGGCGTCCAGGGGGCCCTCGAGGCCTACGACAACTTCGGCTCCACCCTCGCCAGCGGTGACCTCAACGACGACGGCTTCGCCGACCTGGTCGTCGGCTCGCCGTACGAAGGGGTCGGCTCGGTGCGCGGCGCGGGCACGATCACGGTGCTGTACGGCTCGCTCACGGGACTCGGCCGCGGGATCGTGGTGAGCCAGGACACGGCCGGCGTGCCGGGCAGTGCCGAGGAGAGCGACTACTTCGGGGACACCCTCGCGGTCGGTGACGCCGACGGCGACGGCTACGACGACGTCGTGGTCGGCATCTGGAACGAGTACGCCGGCGGTGGCCGCGGCGCTGCGACCTACATCCCCGGAGGGGTCGACGGCCTGGACACCGCGCGGTCGGCGTGGTGGTCCCAGGACAGCGCCGGCATCGCGGGCTCGCCCGAGCTCTACGACGGCTTCGGCTTCGCGGCGACGATGGCCGACGTCAACGGTGACGGCAAGGACGACCTGCTGGTGAGCGCACCCGGCGACGAGTGGGGAACGAGCAACGGAGTCGTCCATGTCATCCCGGGGTCCGCGTCCGGCCTGACGGGGAGCGGCAGCTCCGTGCTGACCGGCCCCGCCGACGACGGGTTCGGCGGGGTCGTGGCCGCCGGTGACATCACCGGCGACAACATCGCCGACGCCGTGGTCGGCGTGCTGCGCGTCGAGGTGGTGGAGCCCGACGAGGAGGAGTACGAGGACCAGAAGCTCGCCGTCTTCCGTGGCACCCCGAACGGCGTCGACATCGAGAGCCGTACGACGTGGTCGCCGCGCTCGTCCGGTGTGCCGGACACCGGAGGAGCTCGGTCGTTCACCGGTGTCGCGGTCGGTGACGTCGACGGCGACGGGCACGGCGACCTGGTCGCTGGGACGGAGACCCAGCGCGTCGTCTACCTCAAGGGCAGCCCGTCCGGGCTGACGACGCTGGAGTCGCAGGCCATCTCGCAGAACAGCGCGGGGATGCCGGGATCGACGGAGCACCACGACTTCTTCGGGTGGGTCATCTCGATGGTCGACCGCAACGCCGACGGTCACGCCGATGTCGTGATCGGGGCGCCGGGCGAGTCCGTGGAGCGCACGAAGGACGTCGGGATGGTGACGGTCGTGCGTGGTTCCGCCGCAGGCATCGGCGGCGGGGGCAGTGCCTTCACGACGAGCTCGCTCGGCCTGGCGGCGCGCACCGCCACGGCCGGGGAGAGCCTCGGCGCCGCGCTCGCGCCGCAGTCCTGAGCTGCCGGGGCCGCGCCTGCGTGCGTTCGAGGACGCCTCGACGGGTGAGGCCGGGTGGCCGGGGAGCTGGTCCCTGGCTGCGCGGCCTCGTTCCGCTGGCACCTTGGCGGGCGTCGCGTCTGCTCGCCCTCGGCGTCAGGTGGCGACGTCCATGCGCGTCTTGAGGTCGATGACGTAGTCGTCATAGTCGTTGGCGAGGTCGCCGAGGTCCACGACGTCGGGGATCGAGGACACGGGCTCCCGCTCGAGCAGAAACGCGATCGACTCCTGGACCATCTGCTGCTCGTCGGGCTCCCAGAGGCCGATGTCGTCGACGAACTGCTCCGAGACGGTCACCTTGCGGTTGACCGTCACGGCGCCCTCGCTGACCGTCACGGCGAACTCGTGCGGCCCCATCGGGAGGACGTGGATGCGCTGTTCCATGTGGCTGTCGCGAGCTGTCATGCCTGGGGTCTACCCCGGTTGGCCGCGGACCCATCCGCGCCTGCGTCATGTCACCGGACGCGGCGGTCACCAGACGGCGGTGCCTGCCGTCCGCTGGCTAGGGTCGTGCGCCATGAATCTTCGCCACATCGCCGTCGACAGTGCCGATCCGTACCGGCTGGCGACGTTCTGGAGCGAGGTGACGGGCTGGCCGGTGTCGGACGTGGACGAGCCGGGTGACGACGAGGTCCTCGTCGAGGCGCCTTCGCCCGTGCCGGCACTCCTGTTTATCCGGGTGCCCGAGGCAAGACGGTGAAGAACCGGGTCCACCTCGACTGGGAGCCGACCGAGCGCAGCCGCGACGACGAGGTGGAGCACTTGCTCCGCCTCGGCGCGTCGCTGCACGAGGACCACCGCTCGGCGGACGGGCGTGGCTGGGTGACGCTGCTCGACCCCGAGGGCAACGAGTTCTGCGTCGAGCGGAGCAGCGCCGAAAGGACCGGCGAAGGCTGACCACCGCGTCGAGGACGCCGCCGTGACCCCCGCCGTCAAGCGGCCGGTGCACGGGCCGCACCGCAGAACCCGCAGGTGGGTGAGGTGGGCAGGGGCGGGGTCGAACCGCCGACCTTCCGCTTTTCAGGCCTGGCGCGTCGCGGACGCCAGGTTCGCGCGTGCCGTCGATGCCATCGACTCGTCCTGCATACGCTCGGCTGGCTTCCGTTGCCGTCAGCGTTGCCGTCAGAACCACTCTTCCCGAACGCGCCGCGGGGGCGGTCA
>JALYMU010000052.1 GCA_030773595.1 Actinomycetota bacterium | reverse complement strand
GGCGTCAGTCGTCCTCGTCATCGGCTTCCTCGTAGAGCGCCGGGCGCGCCAGCACGCTGAACCGCAACCACGACGTGACGCTCTCGGCGACGTAGACGACCGCGAGTACGGGCACCAGGACGGCCAGCGCAGTGGGCAGGACACCCGTGAACACGAGGGCGACCAGCACCAGCAGCCGGCCGTCCCAGCCGCCACCGAGGTAGCGCAGCCATCGCGGAGGCTCGCGGCGCTGGTGGCGCAGGCGGTAGACGATGTCGTAGTGGTGGAACGTGAGCGTCGCCAGCAGCGCGTAGGCGTAGGGCAGCAGCCGCTCGTCGACCAGCGTGGTGACCCGGAGGAACACGACGTACTCGATGACCCGCAGCAGCGGCGGCACCAGCCAGCTCAGCCGCCCGGGGGTCCCGCGGCCGGCGAGCGCGCCGAGCACCACGAGGAGGACGACGCCGGTCGCCACGTCCCAGCGATCGGCCGGACGGTTCGACGACAGCGCGACCGCCACCGGGACCGCGGCGAGCACGGTGAGCAGCGTCGAGCTGCCGGGCAGGGTGGCGAAGCGCCGAAGGGCGTCGGCGACGGGGCCGTCGTCACGGTAGGCCTCGATGCTCATGCGGCCATCGACCTCAGGACACGCCCCGACACGCTGTAGGCGGCCGCAAGGCAACCCCACGCCAGCAGCACCACGAAGGTGACCCGCGGCGTCCACAGCGCCGCGGTGAGCGAGATGACCGCGAAGCGCTCGCCGATGGGGAGGACGAGGATCTTCTTGGCCCACCGCATCCACGGACGCCGCTCGAACCTCCTCGACAGCGCCACGGCGGCGATGCCGATCCGCCGGCTCAGCGGCTTGCGCGCCCGCGGTGGCTTCGCGACCTTCTCGCGGTCATCGCGGCGCGGATCCGCAGCGGCGCCACTGTCGAGCGGGACGGCGTCCTCGGAGGGGTCGAGCCCGGTGGTGGCGCGCCCACCGTCGGCGGTCTCGACCCGGTGAGTCACGGTCGCGCCTGCGTGCGCGGTCACGCGGTGAGCCATCGCCGCGCCTGCCGACGCGTGCGTGACCACCGTGGTCCGCTCGGGTGCCGCCGTGGCGGGGGAGGACTCCACCGGCGGCGCTACGTGCGCGGGTCGCGCCTCCGTCATCATCGGAGCCGCCGGCTCCGGCGCCTCAGCGGGCGCCGGATGATGATCCGGCTCACGCTGTGCGGAGGACCGGGCACGGTCACTTGTCTGGGACAGCGGCAGCTGCGGGACCGCGGCGATGAGCTCGTGCTGGCGCGCGGCGTAGGAGAAGTCGACCGTGTGCCGCGCCGTCTGAAGGGTGATAGCGAGGCCGGCGAGCAGCCAGACGTCGTCCCCGAATCCCCGCGAGGCGCCGACCGCGAGGCCGGCGAATACGACGTACTCCTTGCCCCGGTCGAAGATCGAGTCCAGCCACGCGCCGAGCTTGGAGAAGGTGCGGGTGTAGCGGGCCAGCTGGCCGTCCACGCAGTCCGCGGTGAACGCCAGCTGCAGCAGGACCGCCCCGACGACGAGACCGAGCCGGGTGCCGGTGGCGAAGGCCAGAGCGGCGGCGATCCCGATGACCATGGAGATCGTGGTCACGATGTTCGGGGTGAGGCCGACACGGGCGCACCACCGCGCGACGTACTTGGAGTAGGGGCTCACCAGAAAGGTCGTGAACCAGGAGTCACTGGCCTTGACGGCGGAGGCGAGCAGCGCCCGCTCCTCGTCGTGCGACCCGATCCGCTCCTCGGCCGCCTCGGCCGCCTCCACCGACAGGGGCCGGCTCCAGAACAGCGAGCGAAGGTAGCTGTTGCCCAGGTGGACGCCGCGCCGGACGAGTCCGACGACCAGCATCGAGGGGACGTTCGCGCGGGCGAGCTCCATGCGCCGCGCCACGGTCTCGCGGTGCTCATCACCCAGGAGCGGGTCGTCGTCGGGCTGTTCCGCGCGGACGTCGCTCATCGTGGGGTCGCCCGCGGCGGCGTCTGCGCCCTCCAGGGGCTCCTCGGCGGCGACGTCGGCGTCAGCGCTCGCGAGTGAGCCGTCGTCCTCCGGACCAACCCGGTCCAGACCCTGCGCAGCGAGCACCTGCGCCCGCATCGACTTGAGGTAGCGCGCCTCCCGGCGATCCAGTTCCGCGAGCCACTCCGCCGGCGGCGCCGCGCACAGCTCTGCGAGCTCCGTTGCCACCTCCGCGAGCGACTCCCGGTCGCGGGTGTCGACCTTGAGGAAGCCGAGGAAGGTGCCCGTGGGGCGGCGGACGGTGTGGTACGGCGACCCGGCGCTCACGACGCGTCCGCGCGCCGAGCGGACGCGGAAGGTGTAGGCACGCCGTCGGCCGGTGGACAGGATGCCGGTCACGACCCGCGGGTCGGCGAGCAGTCCGGCGAGAGCCTCGCGCTGGGTCACGACGTCGGCGTGCGCCACGACGATCGGGCCGCGAGCGCGCGCCGCGACGGCGGCGATCTGCCGCAGGTCATGGGCGGGGTCCTCGCAGGGACGCACGACGACGCGGATGCCAGTGTCCGCCACGGCCGCGCGGAGTGCGTCGGCCCACTGCGGCCGGGTCAGGACCTCGACCCGGCGCACGGCGAGGCTCTCCAGCTGCCGCACCAGCCGGGACAGCAGCGCGCTGCCCTCGAAGGTCAGCAGCGCGGCGGGGCGGCCGTCGCCGGTGGGCGCGGTCGCCAGCAGGACCGCGGTCGTCGACCCCGGGGCCCGGGCTGCGGAGCCCTCGCGTCGAGCCGTCGCGTTGGTGGTCGTCGTCACGTCGCTTCCGGAAGCTCCAGCAGGGCAGAGGTCGAGGCTATCGGCGCAGAGGCCGAGGTCGTCGGCGCGGACGCAGCGGGGTCACCCCTGCGGCCGTCCGAGGCACGCAGCGGCGCCCGGCAGGCGCGCGCCTCCGATACGAAAGCGGCCGGCTCACCCGGAGGTGGGCCGGCCTTCCCGTGCGGGCGGCGGCGGGTCAGCGCGTGACCTTGCCGGCCTTGAGGCATGAGGTGCAGACGTTGAGGCGCTTCGGCGTACGACCGACGAGGGCGCGGACCGCCTGGATGTTGGGGTTCCAGCGGCGGCGCGTGCGACGGTGCGAGTGCGAGATGTTGTTGCCGAAGCCCGGCCCCTTGCCGCAGACGTCGCAGTTGGCAGCCACCGGGAACACTCCTGAGACCGAGGTATGAGGACAGCGTCGACCGGCCGTGGGGCCGGGAACCGCATCAGATTAGCCGAGCCTGCGGGTGGTGAGCCAATCCGAGCCCGTTGCGCCGCGTCGGCGCGCCGTGTCGCCTCGCCGTGTCGCCTCGCCGCGTCCGGCGGGGTACCGGCAGCGGGCGCCTCGGTGCCACCGAAAGCGTCGCACCCGGCGGCTAGTCTCGCCCTCGGCGTCGCGGACCGGAGGGAGGTGCGGTGGCCGGCACGCTCGCGGTCCTGGATGCGGGCGCCGTGCGGACCTGGTGCCGTACGGCGCTGGATGCGCTGAGCGTCGCCCGAGCCGGCATCGACGCGCTCAACGTCTACCCGGTCCCCGACGGTGACACCGGCACGAACCTCTATCTGACCGTCCAGGCGTCGAACGACGCCGTCGAGGCCCTTCGTCCGGACGCGGACCTCGCGACGACCGTGGGCGCCCTCGCGCGGGGGGCGTTTCTCGGGGCGCGGGGGAACTCCGGGGTCATCCTGAGCCAGCTGCTGCGGGGCGTGTCGAGCGCGCTCGACCAGCCACACCCCGCGGACGCGGCCGCGGTCGCGGAGGCGCTGCAGCGCGCGGCCGAGCTTGCCTACGCGGCCGTCGCGCACCCGGTCGAGGGGACGATGCTGACGGT
>JALYMU010000051.1 GCA_030773595.1 Actinomycetota bacterium | reverse complement strand
GACTGTGACGTTACGGTCGTGGTCGTCGTCTGACCCGCTGCGGTGCAGTCGGCGCCCCGGGGGTAGCACGGACCGGTGACCGCTCCGACCCTGGGCATCGAGGAGGAGTTCCTCCTCGTGGACGCGCGCACCGGCGCTGTGTGCGACTCCGGCGACCGTGTCGTGGCACGGGCCGAGGAGCGCGGCGACGACAGCGTCGAGCACGAGATGCGCGACGCGATGGTCGAGACCGGCAGCGCCGCGTGCGCCGACCTCGCCGGCGCGGCCCGCGAGGTGCGCCGACGGCGCCAGGCGGTGGTGGCCGCGGCGCGCGACGCCGGTGCCCGCGTGCTGGCCTCCGGCAGTCACCCGACGGCCGACCCGACCACCGCGCCGTTCGCCGCAGACGACCGCTACGCCCGCATAGCGAGGGACTACGGTGCGAGCGCCGCTGCCGCGCTGGTGTGCGGCTGCCACGTGCACGTTTCCATCCCGGACCGCGGGACCGGCGTGGCGGTGCTCGACCGGATCCGGCCGTGGCTGGCAGTGCTGCTCGCCGTCTCGGCCAACTCGCCGCTGTGGCGCGGCGCCGACACCGGCCACGCGTCGTGGCGCCGGCAGGTGTGGGACGGCTGGCCCGCCGCGGGCCCGACCGGCGTCTTCGGCACGCTCGAACGCTACGAGCGCCTGGGCCGCATGCTGGTCGCGACGACCGCGGCGCTCGACGACGGGATGCTGTACTACGACGCCCGCCTGTCGGCGAAGTACCCGACGGTCGAGGTCCGGGTGGCCGACGTGTGCCTCGACCCGGACGACGCCGTCCTCGTCGCAGCGCTGTCGCGGGCCCTGGTGATGACCGCCTTGGCGCAGCTCGATGCGCCGCCACCGGACGTGCCCGTCGAGGTGCTGCGCGGCGCCTCCTGGGTGGCGTCGCGGCACGGCATCCGCGGGCTGCTGGTCGACCCGGACGCGCTCGAGGCCCGACCGGCGAGGGAGGTGCTCGCCGGGCTGCGGCGGCACGTCGCCGAGGCCCTGGAGCGGACCGGTGACGGCGACGAGGTCGACGACGGGCTGGCCCGGGTGGTGCGGCGCGGGACCGGTGCCGACGCCCAGCGGGCGGCCTTCGCCCGAGGCGGAGCCGACGCCGTCCTCGAGACCGTGGGGCTGGACTAAGCGGTCGGGCGCGGGCGCCGTCCTGCCGAACTGTCAAGCGACCCAGTACGGAGTGGGAAGATCGAGCCAGCGACGACGTCGCCATGGCACCCGGAGAACGCGTACAAGCACATGCGCCGGCGCCTCGAGCGACAAGCGGGCGGCATTGTCCGCATGTATGACTCCCCCGATACCGGGCCCCTGAGCGACTGAGACCCGCGGGCGCTCGCTGCCGCTGACGCGCTAGTGCGGACCCATATTGGGTTGCGAACGCCGCCTCCGTAGTTGTCGAAGCTGACCTGGGCCTCGGCAATCGCCTGGTCGATCCGGAGCCCAGGGATGACCTCGACAAGCGCCGCCTCGACGTGTCGATGGCCCGCGCGTGCCGACCAAAGCCGCCCCAACTCCATGGCGCTTACTGTAACCCGTCGGCCCAGTTTCCCTTGGTGGACGCGTACCGCTCCCAGCTCGCGAGGTCATGGATCGGAGGGCCGCTGCTTGACCTCGCGCGCAGGGTGAGCGTCGTCATAAGCACTGCATGCGTGGCGTGTACCAGCCGGGCGGCGTCGTGAACGTGATGCCCGCTAGCGCGTACTTCTCCGGGCCAGTGGTGCCCTGAGCCTCGACTCGTTCGAGGGCGTAGTTCTCGGCCGCGGTGACGCACACCACTGTCCGGAGCCGCACAAGCTCCTCCGCCCACCCCTCGACCGTGTGCACCGAATGCAGCAGCTCGGGCGTGAGGGAATAGACGTGGTCGGCGTGCAGGGCGTCGTCGGAGTCGTTCCTGGGCGGCCTCTGCGGCGCGTACTTGTCGATGCTGGCCTGCGCGCCAACGGAGCGGACCTTGATCCGCGGTGTCGAGTTCGTGTTCCGACGGCGCAGTTCATGCCGGAGGATTCGAAGCGCGTCGACACCCTCGACCTCCCCGGTCCGTACCGCGCGGGCGAGCACGTGCGCGACGCGTGCGTCGCGGACATCTCTGGCGGTGGGTGCGGCCACGCTCCAAATTTAGAGCGGCTCCCGGTGTCGCATAGCACGGTGTGGCGGCAACCGGCCGGCTGCTCCTCTCAGGCGGAAGC
>JALYMU010000050.1 GCA_030773595.1 Actinomycetota bacterium | reverse complement strand
GGCGGGCGCAGCGGCGATCCGGCGAGGTGCGGGCGGTCCGGCGAGGTGCGGGGCGACCCGCCGCGGTGTTGACACCCCTGCCGTAAGTGGCAACTTACGGTTCGTGGGCACTTACGGAGCTTCGCTTGACGCGCTGGGGGACCCCACGCGCCGGGCGATCTTCGAGCAGCTGGCCGACCGGCCCCGTGCGGTGGGTGACCTCGCCGCGGAGCTGCCGATTTCGCGGCCAGCGGTGTCGCAGCACCTCAAGGTGCTCAAGGACGCGGGCCTGGTCACGGACAGGGCGGCCGGCACGCGGCGGATCTACTCGGTGGACCCTCAGGGCATCGCCGCCGTGCGCGCCTACTTCGACCGGTTCTGGGCCCAGGCGCTTGCGGCGTACAAGGACGCCGTGGAACGCGACGACGAATAGCGAGGAGCAGTTCCATGACACAGCAGGAGGCGACGGCCGCGATCGCGGAGATCCGTCACACGATCGTGGTGGCGGCGGACGTGGAGCGGGCGTTCGACGTGTTCGCAGCCGGCATCGACCGGTGGTGGCCGCGCAGTCACCACATCGGCGACGGCGAACTCGACACCGTCGTGCTGGAGCCGCGCGCCGGCGGTCGGTGGTACGAGCGGCTGGTCGACGGGGCGGAGTGCAGCTGGGGTCGCGTGCTCGAGTGGGACCGCCCGCGCCGCGTCGCGTTGTCGTGGTCGATCTCGCCCCAGTGGGAGCTGGAGGCCGATGCGGCGGCGGCGAGCCGGATCGAGGTGCGGTTCACCGCGGCCGACAACGGGTCCACGCTCGTCGAGCTCGTGCACCGCGACTTCGACCGGCACAGCACCGGCGCGCAGGACATGCGCGACGTGATGGACGAGGGCTGGGTCTCGACGCTGCAGGCGTACGCCGAGGTGGCCCGCCGCTGACCGCGGGCGCGCGTCGGTGCCGCTAGCGCGGCCGCGGCCCCAGGGACGGCCGCAAGGGGTGACGGCGCTCGGCGTCGCGCCTGCGCGGACGTGGCGCGAGGGATCACCGAGCCACCGCGGGTCTTATGAGTCGTCCGGACGCGGGTGTTTCCTCGCCACGGCTGGTTGCCTGCCGTCGCACGCCGTCTGCGAGGCTGACCCGGTGACGTCACCCGTCCTTGCGCAGCGACTGTCCGGCCTCGGCACGACGATCTTCGCGGAGATGTCCGCGCTCGCCGTGGCGACCGGCTCGGTGAACCTCGGGCAGGGGTTCCCGGACACCGACGGCCCGTCGGTGGTGTCGGAGGCGGCGGTCGCGGCCATCCGCGCCGGGCTCAACCAGTACCCGCCCGGTCCCGGCATCCCGGACCTGCGCAACGCGGTGGCCGAGCACCAGGATCGGTTCTACGGCCTGTCGTGGGACCCGGACACCGAGGTGCTCGTGACGACCGGCGCGACCGAGGCCATCGCGGCAGCGCTGCTCGGCCTCGTCGACCCCGGTGACGAGGTCGTCGCGCTCGAGCCGTTCTACGACTCCTACGCCGCGTGCATCGCCATGGCCGGTGGCGTCCGCGTGCCGGTCACGTTGCGGGCGCCGGATTTCCGGCTCGACGTCGCGGCGCTCCGGGCGGCGGTCAGTGCGCGGACGCGGGTCCTGCTCGTCAACTCCCCGCACAACCCGACCGGCGCCGTGCTGACCGCCGAGGAGCTCGCAACCCTCGCCGCCATCGCGGTGGAGCATGACCTCGTCGTCGTGACGGATGAGGTTTACGAGCACATGACGTACGACGGGCTGGCGCACGTGCCGCTCGCCACGCTGCCGGGGATGCGCGAGCGGACCGTGTCGATCTCCTCCGCGGGCAAGACATTCGCGTTCACGGGATGGAAGGTCGGCTGGGTCACCGCGCCGGCGTCGCTGTTGACCGCCGTACGCACTGCCAAGCAGTTCCTCACCTACGTCAGCGGGGCGCCGTTCCAGCCGGCAATCGCGACGGGGCTACGGCTGGGGGACGACTACTTCGCGAGCGTCCGCGCCGACCTGCAGGCGAAGCGGGACCGGCTCTGCGACGGGCTCGCCGCGCTGGGCTTCGATGTGCACGTGCCGAGCGGGACGTACTTCGTCACCACGGACATCCGCCCCCTCGGGTACGACGACGGGATCACCTTCTGCCGCGAGCTCCCCCGCCGCTGCGGCGTCGTGGCGATTCCCACGCAGGTGTTCTACGACGACGTGGACGCCGGTCGGCCACTGGTGCGGTGGGCGTTCTGCAAGCGCGACGACGTGCTGGATGAGGCGCTGTCGCGCTTGTCGTCGTTGCGACACGGCGGTCCGGGCGGCGGCTCACGTCGCGGCGTGTGAGCTGCGACGCAGCGGTTCCGGGCTGGGTACGCCGCCGCCGGCGACGCTGAGGCTCGGCCGGCCCTTGACGGATCGCCCGGATTCGGCCGGGGGGGCACGTCCCCGCGACGCTCCGCCGCAGCGGAGCGCGACATCCGCCCAGGTCGAGACGGCGAAATCTGTCCCTGCGGCGGTTGCTCACGTCCGCAGGACGAATGTCCTCGATCGCCACCCGAGCACCGGGCTAGCGCGAGGACCCGTAGCCGCCGCAGCATCGTCGACTGCGCGGGAGCGCTCGACCCGAGGTCCTACTCCGCGCTCTCCGGCGACGGCGTCCTGTGAGGCCTTGCCGTCCGTGCCGAGTTCAGGTGCCGTGGCCGCCGCAGAATCCGTGCCAGCCGCGCGCGGCTGTTGGCGGCGATGCCAGTCGGGTCGGGGTTCGGCCAGCGCGGGACGCGCCCGCGCTGTCACGCGCCCGGTCGGAGTGGTCCACACGAAGTGGCCCGGCTGTGGCTGCTCGAGCCCGAACCCGGCGTGCTTGCCGCCGTGGTCGTGCCGGCACAACGGACCGAGGTTCGTCTCATCGGTCGGCCCATCCGGGTAACGCACCGTGTGGTCGAGATCGCACCCCGCGGCAGGACGCGTGCACACGGGGGTGACACGGGTCTGGTCGCGCGTGACGACATGCCCGGCCAGCACCGCTCCCGGGTCGTGGGTGGCGGTGGCGTAGTCGAGCATGGCGCCGGTCACCGGGTCGGTGAGAACCCGCCGCCACGTGGCGTCCGTGGCGATTCGCCGCGCCATCTCCGCCGGGATCGGGCCGTACCCCGCCAGCCAGCCCGGCGCGTCCGTCACGCCGAGGAGCGTGTCCGCCCCGACCGTAACGTGGAGCTCGGAACGGTGGCGCCCCGCGGGCAACGCCAGCCCGTCATACCCCCCTGCGGCGAGCACATCAGCGGCGATCCCGGCGAGCAGGTCCACCCGCAGCTGCGCCAGCGTGCGCGTCTCGCCCGGCTCCCGGCGCGCGGTGCGGGCCAGACCGTCCGCCGCC
>JALYMU010000049.1 GCA_030773595.1 Actinomycetota bacterium | reverse complement strand
GGAGATCCGTGCGAGCCGGGTCGCGAGCACGTCCAGAGCGTCCGGATCGCCGTACTGCCGCATGTCGTCCTCGCTGTCCTTCGGCGTGCCTGCGCGGCAACCGTAGGGACCATGCACTGGCGACAGGCCGACATTCACAAGTGTCCGGGCCGGCGGTGACCGTTGTGCACAGGCGCCGCCGCCAGACCGCGGGAGCGGACGGCTAGTCCGTGTCCAGCGTGCCCTGAACGGTGGTGCGCAGCCCGAGGGCGTCGACCCGGGCCGCCAGCTGGTCGGCCGTACACCCATGTTGACGCATCAGGTCGTCCAGGGAGACGCCCGCGGCGATGCCATCGCGCAGGGCGGCGTCCTCATGCTGGGTCCACGACTTGCCCAGCACGACCGCCACCCGCTCCGCGCGAGGAGCGGGCACCGCGGAGGCCGGACTGGGCTCGTCGACCGGATGCGCCGGAGGTGCCGACGCGTCGATGCGGGCAAGTGCCGCGAGCACGGCAGCGCGATCCGTGGTGAACCAGAACGGAGGCAGGGACCCCCGCAGGAACGCCGCGTAGCGCGCTGTGGCAAGCCTCGAGTCGAGCACCGCCACGACACCCCGGTCGGTGGCGGAGCGGATCAGGCGGCCGGCGCCCTGGGCGAGCCGCAGGGCGGCGTGCGCCGCGGACACGGTCATGAAGCCGGCCGGACCTGCAGCCTCGCTGCGTGCCGACATCAACGGGTCGTCAGGGCGCGGGAAGGGGATGCGGTCGACGACGACGAGCTGCAAGGCCGAACCCGGGACGTCGACGCCCTGCCACAGCGACATCGTGCCGAACAGCGATGTACGGGCGTCGGCCGCGAACCGGCGGACGAGCTCTGCCGTCCGGTCCTCACCCTGGCACAGCACGGGTACGTCGAGGCGGTCGCGCAGAGCTGCGGCGGCGGTCTCGGCCGCGCGCATGGACGAGAACAGCCCCAGTGTGCGACCGCCCGCCGCGTCGACGAGTGCCGCGAGCTCGTCCAGGACCGCTTCGGACATCGAGTCCCGCCCGGGCGGCGCCAGGTGCCGGGCGACGTAGAGGATTCCCTGCCGCCCGTAGTCGAACGGTGAGCCGACGTCCAGACCGGTCCAGCCCGAGCCGTCCGCGTTGAGCCCCAGGGATCGGGCGACGACGTCGAACGAGCCGCCGAGCTCGAGCGTCGCGGACGTGGCGATGACAGTCCGCCGGTCGAACAGCGCCGCCCGCAGCAGCCCGCCGATGGACAGCGGCGCGACGTGCAGCACGCGACCGCGCCGCACGTCCTCGGACAGCCACACCACGTCGTACGCCGAGAACCCCGCCACGCGCGCGGCGACGACATGCACGGCACCCACCGCGGCACGGGCCAGCGTGCGCTCCGCTCCCTCGTCGCCGCCCTTGCGCCGCGCCAGCGCGTCGTCCGCCGCCTTGGCCGCGTCGCGGACCCGCACGAGCGCCTCGACGACGTCGTCCGTCAGGCCGGGCAGCCGGCCGACAGGCGCGGCGGCGAGGGCCGCTTCGAGGGCGTCCCCCGCCGCCTCGAGCTCGACGGGTTCGTCCTCGAGCAGGCGTCGGCAGCGGCTGACCGCGCGGGCGACGGCCGCCACGGTGAGCTCCTGCGTCGCGACGCCGGTGACCCGGTCGACGACCTCGTGGGCCTCGTCGACGACGACGACCTCGTGCTCGGGCAGCACATTGCCGCTCTCCAGCGCGTCGATCGCGAGCAACGCATGGTTGGTCACCACGACGTCGGACTCGGCGGCCAGCGCGCGCGCCCGCTCGGCGAAGCACTCCGCGCCGTACGGGCAGGCCGTCGCGCCGACGCACTCCCGAGCGGACACGCTGACCTGACCCCACGCGCGCTCACCCACGCCCGGGCGCAGGTCGTCACGGTCGCCGGACTCCGTGGTCTCGGCCCACGTCCGCAGCCGCACCACCTCGCGCCCGAGTCGGGTCGTCGGCGACGGGTCGAAGAGCGCTTCCCCGTCGTCCGCCGGCAGCCCGCCGTACAGCTTGTTCTTGCAGACGTAGTTGCGCCGCCCCTTCAGCAGTGCGTACGTCGGACGCCGCCCGAGCACCGGCGCGACCGCGTCGACGAGCCGGGGCAGGTCCCGGTCGACGATCTGGGACTGCAGGGCGATCGTCGCCGTCGCGACCACGACCCGGTCGTCGTGCAGCAGCGCGGGCACGAGGTAGGCGAGGGACTTGCCCGTCCCTGTGCCGGCCTGGACGAGGAGGTGGCGGCCGTCGGTGATCGCGGCCGCGACCGCCTCGACCATGCGCGTCTGTCCGGCGCGCTCCGCACCGCCGACCGCGGACACCGCGGCGGCGAGCGCTTCGGAGAGGTTGGGGACGGCCACGGCGGTCGAGGCTACCTGGGGGGAGACGCCGCCGCGGGGCATCGACGTGGTCGGTGTGGACGTCGGCGCCGTCCACAGATGCGCTCAGGCGTCGGCCGCCATCTCGACCAGCGCCGCGAGGGTCCGCCAGTTCCGTGCGGTGCCGTCGACGCCGAGCCGGCGCAGCACGCGGGCGTAGTCGAGGCGGCTGCGGTGCTGGGACTTGGCAAAGCGCAGGACGACCTCGTCGCCACGCGCCGCGACCGCGTCCGGGGACCAGTCCTCGGCGGTCAGCCCCTCGACCCGCGCGGGGTCGGGCGTCGCGCTCAGGTGCAGGACATGGACCAGCGTGGGCTTCGACGCCCGCGTCCTCCGGAAACGGGCACCACGCCTGCACCGCCCGCAGCTGCGGGGGCGAGCGGACGACCACGGGTACGTCGACACCGAGCCGCTCGCGCACCACCTGACGGACGTCGGCGGCGACACGGTTGGCGCTGCGATGGGACGACCGCGCGACGACGTTGCCGCTCTGCACGTAGGTGCGGACGTCGGCGAAGCCCGCGTCAGCCAGGGCGAAGCGCAGCGCCGGCATGGCCACGCCGTTGTGCGCGCCGAGGTTGACGCCGCGCAGGATGCTGACCCAGACCGGCACGGCACCCGACCGTACTCGTCCACACCCCTCGGGAGGCGTCCCCACGCCAGCGCGGGTCCGTCCCTCCGCCCGCCGCGCGGGTTAGGGTCCACAGGTGGCCCTCCCTCCGCTGATCCCCCGGTCCGTGCTGTTCGGCAACCCCGACCGCCTCGCGCCGTCGGTCTCGCCCGACGGGACGCTGCTCGGCTACGTCGCACCGGACGAGGGCGTCCTCAACGTGTGGGTCGAGCCCGTGGACGGCTCCGCGCCGGCGCGCCCCGTGACGCACGACCGGGACCGCGGCGTCCGTAGCTACGCGTTCTGCCACGACGACCGGACGCTGCTCTACGTGCAGGACACCGGCGGCGACGAGAGCTGGCGGATCTACGCGCTGGACCTCGGGACCGGCGAGTCCCGGCTCGTCACGCCGGAGTCGGGCGTGCAGGCGCGGATCCTCGCGCACAACCGCTGGCATCCGACCACGGTCCTCGTGGCGCTGAACGACCGTGACCCCCAGCTGCACGACGTCCACCGCCTCGACCTCACCACCGGCGCGTTGGAGCTGCTCGCGGAGAACCCGGGCTTCGTGGGCTGGCTGGTCGACAGCGACCTCGGGCTGCGCGGCGGGTCGGCGATGACGCCCGACGGCGGCATGGTCGTCCACCTCGGCGAGGACGGCGCGTGGGAGCCGTTCCTCGACATTCCGCCCGACGACGCCGCGACCACGGACGTCCTGGGGTTCACCCGTGACGGCTCCGCCGTCCTGCTGGCGAGCAGCCTCGACGCCAACGCCGCGCGGCTGGTGCGCCACGAGCTCGCCACCGGCGAGCAAACGGTCCTCGCCGCCGACGAGACCTACGACGTCGCCTCGGTATGGCAGCACCCTGAGACTCTGGAGCCGCAGGCGGTCGAGTTCGACAAGGAGCGCCAGGAGATCGTCCTGCTCGACGGCTCCCTGCGCCGCGACATCGACCGGCTGCGCGCCCTAGGTGACGGCGAGATCGGCGTCGGCCGGCGCGAGCGCACCGACCGCACGTGGGTCGTGTCCGTGGCGCCCAGCGACGGGCCGGTGCACCACTGGCTCTACGACCGGACCACCGGCGAGTCGCGCTACCTCTTCCCCCACCGCGCCGATCTGGTCGAGCACGTGCTCGCCCCGATGGAGCCGTTCGCCTTCGACGCCCGCGACGGCATGCGGATCGCCGGCTACGTCACCTTCCCCGTGGGGGTAGAACGGCGGGACCTCCCCGCGGTCCTCATGGTGCACGGCGGGCCATGGGCCCGTGACCACTGGGGCTACGACCCGCAGGCACAGTGGCTGGCGAACCGCGGCTACGCCTGCGTCCAGGTGAACTTCCGGGGCTCGACCGGCTACGGCAAGCACTTCCTCAACGCCGGTGACAAGGCGTGGGGTGCGGCCATGCAGGACGACCTCACCGACGCCGTCCGACACGTCGTCGACCAGGGGTGGGTCGACCGGGCCCGCGTCGGGATCTACGGCGGAAGCTACGGCGGCTACGCCGCATTGGCCGGAGCCGCCTTCACGCCCGATGTGTACCGCTGCGCCATCGACGTCGTCGGTCCGTCGAACCTGCTGACGCTGCTCGACTCGCTGCCGGAGTACTGGAAGCCGCTGATCGCCCACATGCACCGTCGGGTCGGCAACCCGGAGACCGAGAGGGAGACGCTCTGGGCCCGGTCCCCACTGTCCCGGGTCCACGACATCCGCATCCCGGTCCTCGTGGCGCAGGGGGCGAACGACCCACGCGTCAAGCAGGCCGAAGCCGAGCAGATCGTCGCGGCTCTGCGGGACAAGGGGCTCCCGTACGACTACCTGCTGTTCGAGGACGAGGGCCACGGCATGGCCAAGCCGGAGAACCGGGAGCGGTTCTTCGCCGCTGCGGAAGCCTTCCTGGCCGCGCACCTCGGTGGGCGGACGGAGGAGCCCGCGGCGGGGTCGTAGCCCGCCGCCGGCTCAGAGCCGACCTACGGCCCGAGACCTCGCGCGCGTACTCGGCTCGCGCCGCCGGCTCAGACCGCGGTGGCGACGTACGGCGAGAGCTCCCCCGCGAGCGCCGCGCCGACGCGTGCCCGCAGCCGCGTGCCCTGCGGTGTGTGCTCCTCGGCGAGCACCTCCCCCTGGTCGTGGACGCGCGAGACCAAATCTCCGCGCTCGTAGGGCACGAGCACGTCGAGCAGCACCTCGAGGCGCGGCAGCTCGGCCTCGATCGCCGCGCGCAGCTCGTCGATGCCACGCCCCGTGCGTGCGGACACGACCACGCTGTGCGGCTCGCGCCGGCGCAGCCGCTCGAGGACGAGCGGATCCGCCGCGTCGGCCTTGTTGATCACCACGAGCTCGGGCAGCTGGGCGGCGCCGATCTCGGCGAAGACCTCGCGCACCGCGGCGAGCTGGGACTCGGGGTCGGGGTGGGCACCGTCGACGACGTGCAGCACCAGGTTGGCGTCGGAGACCTCCTCGAGGGTGGACCGGAAGGCCTCGACCAGCTGGTGGGGCAGGTGGCGGACGAAGCCGACGGTGTCGGCGAGGGTGTACGGGCGCCCGTCCGAGGTTTCGGCGCGGCGGACGGTCGGGTCCAGCGTCGCGAACAACGCGTTCTCCACGAGCGCGCCCGCACCCGTGAGCCGGTTGAGCAGCGAGGACTTGCCGGCGTTGGTGTAGCCGGCGATGGCCACCGCCGGGACCGCGTTGCGCTTGCGCTCCTGGCGCTTGGTCTCGCGGGCCGTGCGCATGCCGGCGATCTCGCGGCGCAGCTTCGCCATGCGCTCACGAATGCGCCGCCGGTCGGTCTCGATCTTGGTCTCACCCGGACCACGGCCACCGATACCGGCACCACCGGCGACCCGGCCACCGGCCTGGCGGGACATCGACTGCCCCCACCCACGAAGCCGCGGGAGCATGTACTGCATCTGCGCCAGCGAGACCTGCGCCTTGCCCTCACGGCTCTTCGCGTGCTGGGCGAAGATGTCGAGGATCAGCGCGGTGCGGTCGACGACCTTCACCTTCACGACGTCCTCGAGGTGGATCAGCTGCCCCGGCGTCAGCTCGCCGTCGCAGACGACCGTGTCGGCCCCGGTCGCGACGACGATGTCGCGCAGCTCACGGGCCTTGCCCGAGCCGATGTAGGTCGCTGGATCCGGACGGCCACGTCGCTGCATGAGCCCCTCGAGCACCTCCGCGCCCGCGGTCTCGGCGAGGGCCGCGAGCTCGACGAGGGAGTTCTCGGCGTCCTCGGCACTACCTTCGGTCCAGACGCCGATGAGGACGACCCGCTCGAGGCGCAGCTGGCGGTACTCGACCTCGGTGACGTCCTCGAGCTCGGTCGAGAGGCCGGCGACGCGACGCAGGGCCTGACGGTCGGCGAGGTCGAGCTGGTCCTCGTCGAGGTGCCCGCCGTCGTCGGCGCCGTCGTAGGAGCGGTCGACGATGTCCGTCGAACGGGCGTCCGTCGGACGGGCGTCCGTCGTACGGCCGTCGCCGGCGACGGACCCGGCGCCGCTTCTGGCGGCCTGGGTCGGGTCAGTCGTCGGGTCCAGCACGATGTCGCTCGAGCTGCCGGGACGCGCGTCGGCGGGCTGAGCCGACGGAAGGTTCTGGGATGCAGTAGTCATACGGACTGTTCAACGCCTCTCGCCCGGCAATTCATCCCGGCAAGACTGGCACGTTGACGTAGACGGGGCATCCGGCTTTCAGGTCCGGGGCCGCGGAGCGACCCCGGGCCGACCCGCCGGAGCGGGTTCTGCGGGGGGTCAGCCCCACTTCTTGCCGGCGCCGACCACGTAGGCCAGCGTGGCGAACGTGCTCGCGCTGGTCAGCGCGGAGATGACGACGCGGTTCTTGATGTCGAGGCCGGTCTTGCGCATGAGGGGCACCTTTCGTGGGGGGCCGAGTGGGCCGGGGCGTCTCGCTGCCTGCCCTCCTTGTCTCGGCCGCCGAGTGGGTTCCCTTGAGCCCCCGATTCCCTTGAGCCCTCGATTCCCTTGAGCCCTCGATGTGGTCAACCGGTCCCGAACGCCGACAAGCCCCTCCGACCGGCCTCGGATCGGGGACAGCGGCGACCGGTGCACCGGGCCCTCGACGCCTCCCGAGCGGGCCCGGTTTCGTCAGGACACCGCGGCGAGCCAGTCTCGGTCCAGCGCGCCCGAGGCCACGAGCACGGCCGGGCCGGTCAGCAGGACGCGACCGTCCTCCCGCTCCGCGACGGTGAGACGTCCGCCGGGCACGTCGACGGTCCAGGTGGAGGGGCCGGTCAGGCCCTCGAGCCGCGCTGCGGCGACCATCACCGCACACGCCCCCGTGCCGCAGGACCGCGTCTCGCCGGAGCCTCGCTCGAACACCCGCATGGCGAGGTGGCGCGTGCCCACGCGAGCCGCGAACTCGACGTTGACGCCCTCGGGGAAGGACCCGCGCGGCGTCACGTCCGGCGGGTCGAGCAGCGGTCCGGCGACGTCGAGGTCCTCGACGAAGGCCACGGCGTGCGGGTTCGGCATGAGGACGCCGAGTGCGTCCCAGCGCCGCGTGCCGACGGCGACCGAGAGCTCCGCCAGCGCCGGTGGAAGCTGCGCGGCACCCATGTCGACGGTGATGCGGCCGTCGTCGTCGAAGCTCACCTGTTTCACGCCGCCGCGGGTGGCGATGGCGAGCTCCCCCGCGTCGGCGAGACCGGAGGCCACGAGGTAGCGGGCGAAGACCCGCACACCGTTGCCACACATCTCCGCGACCGAGCCGTCGGCGTTGCGGTAGTCCATGAACCACTCGGCGCCGTGAGCCGCGGGACCCGCGTCCGGCTCACAAGCGGAGCGGACCACGCGCAGGACGCCGTCCGCACCGAGCCCTGACCGCCGGTCGCACACCGCGGCGACGAAGTCCGGCGACAGACAGAGCGCACCGTCCGGGTCGGGAATCACGACGAAGTCGTTCTGCGTGCCGTGCCCCTTCGTCCAGCGCATTCTTCGATCCTAGGCCGGACGCCCGGGACGTCGCGGGGCCGGCGGACCTCAGCCGCCGGGTCGCCGTACGAGCGAGATGGCGCGGCGCACCAGGTCCGGGACGTCGTGGGGTAGCCAGCACACCCGCGGGTCGCGGCGGAACCACGACTCCTGCCGGCGGGCGAAGCGCCGGGTGGCGCGGACGGTCTCCTCGCGCGCCTCGTGCTCGCTGCAGGCACCGGCGAGGAAGTCGAGCACCTGCTGGTAGCCGAGCGCGCGGCTCGCCGTGCGCCCCTCCCGCAGGCCCTGCTCCTGGAGCCGGCGCACCTCGTCCACGAGTCCGGCCTCCCACATCCGGTCCACGCGACGCGCGATGCGCTCGTCGAGGACCTCACGCGGCGCCTCGAGACCGATCTGGACCGCCGGTCGCCGGTACGCCGGGTCCGGCAACGCCGCAGCGAACGGCCGGCCGGTGATCTCGACAACCTCGAGGGCACGCACGATGCGCCTCCCGTTCGTCGGGAGAATGCGCGCCGCCGCCGCGGGGTCGACCTGACCCAGGCGGTCGTGCAGGGCCTGGGGTCCGTCGGCGGCGAGCTCGGACTCCAACCGGTGACGCACGGACCGGTCGGTGCCGGGGAAGTCCATGACGTCGAGAGCGGCCCGCAGGTAGAGCCCGGAGCCGCCCACGAGCACGGGTGTGCGGCCCCGTCGGACGCAGTCCTCGATCGCGGCGGTGGCCAGCTCGGCGTACTCCGCGACGGTAGCGGTACGGCGGACGTCCCAGACGTCGAGGAGGTGGTGCGGGACGCGACCCTGCTCGGCCGGCGCGAGCTTCGCCGTGCCGATGTCCATGCCGCGGTAGAGCTGCATGGAGTCGGCGTTGACGACCTCCCCGTCGAGCTCGCGCGCGAGGGACACAGCGAGGTCGGACTTGCCCACGGCCGTCGCGCCGACGACTGCGACCACCGGGATGCCCACCCGCGCAGTCTGGCAGCCCGTCCGTGGCCCTCCGTGGGTCCGCGCGGTGCGGCGACGTCGTGTGACTTTCGCCGTCCGCGAGACGGTTCGGGTGTAACACGAAGATTCTGTCGACCCGATGTGATGTCGTTCCGGCGTCGAGACCCGACGCCTCATGTCCCGGAAGGACTCCTGTGCGACTTCTGAAGTTCGCGGCCGCGGCCGGCGCTGCGCTCGCGCTCGCCGCCACCGCCACCCCCGCGGCGGCTATCAGCACCTACAACTCCCGCCCGGCACCCCACCGGACCAACGTCGGTGCCCTGGTCGTGGAGTACGACGCCGACGGGGATCCCGCCACGGCGCCCGTGCGCGACTGGTTCTGCAGCGGCACGATGATCGACCGCGACACGTTCCTCACCGCCGCGCACTGCACCACCGGCTGGCCCGAGGGGAGCCGCTTCTTCGTCTCGCTGGCCCAGCAGATCGACGAGGCCGCACTGCGCACGGCCGTCGAGGGCACCGCGCACAGCGACCCGGCCTACCCGGGCAACTCCGCGGACTCCCACGACATCGCCGTCGTGGAACTCGGCTCGCGGGCCGGCTCCCTGCCTGGGTTCACCCCGGCCACCCTTCCCGGCGCCGGCCAGCTCAGCGCGATGGGTCCGCAGGCCTTGCGGGACACCCGCTTCATCGTGGCGGGCTACGGCACCCAGGAGGCGCAGCGCGGACCGGGCGGCCACACCCACCCGGGCGGCGGTGAGCGAAGGGAGGCGCCGCTCATGTTCAACGCCCTGAGCGAGACCTGGCTGCGCCTCTCCATGGTCGAGCCGCGCGGCAACGGCGGCGCCTGCTATGGCGACTCCGGTGGCCCGAACTTCGCGAGGATCGGAGGCCGGGAGGTGCTCGTCGGCACGACGATCACCGGTGACGCGCCGTGCTACGCCACCAACGTCGCCTACCGGCTCGACGCGCCGAGCGCTCGGCGCTTTCTCGCGCCGTTCGTCGCGCTTCCCTGAGGTCCTCGCCCGGTGGGGTCGGCGTCGCCGTGACACCGACCCCACCGGGGCGGTCGAGCTTTTCCTCGGCCGTGTCGTGACGGGCCCCGCGGGGAAGGCTCAGGACCGAAGCCGAGGAGGATCTGTGCAGGATCTCCACCAGCTCGACCTGCCGCGTGGGACCCGGGCTCCGGCCCTGGCCCGTCGGGCGGTCGCGACCCGCCTCGCCGATACCGCTTGCCCGTGGGCGATCCGCGACACGGCGATGCTGCTCGTCAGCGAGCTCGTCACCAACGCCGTGGTGCACTCCTCCGGCGACCGCGTCGGGGTCGAGGTGGACGCGGCGCCGTCGTGCTCGCGGGTCTCGGTCGTGGTGCACGACCCGAACCCCGCGCCGCTGCCCGAGCCTGCATCGGTCGCGGACGACGTGGAGCACGGCCGCGGCTTGCTCCTGCTGGACATGCTCGCCTCGCGGTGGGGGTGGGAGCCCACGGCGAGCGGCAAGCGGGTGTGGTTCGAGCTCTGCTGAGCGCCGCAGCTACCCGACCCGCTACGCGGGGCAGGCGCGGCGGTAGACGTCCAGGTCGTAGGTCTTACGCATCGAGCTCATGCCCATCGGGACGGTCACGGGGCAGAACTGCGACAGGGTCAGCTCGTACTCCACGTGCAGCACGGCCTTGCCCTTGTCGAGGAAGGGGCGCAGTCGCCAGCACTCGAGATACTCCCGGCACTGCTCGTTCACGGCGAAGTCGAAGTAGGGCTCGAGAGCGGCGACCTGGTCGAGGTCGTTCTTGAGCCCGACGGAGAGCCCGCGCTCGTGCGCCAGGGCCGCAATCATCCTGTTGTAGCGGATCTGGTCGGCCCCGCTGAGGGGGAAACCACTGGCGTTGGCGTAGCCGTCGACGTTGTCGGGCTCAACCGCGTCGAACCCCTTGCGACGGCACATGTCCATGCGTGCGGCCATGATCGGGCGCAGGACGTCGATGCGGCGGATGTCGAGCCAGCGCTCGTCGGGCCAGCCGTCCAGCGGCTTGCCGAGCACAGAACCCGGGAAGGCGCCGTAGTCCGGACGGTAGGTCTCGGCGCTGCCGACGCTGAGGTAGCAGATGACCTTGCGGCCACGGGCATGGAGAGCCGACACCTGGGTCGCGGTCGTCTCGAACCCGTCGAGGTCGTAGACCGCCGCCGGGACCGACAGGTCGAGGGCGCCGGAGAGCTGCCATTGCCAGGTCGTGCCCTGCCGGGGCCGCCAGAGGACCGGCGAGGTGACGTCCGACTCTCCCGAGCCGGTCCCGTCCGTGCGCGGACGCCGCGTGGCGCGGGAGACGTGGCTCGGGCGGCGCTCGGGTCTGTCCGCCACGTTTGCACCGCCCGCCGTACGCCGGGCACCGCCAGCGACCGGCTGCGCCGTCCCGCCGACGTGTGGCGCCACCGCGGTCCTCGCGTCCGCGTCGATGCCGCCCGTCGCGGCGGTCAAGCCGGACGCCGGAGTGGTTGCTGCGCCGGGAGCGGCGAGCACACCGGCGAGCAGGACGCCGGCGATCGGAAGGAGCCGGCGCAGATGCATGGCTCAAGTCTCGGCACAATTCCCCGGCGACTTGACGCACGACGCGCCGGGCGGCTCACCGGGAGCCGAGCGCCTTCGGCCACAGGACCCGGCCCCATGTGCTGGTGCCCCGCTGTGCGCCCACGGCGAGCGCCCCGGCCCCCAGCCGCGCGGCGGTCGCCACGACGGCCGGCACGGCGTCGTCCGGCACCGAGTGCACGAGGTGGGTGACCCGCGGGTCCCCGGCCCGGTCCGTCGGGTCGGCAAGGGACCGGTAGACCTCCCACGTGCCCTCGAAGGTGCAGACGTGGTCCGCGAGGTCGAGGCAGGCCCGGACGGTCGCAACGCCGGGGTTGAGGACCACCACGTCGGCACCGGCGGCCCTCGCCGCGGCGGTCACCAGGCGCAGGTAGCCGAGGTGGGCGGCGTCCGGGCCGGTCTGGTCGAGGAAGACGCCACGCACGCCGTACCGCTCCCGCCAGACGCGCACCTGGGCCTGCACCGTGGCGGGCGGGACCGTGCCGTAGCCCGTGTCGACGTACCCGACCACCCGGACGCCCGAGCGCAGCAGCGGCGGGAGAACGTTCAGGTAGACGGGGTCGGGCGCGGCGCCCGGACCGTCGTGGACGTTCGCGACGACGAACGCGGCGTCGACGCACCCGCGCAGGGACTTCCAGAGCGCCGGGGCCTCGCACGGGTGCGCGTAGGGGACGACGGCGGGCGCCGGCACCGGCCCGGCGCCGGGCCACGACGTCACCGGTGCGTCCACACCCGCTCGACGCTTCCGAGCGCCGTCCGCGTCAGGACCAGCAGGACGATGAGGCACGCGACGGCGTAGCCCGCCGTCATGACCAGCGCCGAGGTGTACGGCGCGAACGCCAGCACGGATACGAGCACGAGCACGGCGGCGGGGAGAGTCACGCGCATCGACGAGCGGACCTCTCCCGTGGCAGCGAGCAGCACGGCCACGAACATGCCCCCGGCCAGCACGGCGTACGCGCAGGCGAGGACGACATGCGCGCGGGGCAGCGTGGTGCTGCTCATGGCCAGCATCTCGACCGCCGCCGTCGCCGCGCCGGTGGCGGCGACGAACGTCGCGACCAGGAGCATCAGCGAGCCCCGCGCCCGCGGCTTGAACAGCTCCGGGCGGTGTACCGACAGCATCAGCGCGCGGACGTGGTTGCGGTAGCGACGCAGCAGTTCCTCGCCCACGGCCATCGACCAGACGATGGGCAGCGCGGCGATGTCCGCCACGACACCGACTCCCCCATCGGTGGCCGCGACGAGGCCGGCGCACAGCAGGGTGGCGAGCGCCGAGCCGTTGACGGCATGCGGCATGCCGGCGCGCAGCTCGACACCGCGCAGTGCCACCGGCGCGCCACGGCGTCGCTCGGTCATCCGTACGGCCAGTGCCACGCTGGCGAGCACGGACGCCGCGACAGCGCACGCGAACCACAGGGGCGGGATGCGTTCCGGCCAGCCGAGCCGCAGGGCCGCCGCGACGCCACCCGGAGCCATCAGCGCGAGGATGCGCAGCTGGCCGCCCAGGACGACCACGACACCTGAGCCGAGGAAGTAGAGAACCTGCGCGGTCGCGACCGCCGCGCCCACGAGGCCGACCACGCCGTAGGCCCAGGCCGCCACGACGCCGGTGAGCCACAGGCCGCCGCCGGTCAGCAGCGCGGCGCGCAGGAACCGGCCGGCGCCCGGCCGGTCGGCGGTGCCGAGCCGGTAGTGCCCGATGTAGGCCATGCCCTGCGTCCAGCCCCACGCCAGGACCAGCGACAGCAGCACGACCAGCCGGTCCGCGGCGGGGACCATGGGGCCCGCCGCGATCGCGAACAGCACGGGCACGGCGTAGAGCACGCCGTTGATGAGGGTGCGTACGCCGGAGCCGCGGTCCTCCGGGTCGGGCAGGCTGTCGCCGAACCGGCTGGGCACCCGGTCGTAGAGGACCTCGGCGAGGGTGAAGACGTCGGCGCAGCCGTAGACCTCCGCCGCGATCCGGTCGGTCAGCCCCGCTGCCTCGAGCCCCGCGGCGATCTCCCACGCGTCGACCGCCGTCGTGACCAGCTCGTCCTGCTCCCGGGAGAGCATGGAGATGGCGTCCTTGGCCCGGCGGTTGCGCCCGCCGTACGACGGGGGCGGCGCCGACACCCGGCCGCGACGCGTGCGCAGGAGCCGCTGCTGGGGCAGGACGGGCGCGCAGACCGCACCGGAGGCAGTGACGTCCAGGCCCTGGTGGCGGACGTCCTCAGGGCTGGTGGAGAGCCGCTGCGCGTGCGCGGCGGCAGCGAACCCGGCCACGGTCGAGGCTCCGGGGTCGCTGACCTGACCCGGGCTGGAGGTCCCGTCGTGCGGCGCGCGGCCGCCACCGGGCCGGCCGCCTCCCGGCTCGTCGCCACGGGGCGGCACGGCCTGCATGCCACCCCAGGCGGGGGTCGGCGGCGTACCCCAGCGCGACTGCGATGGCGTACCCCAGCGCGATTGTCGCGGCGTCGCGCCTCGGGGCGTCTGTGACGCGCCAGGAGCGGGCGTCCGGGCGCCCCCCGCGGGCGGCTGCGTCGCACCGCGGCCGGGCGGCGCAATGCCTGACCAGCCCGGCTGCTGCGCCGGCCACGCCGCTCCCGGGATGTGTGGTCCGAGCAGGCTGTCCGCGCTCATGCCGGCACCCCAACGCCGCCGGTGGCGTGGGCGTGGCGGCTCCGGGTCGGCACCGACCAGGTCCGCGTCGCGGCCGTGGCCTCGTAGAGCATGCGGTAGGTGCCCGTGCACCGGTCGAGCGTGAACAGCTCGAGCGCGCGGTCACGGGCGCTCGAGCTGAGCATCGACCGGAACGCGGCGTCCTGCAGCAGCTCCACGCACGCAGCCGCGAAGGCCGCCGGGTCGCGCGGCGGTACGACGACACCGGCGTCCGCGACGCACTCCGCGACCCCGCCGACGTCGGTCGACACGGTCGGGCGCCGGCACATCATCGCCTCGATCACGGTGTAGGGCAGACCTTCGGAGATGCTCGAGAGCAGCACGACCTGCCCGGCGGCGAAGGCGTCCCGGCTGCTCGCGACGGGCCCCTCGAAGGTCGCGGTCGAGGTAATCCCGAGCTCGTCGGCGAGGGCGGCGCAGCGCGCGGCGTAGCCCTCGTTGCCCTTGGGGACGGGCCCGAACATCCGCAGCCGCGCGCCCGGCACCGCGCCGCGGACGAGCGCGAACGCGTGGAGCAGGGTCTCGACGTCCTTGAGCGGGTCGATCCGCCCCACCCAGGTCAGCACGGGCTCGGCCGGCTCCGTCAGCAGCTCGCCGAACACCTCCGGGTCGACACCGTTGTGGACGGTGACGATCGACGCCGGGTCCGCACCGGCACGGATCTCCCAGCGGCGGTTGTAGTCGGTGACCGGAGCGATGAACGCCGCCTCCCGGTAGCCGAGCGTCGTGAGCCGGCGGAAGAAGCCGAGCAGGACCGCGCGGGCTCCGGGCCCGAGCGAGGACCCGCGGTAGGCGAGGTAACGCTCCCTCAGGTACACGCCGTGCTCCGACATGAGCAGCGGCGTCCCGTCCTCCCACTTGGCGACGACCCCGACGAGCGCGGCCAGGCCGTTCGCGACGGTGTGGTTGAGGTCGGCGGGCTCGAGCCGTACGGCGAGCGGGCGCAGCGAGTGCTCGAGGAGCATGGTGGCGACCAGCGCCTCCTGAAGCGACAGCGGCGGGCGCCGCCTCGCCCCGCGGCCGCGCCCCCACACCGCCGCCAGGGTGGTCACGGCCTCGTCCGACCGCAGCAC
>JALYMU010000048.1 GCA_030773595.1 Actinomycetota bacterium | reverse complement strand
GGTACGGCGAGCTGGAGAGGGTCTCGAGCGTCGCCGCCGACATCGGTGGGGTGCCGAGCACTCACATCAACCACCTCACGCCCCGGGTGCTCGACATCGACGAGCTCTATCGGCGGATGCAGGTCCGCGGGATCACGATGATCGACCGAATCCAGGGCCCGCCCCGGTGGGACGGTCCGGACGTACTGCTGCGCCAGACGTCGTTCCGGGCACTGGCCGAGCCGCGGCGCTTCCGCGACGCCGACGGCACCATCACCACCGGCGAGCTGCGGGTCCGCTTCGGTGAGGTCGAGCAGCGCGGTGTGGCACTGACGCCGCGGGGGCGTGAGCGGTACGACGAGGCCGTCGCCGAGGTCGGCCAGCAGGACGACATCGCGGCGGAGGTCTGGAAGCGGCGCTTCCCCTCCTCCGAGGCCGAGCTCGCCCGGCAGGACCTCGCGTTCTACACCTTCCGCGTCGCCGACCGCCCCCGGGACGGGCGACGGCCCTCCGCGGACCTGACGGCGCTCCTCGACGAGGGGTGGGTGGTCCCGGAGCCGATCGTCTACGAGGACTTCCTGCCCGCTTCCGCCGCCGGGATCTTCTCGTCGAACCTGACGAGCGAGGGGCGGGTGGACGCCTCGCGCGGCAGTGCTCCCCGCGACGTCGGGTGGCTGACCGAGGCCCTCGGCCGTCCCATCAACGACCCCATGGCGCTGTACGCAGCCCAACGGGCGGAGTCGCTGCGAGCGGTCGCGCAGATGCTGGACCTGCCGGCGGCGCCGCTGCCGCCCACCCTGATCCCCGGCCTCTCGACCTGAGTCGACACGCCAGAGGTCCGTGTCGAGGAATGCGAGCATGCCGGCCGTCGCGCAGGCGGCCGGCAGGCCCTCGACGCAGATCACCCCGCCGAAGATCACAGCGCCCCGCTGCACGCCCGCTGGCCCTCCCTTGTCACGCAGCCGCCGACGGCGGCCGCACCGTGGAGCGGTTCGCCGTATCGCGGCGCGGGCACTATGGCGCGCATGACGTCGTCGACGGGTGCCCTCGCCGGCACCAGTGCGCTCGTCACGGGCGCCACGAGCGGTCTCGGCCGCGCCGTCGCGCTCCGGCTGGCGCAAGCGGGCGCCCACGTCGCACTGCTGGGCCGCAGTGAGCCCGACCTGCGCGACGCAGCGCACGAGGTCGCGGCTGAGGACGTCCGCGCCCTGCCCGTCGCCGTCGACCTCGCCGAGACCCACGCGCTGAGCGACGTCGTGGACCGCGCGGCCTCCGAGCTAGGCAACCTCGCCGTGCTGGTCAACGCGGCGGCCACGGACGTGGCCGCTGCGGCTGAGGACCTTCCTCTCCGGACTGGGAGAGGGTCGTGGCGGTGAACCTGACCGCACCGTTCGCACTCGCGAAGGCCGCCATGCCGCACATGCGCCGGGCGGGAGGCGGCCTGATCGTGAACATCTCCTCGGTGGCGGGGCGCCGCGGGTGGGCCAAGGCGTCCGCGTACTGCTCCACGAAGTTCGCCCTGACGGGGCTGACGCAGTCGCTGGCTGCAGAGGGACGTACCGACGGCATCCGCGTCTGCGTGCTCTATCCCGGTGCCATGAGCACGAGCTGGGGGACGTTCGACCCCGCCCAGCGACAGGGCAGGGACGCCGAGCGGGTCGACCCGCGAGACGCGCTCGACCCATCGGTGGTGGCTGATCTCATCGCCTGGATGGCGACCTCGCCCGGGCAGCCGGTGCTCAACGAGGTGACGGTGACCCCGCTGCACGAGGGCGGCTGGCCCTAGTGGGCACGCGCGTCGCCTGCGCCCGCGGGACTGGCGCCCGGTGAGCCGGATGGGGCAGCCGAACGCCGACGCCGGCAACCCCCCGCGGTGGTGGGCCGCAAGCGTGGGTTACGAGGTCTACCTCGCGTCGTACGCCGACTCCGACGGGGACGGCCTCGGCGATTTGCGCGGCCTGCGCTCACGCCTGGAGCACCTGGAGCAGCTCGGGGTCGACCTGCTGTGGATCACGCCGTTCTACCCGTCGCCACTGCGCGACAACGGGTACGACGTGAGCGACTACCGCGGGGTGCATCCCCGCTGCGGCACGCTCCCTGACCTTGACGAACTGCTCGCGGACGCCCACGGCCGTGGGATGCGAGTCGTCATCGACCTGGTGGTGAACCACACGTCGAGCGAGCACGCGTGGTTCACCGCGTCGCGGTCCTCCGTGGAGAACCGCTACCGCGACTACTACGTCTGGCGGGACGCAGCGCCGGGCGGCGGCCCGCCGAACAACTGGGTGTCGATGTTCGGCGGCCCGGCGTGGAGCTGGGACGAGGCCACCGGGCAGTACTGGCTGCACCTGTTCCTGCCGGAGCAGCCGGACCTGAACTGGTCCGACCCGCGTGTTGCGGACGAAGTGGACTCGATCCTGCGCTTCTGGCTCGACCGGGGGGTCGACGGGCTCCGCGTCGACACCGCGCACATGTTCGTCAAGAACCCTGACCTGACCGACAACCCGCCGGCCGACGAGCGACCGGGCCGGGTGCCCACCGGGACCGTCGCCGGCTGGGGGACGCAGCGCCACGTCCACGACATCGACCAGCCCGGCGTGCTCGAGGTGCACCGGCGCTGGCGCCACGTGACCGCGGCGTACGACGCGCTGCTGCTGGGCGAGGTCTATCTGATGGACCCGGAGGACGTGGCCCGCTACGTCCGCGCCGGTGACGGGTTGGACGTGTCCTTCCTGTTCACGCCAGTCGAGCTCGACTGGGACCCTGGCGCTCTCGCCGCCGTCCTACGGCGGGCGACCGCCGCGGTCGGCGGCCACCCGCTGTTCGCCTGGGTGCTGTCGAGCCACGACAGCCGCCGGGCGGTGACGCGGTACGGCAGTGGCGCGCAAGGGCGCGAACGCGCGCTGCTCGTGCACACGCTGCTGTTCACCCTGCCGGGCCTGCCGTTCCTCTACCAGGGCGAGGAGCTCGGGCTCGAGGACGGCGACGTGCCGCCGGGCGCGGCGCGTGACCCGATCGGGCGGGTCGCCGGGGAGCACGGCAGCAGCCGGGACCGGGCCCGGACCCCCATGCCGTGGTGCCCCGGCCCGGAGGGCGGCGGCGAGCCGGGGTTGGAAGTATGGCTATGGGGCCGCAAAGGCGTCCTGGCGGTATGTCCGCAGGGCCGCCAGCTCAGCCAACCACAGAGCGCAGCGGTCATACGGGCGCTACATCAGCCGGAAGTACGCCGGTGGTCGATCGAGGGTCACGATCGTCGGCCCGCGAGGTAAGTGGCACTACGACCTGCACGGCCATACCCATCACACGGTCCGTACCCCGCACAAGGCGTGGCAGCCGCGTAACCCAAGGAATCCAAACGAAGGATGGGGGAAGACGGATAGACGGAATGTCCGTAAGGCGGGCTGGCGCGACCTGTGGCGCGTGCATCGGCACTGCCGCTCACGCGGCGGTTGTCAGCGGGGCGACAACTGACCTGAGGCGGTAAGGCACGAGTGACGACCAGAAGGAAGCGACACATGGCATGCGAGTTCGTCGGTGTTTCATCCGAGACTGGGCGAGGGGTCCTGCCCGGTGTTGGGCTCTACGAGTTTTTCGATGACAAGGACAGGCGCATCTATCTACACGATATGCACCTAGTCGACGTGTCGTTCGACGTGGCACCGCCCCCCACTTTGACGTTTCACTTCCGACGAATGGCACGAGATCCGAATCAGGGAGAGATCAACATTCGGTGTGTCGACGCTGTGATTTCGGAGCTGTGCACTGAGCGACCGTCTGCAGGCTATGAACCTGGTCTAGTAAGCCTGTTTGACTGGGATGGCAAGGATGGTTTCCAATTTGATGCGGACTCTCTCTTGGCGTCCTTCTCGGCATCGCGCGTGGAAGTCGTCCGCCTGACGCGGTAGCGGGTGGAGACTTACACGGCGGGCATCGAGAAATCCGGCGACGAGCATGCGCGCGACAGCGTCGGCGTGCGAGAGTTGACGCAGTAGCCGCGCGCCACTGCCCATGTCGGGGCGGACGGCCAATACCGGCTCTGCAACTTTGAGCGGCAGGTGGGTCGGCGCGCCTGACGTGAGGCGGCTCGTGGCCCTTCGATGATCGCTGTGTCTGATGCAGTGGATCGAAGGGACCACGAGCCATGGAACACGGTACGACCTTGTTGCTGGGGTGGGCTGTGTCAAGGATTTTGGACAGGTTCTCGGGGGTTGATCATGCGGCGGTTGCTGCGGTGCGGTAGTTGGTGAGCGCTTCGAACGGGGTGCGGTAGCCGAGCGTGGAATGCAGGCGCTTGCGGT
>JALYMU010000047.1 GCA_030773595.1 Actinomycetota bacterium | reverse complement strand
CGGGCGGGCGACGTGCAAGAGGCGGTAGCGCAGGGCCTTGGGTTCGCAGCGGGCCAGTTCCCCGTCAACGAGGATTGTCTGGGTCCAGGCGAGCAGGTCGATGCCGGCCAGGGCGAGCTCGAGCCAGACGGCGTTGATCGCGAAGGTGCGGGACGGGAACCGGCCGAAGCCGGTGTCCTTGCCGCACCGGATCCGGTCTTCGACGCGGGCGTGCGCGCGGTGCCGGGCTTCTAGGTGGGCGAGCTGCCGACCGGGGTGTCGGTGGCGAAAGCCTGGAACCGCCATCCGTCGACGTCGGTGAAGGTGAGCTGCGCGCCGGGGTGCGGGCGTTCGCGGCGCACGATCAGCCGCATGCCTTCCGGCCAGCCGGCGGCGGCGAGGTCGGGCAGCAGGCCGGTCAGCTCGGCGACATCGGTACCCTCCCGCACCGACCCGTCGGCCTCGATCGCCGGAGTCCAGGCCACCGGCGGCAGGGCGAGGATCACCTCCTGCACCGCCGCGGCCATCGTGAACCCAACAGAGAACCGCACGTCCAGGCCGCACTCCTCGCGTAGGGACCGCAACTGCGCGAGCCACGCCCGTGAGCAGCCGGCGCCGTCCGTGCGGAACAGGATTGGGGTGCCGTGGCGCATGTCGTCGGGGATCTGCGCGAGGGCGAGGTCGGTGACCTCGATGTGGTCGGTCGCGGTGTTCGCGCCGGCGTTCCCTGGGCGCAGGATCCCGGCCAGTGCCTCACCGGTGTTGTCGCAGAACACCAGCAGCCGGTGGTAGCCGAACGAGCCTTTGAACGTGGGTGCGGCCTGTTCCTTCTCCGAGTGCGCGAGCACGATCGTGGCGTCGACGTCGAGGACCAGCCCCGGCCACGTCCGCCACCGGCCGTGGCGGCGGGCAGTTCGCGATCGAGCTCGGCGCGGGACAGCCACGCCCGCTCCCGTGCCGCCGCCCGAGCCAAGCGCAGCCGCTGCAGCGCCTCGGCGTCGACGGCGTCGAGCACCCGCCACGCCGTCGCGGTCGACGCCACCGCGCCGAAGACCTCGGGCTGCTCGCGTAGTACCGCCAGGTCGCTGATCGTCTCCCCGCCATCGGCAAGCAGCACCGCCAGATCGGTCAGCACCCGGCCCGGATCATGAGCAGAGCGGCGCTCCCGCACCCGACAAGCGCCGCGCCGAAGCCCGCCGTCAGCCCAGTGACCTTGGCCAAGTCGGCCAACAGCCGCGACCCCGCATGCGACACCACATTCCGCCCGTCGCAGGTGACCATCAGCCGCGGACGCCACGATGTACCGTGCACCAACGGAGTGCCCCTCCTCTTGCGACTCTGGACCTTCAGCAAGTCCAGAATCCCAAGCAGGACAGGCACTGCCGTGCTTCTACCGGCCGTGTCGCCGACAAGACCAGACCGCTACTGCAACGGCGGGGCTAGAGCCGGACGCTGCGCACGCGACACAAGCGCACGGTCCCGACAGACCCTGCAATGTGGATTCACACGCTGCCGCTCCACTTGCGCGCGTTCCCACGGGCGCGCGAAGTTGCGGCCGACGATCTCACCCGACAAAGCGAATCGTCGTGAGCGGAGTCGTCGAGCGCCCCCGGCGGTTGCTCACGAAAGCTGCGTTAGGCGGACACCATCAGTTCCGCACGGCCCGCGGGGGAACCATAGGGCAGCCACCGCCACAGGCGGTCGCGGCTCAAGAGCTCGTCGAGCACCATATGAGCCGCACCTGCGAGACCGGGATCGGGAGCGACGGTGGATCGCAACAGCCGGAGCTCGCGCGTGGCCAGGGGGAGTGACCGGCGGTAAACCGTCTCGCGGATAGTCGCGAGGAACGCGTCGCCTCCCGCGGCCACTGACCCGCCGACCACGACGAGCGCGGGGTTGTAGAAGTTCACCAGCTGCGCGACGGTCTCACCGACGAGCCGGGCGGAGCGGCCGAGGAGTTCCCCGGCGGCAAGATCGCCTTCTCGGGCGGCTTCGGTGACAGCGGCGACGGACAGGTCTCGCGGCCCACCGAGGACGCGCAGCAGGCGCTCGCTCCGCCCCTCCACAGCAGCCGCAGTGGCGTCACGGACGAGGGCGGTCCCGCCCGCGAGCGCCTCCAAGCATCCGGTCTTGCCGCACCGGCACAAGGCCCCGCTGCTCTCGTCCACCAGGACGTGGCCGATGTCCCCCGCACATCCCTGTGCGCCGCGGTGCAGTTGTCCAGCGGAGACGAGGCCGGCGCCTATGCCCGTGCCCACCTTGATGAACACCACGTCGTCGTGACCACGGGCTACGCCCGCGCGCAGCTCTCCCAGCGCCATCAGGTTGACGTCGTTGTCGACCCACACGGGAGCGTCGTACCTCGCTGCCAAGCGGCGGCGGATCGGGTAGCGGTGCCATCCGGGCATGATCGGAGGGCTGACCGGCTCGCCCGAGGCGAACTCCACCGGGCCGGGCACTCCCAGTCCAACGCCGTACACCTCGCTACCTCGCGGGACAGCGTCTCCAGCGAGCAGCTGGTCGAACAGCGCCTCGACTCGGGCGAGAACCGCGTCCGGACCTGCGGACACCTCCGCCGGCTCCACGACCCAGTCCAGGAGGCGTCCGCCGAGGTCGGCAACCCCGGCGCCGATGTGCCGCGCTCCGACCGGAGCGACGAGTACGACGCCGGCGGAGCTGTTGACCGCCAGTTCGCGGGGCGCGCGGCCGCCCGTCGAACGACCCCGACCTCGATCGACGAGCAGTCCGGACTCGAGAAGCTGGGCGACCCGCTGAGTGACGACGCTGCGGCCCAGGCCCGACAGGCGAACGAGCTCGGGCTTGGTCGTCGCGCGGCCAGACCGGACGAGATCCAGCACGGTGACGAGACCGTCCAGTTGGTCCGAGGGCAGCGCCGGGAGGCTATCCATGGCTAGATCCTCGCACGTGGGCGGAACTTTTGTCGATGAACTGTTGACTTCTGCACGTCGGCAGCTTTTGATGGGCTCACGACGGCGAAGGGAATCACCGTGCAGCTCGGTTACCACTCGATCACGTGGGGCGGCGTCGTCGGGCACGCCCAGGGCGTCACGAGCGTCAAGGACCTCTACTACCGCGCCAACGGATCGATGGAGCAGGCGTTCGCCGACATCGCCGCCGCGGGCTACGAGGGGACAGAGCTGTTCGACGGCAACGTGGCCGACTACGCGGACCGCCCCGAGGCACTCCGCAGCCTCCTCGCGCACGCCGGGCTCGAGCTCGTGAGCGTCTACACCGGAGCCAACTTCATCTACGACGAGATCCTCGACGACGAGTTCTCGCGCATCGAAACGGCGGCCCGGCTTGCGGCAGAGGTGGGGGCGGGACGGCTGGTCGTGGGAGGAGGCGCCCGGCGCGCCGATGGGACGCGGCACGAGGACTACGACCGGCTGGCGGCCGCGCTCGACCGCGTCGTTGACGTCGCCGCGCGGCACGGGCTGTCGGCGACCTACCACCCGCACTTGAGCACCATCGTCGAGAGCCCGCAGGAGCTTGCCCGGCTCCTTCCTCTGACACGCATCGGATTCTGCCCCGACACCGCTCACCTCGCTGCGGGCGGCGGTGACCCCGCCCAGCTGATCCGGCAGTACCCGGACCGCATCCGGCACGTGCACCTCAAGGACCTGCGCTTCGATCCCCTGCAGTTTCTCCCCCTCGGTCAGGGCGAGCTCGACTTCGCCGACATTCTTCGCGCCGTCGACGAGACCGGCTACGACAGCTGGCTGATGGTCGAGCTCGACTCCTATGACGGCGATCCGCGCGAGGCCGCCGAGATCAGCAAAGCCCACCTTGACGCGCTGCTTGCCGGGCGCACCCACCCTTGAGTCCGCGCCCGGTCGGGCCCTCTCACACGTATGAATCCGCACGGCGGACCGCCCAGTCCGACGGCGACCTCCTCTTGCCCGCGGCGGCCCGACGGTGGCCTCCCCACACATCCCGGAGCTTGATCGTGAAGCGATACATCACCCCTCTACTGGCGCTCCCCGCCGCCGTCTTCCTTGCCCTGGCGGGTTGCTCCGCCGCAGGCGAGACGTCCGGCACCACCCAGGCCGACTCCTCGGCGGCCAAGGCCGCGGACGCGGCGCTCAAGCAGGTCACCGGCACGGTGTTGAGCAAAGGACCGAACGGTGAGGACCCGGCCGAAGCCAGCGCGGCGGACCTCACGCCCGAGCAGATCGCGAAGGTCAAGGGCATGCGAGCCAAGGCCGCGATCTCGATGCACTACGGCGGCAACGACTGGTCCGTCGCTCAGATCGCCGGACTGAAGCACGAGTTCGGCAGGCTCGGGATGGAGGTGGTCGCCGTCACGGACGCCAACTTCAAGCCGGACAAGCAGGTATCCGACATCGAGACGATCCTCACGAAGGATCCTGACGTCATCGTCTCGCTACCGACCGACCCGGTTGCGACCGCGGGGGCGTACAAGGCCGCTGCGAAGGCCGGCGTGAAGCTCGTCTTCATGGACAACTCGCCGAAGGGCATGAAGCCGGGCCAGGACTACGTGTCGGTCGTGTCGGCGGACAACTTTGGAAACGGAGTGGTGTCTGCGCACCTCATGGGCAAAGCTCTCGGCGGCAAGGGCGAGATCGGCGTCGTCTACCACGAAGCTGACTTCTTCGTGACGAAGCAGCGGTACGACGGTTTCAAGTCGACGATCCAGAAGTCTTACCCGGACATCAAGATCGTGGCCGAGAAGGGCATCGCCGGGCCCGACTTCGCCGGGGACGCCCAGGCTTCGGCGAACGCAATGCTCAGCCAGAACCCCAACCTTTCCGGCATCTGGGCCGTGTGGGACGTACCGGCTGAGGGTGTTCTCGCCGCCGCTCGCGCTGCCGGCCGCAACGACCTCAAGGTGGCTACAGAAGACCTCGGGAAGAACGTCGCCATCGGCCTGGCGAAGAACCAGCTCGTCGTCGGCCTCGGCGCCCAGCGACCCTTCGACCAGGGCGTGACCGAAGCCCGGCTCGCGGCCAAGGCCCTGCTCGGCGAGAAGACCCCGCCGTACGTCGCCCTGCCTTCGCTACCGGTCGAACACGACAACGTGCTCGAGGCGTGGAAGCAGGTCTACCACGAGGACGCGCCGCAGGACCTGGCGAGCTCGTTCAAGAAGTGAGCGTCGCGCCGGGGGGCGCATGCCCCCCGGC
>JALYMU010000046.1 GCA_030773595.1 Actinomycetota bacterium | reverse complement strand
GCGCTCGTCGGCGCCGCGCTCGTCGGCGTCGGGCTTGCCGTGACCGTCGGTGCGGGCGCGCTGGCCTGCCGCTCGCCGCCGCCGCATGCCGTCGCCGTAGCACCCACAGCCAGCGCCAGCAGACCGGCGGCCGTGCGATGTCCCCGCGTCCTCGTCACAGACCCGTCCCGCTCTCACGCTGGGCACCCGAATCGTCTCCAGCAGCGTACGTCGACGACTGTGCCGGCCGTGGGACGTCGCCCCGGCAGTCCAGCGCGTCAGACCGAGAGGTCCGCCCGTGCAACCTCCCGGCCCTGCGCGTCCAGGACCACGAACGCCCGCGCGTCGGCGCGGAGCAGAGCGGCCTGCATGTTGCACACGACCGGCCGGTCGGAGACGCCGAGGAACTCCCCGGCCGGCATCCGGCGGCCGGTGCGGTCGACGGCCACGGCACGGTAACGCTCACCAGCGGTGACCCCGGTCATGGTCATCCGGACCTCCAGGCCCCACGTGTGCGGGACCAGCACCGCGCTGGAGACCCCGATGCCGGCCTGCTGGGCGCGCAGGGCCAGGCGCTCGTGCCCGGCCACGACCACTGCCGGCGTCCGGTCGTCCCGGAGCTCGGTCACGACGGTGGCGGTGCCGGCGCCCAGCACGACCACTGCCGCCGCCACCATGGCCAGCATGCGCACCCGCGCGCGCCGGTCCCGGCGCTCGCGCAGCGTCCGCTCCCGCGACACCCGGTCGCGGATGCGCGCTCCCAGGTCCGAGGAAGGCGTCTCGGTGGACGCGACGTCGTCGGGGGACACGAGGCGCAGCGCGTCCGCGAGCGGGGCGATCTCCGCGAACTCGGCGCGGCACGTGACGCACCCGTCGAGGTGCGCTTGTACGGCGATCTGCTCAGCCGGGGTCAGAGCGCGCAGCGCGTGCGCTCCGAGGAGCTCGCGCAGCCGGCGGTGCTCCTCCGCCTCGCTCCGCCCGCGGCGGTCGTCGTCGCTCGTTGTCACGGCTGCACCCCTAGTTCGTCCATCGCCACCCGCAGAGCCTTGAGGCCGTAGAAGACCCGGCTGCGCACCGTCCCGACGGGAAGGTCGAGCTCCGCTGCCACCTCGGCGTACGGGCGGTCCTTGAGGTAGGTCTCGACCAGCACCGCCCGGTGCTCCTCGGTGAGCCGGCGCAGCGCCTCCTCGACGACCCAGCCGCGCAGCAGCAGCTCGGTCTGGTCCTGCTGGGGCGCAGCGGCCCGCTCCACCTGCTCGTCGTCCACGAGCGCGCCCTGCCAGGGCCGCACGTCGGCGGCGCGCACATGGTCGAGCATGGCGTTGCGGGCAATCGCGAACAGCCACACCCGCAGGCTGGCCAGCGAGGGGTCGTACCGGTCCGCGGCCCGCCACGCGCGCAGGAACGTCTCCTGCACCACGTCCTCGGCCGCGCCGGGGTCGCGCAGACCGCGGAGCACGAAGCGGTACAGCTCCGCGCCGTGCGCGGCGTACGCCGCCGCCACCTCGTGCTCGTCGGTGAGCCCCGGGTCCCTGTCCCGGGGCTTCCGCGGAGCCGGCTCAGCGGTGAGCAGACGCAGCGGGCTGCGGATGGCCACCGGTTGGACCTGCCTCTCTCAGGAACGGTGCTACGACGTGGTGCGGGCCTGCCTGTCGCCTCTGTAGGCAGGCAGGCCCACGCCCGCCTACAGCTGGTTGAGCGGAATCGCGATGTCGACGACGCTGGAGTTGAGGCCGCCGATGAGGCTGGCTCGGCCGTTGAGAAGGTTGATCCGGTACAGCCCGCGCCTGCCGCCGACGTTGAGGGTCGCGAACGCCTTCACCCGCACCGCCGTACCGTCGCGCACCACCGAGTAGATGTCGAACCCGGCGTCGCCCGTCGCGTCGCGGCCGAGCTTTCCGGTCGGTGACAGCGTGCCGAGGTTCGCCGGTGCCTGCACCAGGACCTGGTCGCCGCCGGTGCTGATGTCGAACAGCGTGGTGGCCGTGTCGGGGTTGGTGTCGTTGTTGGTGTACGCCGCACCGGTCACGCCGGTGGTGTCGCCCGCGGTCGGCGGCGTGCTGAGCCGGCCGTCGACGCTGGTCGGGCCGGCGGGGGTCGAGAAGGCCTGGCGCAGGTTCTGGCCGGTGTTGCTGACCACCCGCAGCGCGTCGGCCGCCGGGTTGACGTCGACCCCGAACTGCGTGCCCTCGAGCGCCACGGAGAGCTGGCCGAAGCGGGCCGCCCGGGCCGAGGTGACGTCCAGTGTGTAGATGCCGCCCTGGTTGCCGAGCCCGTAGAGCCGGCCGTCGGCGGCCCGGAAGTCGATGCCCACGAGCCGCGTGTCGCCGGCCAGCCCGCTGACCGCCCCGATGGAGTAGGCGTAGCCGGGACGGTCGGTGGAGAACCGCACCAGGCGCGTGCCGCCGTCCGACAGGCCGATCACCCGCAGTCCGTCGTGGTAGGAGCCGGAGGAGCCGGAGCCCTCCCGGGACGATGTGCCGCCGTCACCGTAGGAGGTGGCGGCCGGCCCCAGCGTCAGGGCGGTGGCCGCGGTGACCGCAGCGAGGGTGCCGAGGACGGTGTTGCGCATGAGGCGCTCCGATCGTCAGTCCCTGCTGATGCAGAGTCGACCCTGGGTACGCACGCCCGGGCGGCGGCGTTCAGCGCAACGGCGACGTGATTCTGCACGGGTGGCACGGACTCGGGACCGTGGTCTCACGCCGGAGGCACGGCGTGCGGCCGTGGCCCCCGTGCAGCGGCCGGCCCGGCGTACGGCCGCAGAAACCCGGTGCGGGCGCCGGTACCCTCGAGGAGTGCTGGACGTGCGCCTCCTCCGTAGCGACCCCGACGTCGTCCGTGCCTCCCAGCAGGCCCGGGGTGAGGATGCGGGGCTGGTCGACGAGGCCCTGAGCGCGGACGAGCGGCGGCGGTCCGCGATCGCCCGCTTCGACGCCCTGCGCGCGGAGCAGAAGGCGCTGGGCAAGGAGGTCGCGCGCGCCAAGGGCGAGGAGAGGCAGGCGCTGCTTGGGCGCACCAAGCAGCTCGCGTCCGACGTACGCGCCGCCGAGGCGGAGCAGGACGAGGCCGATACTGCCTTCCAGCACGTGGTGCTGAAAATCTCGAACGTCGTCGAGGACGGCGTGCCCGTCGGCGGAGAGGACGACTACAAGGTCCTCGAGGAGATCGGCCCCCTGCCGGAGTTCGGCTTCGAGCCGCGCGACCATGTCGAGCTCGGGCGCCTGCTCGGTGCGATCGACCTTGAGCGCGGCGCCAAGGTGTCGGGGTCGCGCTTCTACTTCTTCACCGGCGTGGGCGCGCTCCTTCAGCAGGCGCTGATCTCCTACGCCATGTCGTGGGCGGTGCGCGAGGGTCGCGTGCCGGTCGTCCCGCCCGTGCTCGTGCGGCCGGAGGCGATGGAGGGCACCGGCTTCCTCGGCCAGGCCGCGGAGAACGTCTACCGCATCGACGGCGAGGACCTCTACCTCGTCGGGACCTCGGAGGTGCCGATCGCGGCGTACCACTCCGACGAGATTCTCGACGCCGCCGGCCTGCCGCTGCGCTACGCCGCGATCTCGCCGTGCTTCCGGCGCGAGGCCGGTGCGCACGGCAAGGACACCCGCGGGATCATCCGGGTGCACCAGTTCGACAAGGTCGAGATGTTCACCTTCTGCGCGCCGGGCGCGGCGCGCGAGGAGCACCAGCGGCTGCTCGAGCAGGAGAAGGGCTTCCTCACCTCGCTCGGCCTGCCGTTCCGGGTCATCGACGTCGCGTCCGGCGACCTGGGCGCGAGCGCCGCGCGCAAGTACGACTGCGAGGTGTGGGTGCCGACGCAGGGCCGCTACCGCGAGGTGACCTCGACGTCGAACTGCACGGAGTTTCAGGCGCGGCGGCTGCGGGTGCGGATGCGGGACACCGACGGGACGTCGCCGGTCGCGACGCTCAACGGCACGCTGGTCGCCGTACCACGCGTGATGGTGGCGATTCTCGAGAACTTCCAGCAGGCCGACGGGTCGGTCGTGGTCCCCGAGCTGCTGCGGCCCTACCTCGACGGGCGCGAGGTCCTCGAGCCGGTCGCCCGCGCGTGAGCGCCGCCACGCTGCCGCAGGACTCCGGGGCTCCCGAAGGCGCACGCGGGCCCGCGCCACGCCTCGTCGCGCTGGACATCGACGGCACCGTGCTCGGACCGGAGGAGACCGTCGCCCCGGCCGTGCTCGACGCCGTACGACGGGCGCGCGCGGCCGGTGCGCACGTGGTCCTCGCGACCGGGCGGGCGTTGCTGGGAGCCCAACCGGTCGCCGCCGAGCTCGAGCTCGACTCGGGCTGGCTCGTGACGAGCAACGGCGCGGTGACCTCGACCATCAACCCGTTCGAGGTGGTCGACGCCGTGACCTTCGACGCCGGGCCCGCCGTACGCCTGCTCCTGGAGCACCTGCCCGTCGCGCTCGTCGCGGTCGAGCGGCTCGGGGAGGGACACTACGTCACCGGGACGTTCCCGCCGGGGGAGCTGACCGGGAAGCAGACGGTCGTGCCCCTCGAGCAGCTCGTCGGGCGGCCGGTGACCCGCGTCGTGCTGCGCTGCCCCGAGCACGAGCCGCGTGACCTGCTCGACCTGATCGAGCGGATCGGGCTGCACGACGTCAGCTACGCGGTCGGCTACACCGCCTGGCTCGACATCGCGCCGCGCGGGGTGACGAAGGCGTCGGCGTTGGAGCGCGTCCGCGAGCGGCTCGGCGTACGGCGGGAGGAGACGCTCGCCGTCGGCGACGGCCGCAACGACCTCGAGATGCTGCGCTGGGCGGCGTACGGCGTGGCGATGGGGCAGGCCGTGCCGGAGGTGCAGGACGCCGCGGACCTCGTGACGGGCAGTGTCGACGACGACGGGCTCGCGACAGCCCTGGGATGGTGGTTCCACTGATCCGGCTGGTGGCGACCGACCTCGACGGCACGGTCGTGCGCAGCGACCGGACGATCTCCGACCGGACGGTGGCCGCCCTGCGCCGGGCCGAGGCGACGGGCGCGACAGTGGTGTTCGTGACCGGGCGGCCGCCGCGGTGGATGCGTCCGGTCGCGGAGGCGACCGGGCACACCGGGCTCGCGATCTGCGCGAACGGCGCGCTCGTCTACGACTTGCACTCCGAGCAGATCGTCGAGCGGTTCGAGCTGTCCGTCGACGTGGCGCGCAAGGTGCTGGCGCGGCTGCGCGAGGCGGTGCCGGGCGCCGCCTTTGCCGCTGAGTCGGTGAACCGCTTCTCCCACGACCCGACGTACGTCGTGCGCTACGAGCTGGCCGACCCGCGCGTCGCCGAGCTCGACGCGCTCATCGACGAGCCGGTGTTCAAGGTGCTGATGCGCCACGACGACCGGGACGCCGACGAGCTGCTCGCCGAGGTGCGCCAGGTCCTCGACGGCGTGGTCGAGGCGACGCACTCGAGTCCCAACGACTGCCTCATCGAGATCTCCGCGAGTGGCGTGTCGAAGGCGACGACGCTTGCGCGCTTCTGCGAGGAGCGCGGGATCGGCGCGGAGGAGGTCGTCGCCTTCGGCGACATGCCCAACGACCTGCCGCTGCTCGCGTGGGCCGGCACGTCGTACGCCGTCGCCAACGCGCATCCCGACGTGCTGGCCGCGGTGGAGCGGCGTACGGCGAGCAACGACGACGACGGGGTGGCGCGGGTGCTGGAGCGGTTGTTCGGGTGACGCACGGGTCCTCGCGTGGGGCGTGGCGCGGATGCAGCGTTCGGCTCCGGCGCCGGGTCGCGCTCGTCGTCCTCGCGCGCGGCAACGGTCCCGTCGGTCCGTTTCCAGGCCGTGCACGGGGACGAGCTTCAGCAGCGGCCCATCATTCTCGTCGACTGCTCCGTGCGCTAGCAGGCCGAGTCTGGCCGCCGGCCGCCGGCGGCGGCTATCGGCACCCATGGCCTGTGCGGCCAGCAGCGACAGCTTCCTTGATCGAGCAGGCGTTGTTCCGGTTGTGGCGACGGCATCACTCTGCCGTCGGTACAGGACGAGCGCCGAGGGCATGGGCTGTAGGGAGTCGGTGATCGGGTCGGGTGTGGCGGCGGACTCCAAGAGGACATCGAACTCTCCTTCCGCACCGACGCCGACCGCGATGGGTACGAGCTTGGTGTCGCAAGCAGCGGCGATCCTCGCTGTTCCGTCGTCCACAACGGGGTTCCAGAAGCCCGCGCCGCCCGACCCGGTCACCACGCGCCCGCGGATCGTGGCTACAACCGGACCGTCGGCCGCTGCTACGACAAGCCCGGCGATCGTGTGGGTGGCTCCTCGGATCGCAAGCGACTCGTCGGTCACGCCCAGGGGCACCAGCCATTCACGCGGCCAATCTGGGTCTGCGGAGCGAGGGACGTACGTCCGGGCGGCGAATCCGTTTACTGGAAGGCGCTCGGGCTACGGGCAAGCCGGTACCTGCTCCAAGCACGTCCATCGAGGGACTGGACCCCCTCGCCGCGGTGCAGCCCGAGACGACCGTGCATCTGCGTGAGCGCACCTTCTTCGGCCGCGTCACAGATGACGTCGAGCATGGCGGAGATCGAGTCGAACAGGCGCTCGAGCCATATGTCATGCGTGTGCCCGTACCAGACGGATGGGTCCGACAGCGGCAGGCCAGGGACGTCGAGCGTGACGACGTTCACGATGTGGTCGTCGAAGACCGGCAGCCACGTACGCGGCGACTCGAGTTCCTCACAAGTGAACCGGTACCAGTCGATCAGCTCGTCGAGGGGGTACATGCGCCGCCGAAGACGCCGGAATCACCCCCGTCATGCCATCGGTACAGCGCCTCAACCTGGGCCGGGACGAGGTAGGGGGCGACTGACGCGCGAAGTCGGTCGATGCCGGCGTCGTCCACCCGGCCGCAGCTGCGCCAACCATGCCCGGTGACGGCTCCCCATGACGATCTCGAACCGACCGAGCGCGCGATCGATGTCCAGTGCGGTCTCCGGTAGCCGATCCCCGCCGTCCCTGACGACGCGCGAGCGCACGTGCCCTTGCGCAGCTGGCGGACGGCCGAAGTCGAACTCGCTAACGCAGTCGAATCTCGCTTCCTGGGGCAAAGCACCGGGCGACGCACTCGAGTCCGAACGACTGCCTCATCGAGATGTCGTCCCGACCCGCCTGAGGACTCCGTCACGGGTCCCCGAGGACCGTTGCCCTGGCGGGGCGATAGGAGCACGCTTGTCGCACCGCGCGACCTTCACGCCTCAGGAGGGCACATGCGCCGGATCCCGCTCGTTCGCCGCATTCCTCGCCGTTGCCTGCCTCGTGCCGCCCGCCGCGCCGTCACACGCGGCCCTGGCCACCGCGAAACGGCCGATCCTCTTCGTGCACGGGTACAACAGCAGCGCGTCCGCGTGGGACACCATGGTCGCGAACTTCAAGGCCGCCGGATACGTCGACGCCGAGCTGCGCCGCTGGTCCTACGACTACAGGCTGAGCAACAAGACGACGGCGGAGGACATCCGCACCCGCGTCGACACGATCCGCGCCGAGACGGGATGGGACAAGGTCGACGTCGTCACGCACTCCATGGGCGGACTCAGCTCCCGCTACTACCTGAAGAACCTGGGCGGATCCGCCAAGGTCGACGACTGGGTCTCGCTGGGCGGGCCGAACCACGGGACCAACACGGCCAACTACTGCGGCGCGACGTCATGCGTCGAGATGCGTGAGGGGTCGTCGTTCCTCACCGCCCTCAACAGCGACGACGAGAGCCCCGGTGCGGTGTCCTACGCGACGTGGTGGTCGCCGTGTGACAGCGTCATCAACCCTGACAGCTCCGTGGCGGTCGCCGGGGCGACGAACACGAACACCGCGTGCCTGAGCCACTCGCAGCTCAGGACCGACGCGAACGTCTTCACGCAGGTGCGCGACACAGTGGCCGGCTAGCGTCCACGAGGACCGGCATCTGCCTTGATGTCCGCTTTGTCCGATAGCGCAACGCACTAGCCCGTACGGGCCATTGACCCGACTACATCCTCCGCTTAAGTTTCGCCGCATCGTCGCGCGACCCGCTCAGCAGCGTTGCCGTTCCTTCGTGCACCGGCCGGCGGAGCCGGCACCGGAGCATCGCTGTGCAGGGGTCGGGGCGACTCGGGCCGCCGTCGGTCGGCGGTCCCTCTACCGGAAGGGTGTGTAGGTTGAGACGACGTCTTCTCGCCATGGCTGGCGCGGTCGCGTTGACGGTCACGATGACCGGTCCCGCGTCAGCGCACGACGGCGACCACACGGAACCTGGATCGTCCGGGCCCGACCAGCACAGCCAGAACGTCAAGCTCCTGGCCAACGTCCCGAAGTCGAACTCGCTGACGCAGTCCGACCTCGCCTTCTGGGGCAAGTACACGATTGCGGCCAACTACGGCGGTTTCCGCATCATCGACACCTCCGAACCCGAGCATCCCCATGTCGTGAGCGACTTCCGCTGCAACGGCGGTCAAGGGGACATATCCGTCTACCGCAACTACGTCTTCCAGTCGATCGACGCGCCACAGAGCTCGCCGGAATGCGATAGCACGGGCGTGCGCGCAAGCACGCCGGGGGCGTTCGAGGGCATCCGCGTCATCGACATCTCCGACCCCGCCGCGCCGCAGCTGGTCACGACCGTCCGGACCGACTGCGGGTCGCACACGAACACCCTGCTCCCGGAGCCGGAGAAGGGTCGCGTCGTCATGTACATCTCGTCGTACCCGCTCGGCGGGAACGCTCTCGGCCCCCAGTGCGCGTCGCCACACGGCTTCGTCTCCATCGTGAACATGCCCCTGGCCGACCCCGCCGCGGCAACGGTGACGAAGTACCACCTCGACTCCGAGACGGAGCTCGCGTCGTACTTCGGTGGGGCCTTCTCGTTCAAGGCGTGCCACGACGTCAGCGTGTTCAAGGAGCTGAAGCTCGCCGCTGCGGCGTGCATGAGCGAGGCGCAGCTGTGGGACATCAGTGACCCGCTCCAGCCCAAGCTCAAGTGGCGCTACGACGACCCGACCATCAACACGGCGAACATCGACCTCTGGCACTCGGCGTCGTTCAGCTGGGACGGCAGGGTCGTGGCGTTCGGCGACGAGTCCGGCGGTGGCGGGTCCCCCCGCTGTACCAATCCGGACGACCAGCAGGGGCGCATCTGGTTCGTCGACACCGCAACCGGCAAGAAGCTGGCGAACTACAAGGTGCCGCGCGCCGAGGCCGGCACCTGCACGATGCACAACTTTAACTTCCTGCCGCTTCCGAACGGGCGGAAGGTTCTCGTGTCGTCGGCCTACACCGCTGGGACGACGGTCGTCGACGTCGACAAGCTGCTCGCTGGGGCCACGCCGGCCGCCGCCGAGATCGGCTTCTACAAGCCGTCCGGAGGAAACACCTGGTCGTCGTACTGGTACAACGGCTTCATCTACGGCAACGACATCCTCCGCGGGCTGGACATCTTCCTGCTCAGTGACAGCGCGCGTGCCGGTGCGCGCAAGCTGGACCACCTCAACCCGCAGACGCAGATGAACGTCATCCGCTGACGCAGAGCATCACGCGAGGGGCGCCGCTTCGATCAGGAGCGGCGCCCCTGGCATGTCCGGACGGGTTGTGCCGGACGACCCTGCCGGTGCCGTCGGCGTCGCACAGGACGACATACTCACGCCGACGCGGCAGTGCTCCGCCACGATAGGCGGATAACGGAGCAGCGCGAGGGCGCCGGCACGGACGTCACCGTCCGGAATGAGGAGTACGACGACCAGGCCGCGGTCGCGGCCCTGCACCGTGCGGCCTTCGGCGACCACGGCGAGGTTGTGGCACGTCTGGTGGAAGCGCTGCGTCCGCACCGTGGATGACCGGCACGCTGGTCTACTCCGCGGCGTTCTGGGAGCTCGACGCGGTGGGCCTTCGCGACCCCAACGACTGACGGCAGCTTGCCGTGGGTGCATGTGGCCCCGTCCTGACCGGGGAGCGTCAGGGAATCCGGAACACGGAGGCACGGCGCACCGCCACGTTTTCCACCGCCACCTCCGTCGGCAGCTCGTATCCGGCGACTTCCTGGAGGAGATGTCGAGGGAGAAACGCACGCCCCGGGTCCCCGACAAGCACGTCGACCCGGGCCCGCCGGCAGCGCTGGAGCCAGGAGAACATCCGCTCAGCCATCGGCCGCTCGTAGCTGATGTCACCCGCGAGCACCAGGTCCACGTCCGGCGGTCCCGCGGACAGCAGGTCCCTGACCTCCACGTCAAGCCTCACGCCGTTGGCCTCGCTGTTGACCTCGACAGCCGCGGCACTCAACGGGTCGACATCCACCGCCACCACTCGCGACGCTCCAGATCTCGCCGCTGCGACGGCGCACAGGCCCGATCCCGTCGCCAGGTCCAGCACCGACCTGCCGGACACGGTCTCGGGGTGGTCGAGGATGTGACGCGCGACGGCCTGGCCCCCTGGCCAGGCGAACGCCCAGAACGGAGGAGCGGACTCGCCGCCGCGGAGAGTCTCGGTGCGCTCCCACAACGCGGTGACGTCGTCCGCGAGGTGCAGGCGGAGCTCCGGTACCCCAGGGACCCGACGTAGGCGGGTGTTCGCCAGGACGAAGCGCCGCCGCACGTCTCCTGAATCCATGTGGACCAGCCTGCACCGATGCGGACGCGGACCGGGTGCGACGGGGGGACGTACGGCGATCGCGCCGATCCTGCGGCCGAGGCGGTCAACTAGTCACAAATAGCTACCACAACCCCTTTTACGTAGTCCTTTTTGCGGGCTAATGTCTCCCGCACTGTCGCGGGAACCACCTGCGCATGTCACCCGGGAGCCCGCCTTGCCGCGACTCGCCCCAGCCGGCGCATCATCCTGGCCGCCACCACGCTGGGCGCCGCCGCCCTGACCGCCGTCGTCCCGACCGCCGGTGCCGCTGTCGTCGCCGTGCCGCTGTCCTCGAGCGCCAACAGCGCCGAGAGCAAGATCTGCGTCGTCCGCGACGCACCCGCAGCCGCACGGGCGAAGGAAGGCGCCAAGGACGGCAACGAGGTCACCGCGGCCAAGGCCGCCGAGATGGACAAGGCGCTCAAGGCCGCCCTCAAGGCCAAGAACGCCGGCGCCGGCACGGCCGCGCTCGCCTCGGCGGTCATCGACGTGCACTTCCACGTCATCCACAAGGACATGACGAAGGCCGGCGGCTACCTCGGCGACGCCGACGTCTCCGCCCAGATCAACGTCCTCAACCAGGCGTTCGGCGGCACGACCTCCTCGAACAGCACCTCGACCGGCTTCAGCTTCCGCCTCGCGAGCACGACCCGGACGCTCAACGCCAAGTGGTACGACGGTCTGCGTCACGGCAGCCGCGCGGAGCGCCAGATGAAGTCGGCGCTGCGCGTGGGTGACGCCAACGACCTCAACGTCTACACGGCCAACCTCTCCGGTGGCCTGCTCGGGTGGGCGACGTTCCCGAGCGACTACAGCAAGAACCCCTCCAACGACGGTGTCGTCCTGCTCGACACGTCGCTTCCGGGTGGTACGGCGACCAACTACAACGAGGGCGACACCGGCACGCACGAGGTCGGTCACTGGATGGGGCTCTACCACACCTTCCAGGGCGGCTGCACGGGTGACGGCGACTACGTCTCCGACACCCCCGCGGAGTCCTCGGCCGCCTACGAGTGCCCGATCGGACGTGACACCTGCGCCGCGCCGGGGGGGACCCGATCAAGAACTTCATGGACTACACCTACGACAGCTGCATGAACGAGTTCACCGCCGGCCAGGTGACTCGCATGTCCAACGCCTGGACGGCGTTCCGCGCCGCCGGCTGACCAGACCACCGGCCAGCGCCCGGACCGTCGAGGCCGCTCCTCATGCGCGAGGCGGCCTCGTCCGTGTCCGAGGAGTGTCAGAGGTACTGCCCCGTGGACTGGCCGGGGCGCACGGGCTCTGCCGCTCCCGGCGGCAGCGCGCGCCGGCGCATCTCCTCGAACTGTGCCCGCGCCGCCATCTGTTGGGCGAACAGCGCCGTCTGAATGCCGTGGAAGAGACCCTCCAGCCAGCCCACGAGCTGCGCCTGCGCGACCCGCAGCTCCGCCTCAGTCGGCACGCCGTCGTCGGAGAAGGGCAGGCTCAACCGGCGCAACTCATCGGCCAGCTCGGGCGCGAGGCCCTTCTGCAGCTCGGCGATCGACGCCTCGTGGATGGCGGCGAGGCGCGCCCGCCCGGCCTCGTCCATAGGGGCGCTGCGGACCTCCTCGAGCAGCTGCTTGACCATGCTGCCCACCCGCATGACCATGGCCGGCTCCTCGACCAGCGAGGTCACCGGCGACTGCTCGCCGCCCTCGTCACCGGCTCGCCCGACCGCCATGCCGTCGGGTCCGACGACCACGACGTGGGTCGCCTCGTCGCCCGGACCGGTGCGGTCCTCAGGGCCGCCAGGGCTCCCAGCACGGGGGGCATCGGTTGACATGTCGAAGTACGGGAAGGTCATGGGCTCATCCTTGCCCGCATACCCGGTGGATCGCGACCCGGGCCCGGCGCGATGCTCGCAACCATGACGAAGCCCACGGTCGCCGAGACGCTGCTCGACCTGCCGCGGGATCACACCGCACGCCGCCCGACGCTCGAGGACCTTGACGCGGTACACGCGTCGACGGTCGCCGCGGACACCGCCGTACTCAATTCCCCCGACACCACCCGCGCGGACGTCCACGACTGGCTCACGGACCCGGACGTGGACCTCTCCCGTGACGCCTGGCTCATGCATGACCCCACGGGCGCTCTGGTGGGGTGGTCGTGGGTCGCGGCCAGGCCGGGCGCGGCGAACGTGGACGTCGACTTCTACGTGCTTGCCAAGGGGCGGTGCTGCCTGCCCACGCTGCTCCCAGCGGCGGAGCAGCGCGCGGTCGAGATCGTGGCTGCGGGCGGCCACGACGCCGCCGTCCTCACAAGGCGATCCACCGCGCGGACACGGCCGGTGCCGCCGCGCTCGCGGACGCCGGGTACTCCGTCGCGACGACGTTCTCCCGGATGCGCATCGAGCTCGACGGCGTGCCGGAACCACCTGCCCTGCCCGCTGGTGTCGTCGTACGGCGGGTGGCAGGCCGTGGCCCCGAGGACGACCTGCGGATCGCGCACCGGATCGCGCAGGAGTCGTTCGCGGAGCACTTCGGGCACGTCGAGCGGACCTACGACTAGTGGATGCGCGGGCTAGACGCCGTCAGCACCGTCTCGTGGGACCAGGTGTGACTCGCCGAGGTCGACGGAGTCGCCGTCGGAGCGCGGGTCGGGACCGACCAGTTCGTCGAGGACGAGGGTGCCGGCTACGTCCTCGTCCTGGGTGTCCTGCGGGAGGCACGGGGGCGAGGCGTGGCCCGGGCGTTGCTCGCGACGTACTTCCGGCAGGCCGGCGAGCTCGGTGTACGGCGGTCCTGCTCCACGTCGACACGGCCAACGTCACCAACGCCCTCGCGCTCTACGAGTCCGTCGGCATGCGCGCCGTCCTCGCGGTGGACGTCTGGCGCAAGGTGGTGCGCGTGGCGTCGTCGCAGTGAGTCCCGCTGGGGGAGCCGGCGCGGGGCAGACCCACAGCGTGGCGCGTTCCCGCCCTGACGCGCCCCGCTCCGGTCACGGCTCAGCCCTCTACTGCGACGCCGGCCGGAACCCGCCCCCACGGGCCACGGCGGTCGGCGTAGTCCTTGGCCGGGCGCCGGCGCCCGCATCCGCTCGACGCTGCGCCAGCAGCTCGATCCGCCGCCGACGCATCAGCAGGCGCTCGCGGCGCGCGGTCTCGGCGTTCACACCGCGATCCGGCGTTCCAGCGGGAGCCGCGAGCGGGTGAAGACGAACGCGAACCCGGCGGCCAGCGCGGGGATGCCGGCGAGGATGAGGGCGAGGTTGACCCAGGGGATCGCCAGCTCGAGGCGGGGCAGCGCGGCGATGAACGCCACCGCAGGGACGAAGCCGGCGGCGATCCCGAGGACGGTGCCGAGCCCGGCGATGCTCAGCGCCTGCGCGGCGGCGAGCCGCCGGCGCAACCGTGGCTCCGCGCCGATCGCGGCGAGCGTCGCGTGGTCCGGGCGCGAGTCCGCCTGCGCCAGACCGGTCGCGATGCCTGCGGCCCCGAGCGTGATCGCCGCGGCGGCGCCGACGAGCCCGAGCAGGCCGAGGCCGTACTCGCTCTCGTAGCCCCGCTCGACGTAGAGGTTCTCCGCCGGGATCCCGGTCTTGCGCAGGGCCTCCGTGGCGGCGTCCTCCTCGGCCTGCGTGGGCAGCCGGTCGAAGGTTGCCAGGACGGAGGCGTCCCGCACGACCGAGCCGGCCCGGCGGGCGGCGCCGGGTGACCACAGCTGCGCAGGGCCGACCGGAGCGTCGAGGACGGCGGCCGGCACGGTGAAGGTCCGCGCCGGGATGCCGGCTTCGAGCTCCGCCTCCGGCTGCTTCCCGGTGTCGGTGATGGCGATCGTGACCTTGCCGTCGTGCACCAGGCGTCGGTCGGTCACCACGATGCCGCCGGCGCGCAGGACGTCCTCGGCCGGCCCCGACGTCGTCCCGAAGAGCGCGCGAAGCGCGCCGGCGTCGCCGACGAGCGTCCCCTCGGTGACAGCGGAGTAGCCGCCGTACGCCTGCTCGTCGCACCGCCAGTCCGTCTCCGCTGTTCGAATCTCCTCGGGGGTCGGCTGGCCCTCCGCGGTCCAGAGCGGGCACTCGTGCTGCGGCGGGGTCTGCACCGAGGCGTACGCGCAGACGTCCTCGTAGATGCAGTCGTCGTCGGCGGCGCGGACCACCGTGGCGGTGCGGACGGGCAGCGTTGTGTCTAGCACCCGCGCGACCTCGGCGGCCGAGTGCACCGTGATCTCCGTGGTCCCGTCGTCGGACGTGGCGTGCTCAGCGAGCGCGACTCCGCCGGACCCGATCGGCACCGCAGGCCTGTAGCCCCGCCGCTCGGAGTCCTCGATGGAGGCGACGTAGAGAGACAGCGCGACCGACCCGGTCACCGCCGCGAGGATCGCCGCGACCGCCGGAGCGCTGCGCCCGCGGTGACGAGCCGCGTCGCGCAGGGCCATCCGCGGCGCGACCGGCAGCGGACGGGCGAGCCGCGCCGCCAGCGCGATGATTGCCGGGCTCAGCGCGATGAGACCCAGCTGGCTCAGGCCCGCACCGCCGGCGATCAGGCCGGCGATCAGCAAGGCACGTGCGTCGCTCACGCCCGGACCCGTCGCCCCCGAGGCGACGGCCAGCGCACTCCCGACGGCCGCGGTGCCGGCGCCCACAGCCGTGACGACGACGGCGATGACCGGGACGCGCTTGCGAGTGCGCACCTGCCCACGCTGTCCGCGCAGTGCCTTGGCCGGGTCCTGCCGGGAGGCCGTACGAGCGGGCAGAGCGGCCGCCGCGAGACCGGTCCCGACGCCGAGGGCGACGATGCCCAGGATCTCCAGCGGCCGGACGTCGAAGCGCCCGAAGCGCATCTGCGACAACGGCTCGAGGATCGGTATGGCTGCCGCGGCGCCGAGGATGCCGAGCGGTACGGCGAGGACCGCGGCGGTCAGACCGAGGACGAGCCCCCCGGCCAGGACCACCTGGCGGACGTGGCGCGCCTCGCCACCGGTGGCCGCGAGCAGCCCGAGGGCGCGCGCCTGGCGGCGGGCTCCCACCGCGAAGGCGGCCCCGGCCAGCAGCGCGACCTCCAGCGCCGCGAGGCCGACGACGAGCACGCCGACGAGGATCGGCGCCAGCCGGTCGGCGACCGAGGGGGTGTACATCTCCGCGTCGGTCCGGGTGTGCAGCGGCACGTCCTCGTCCGCCGGCGGGTCCAGCACGACGGCTCGCGAGTAGACCCAGATCCCGTGCGCGTTGAGCCGCTGCACGTCCTCCCAGCGGAGCGGCCGTCCGGTGACGTAGACGTGCGGCGCGTCGATGGCCTCGAGCTCGCCACCGATCAACGCGCCGGGCTGGGCGTAGACCGCCTGCTCGCCGTAGCGGTCGACCTGCTCGGCCGTCCCGACGATCGTGAAGCGCCCCGCCGGGTGCACGAGGTCGACCTGGTCCCCGACTCGCTTGCCGGTCCGCTCAAGGAGCTCGGGGGAGAGCATCAGCTCGTCCCGGGCGCGCGGTGCGCGCCCGGTCACCTCGGTGAACTTACCGTCGTACGCCGGGTCGGCGACGTCCATCTCGAACAGCTCGACCCTGCCGCTGCCGGCGGCCGTCCGGATCGCCACGTCGGCCTGCAGCGATGGAAGTGCACGGGCACCGTCGGGCAGGAGATCGGCCAGCTGCGCCGCCGTCCGCGGCGTGCGCTCCGTGGGGCTCTCCTCGTCATCCACGGGGACGTACTGGCCCTCCAGCGTCGGGTCCTGGTAGATCGCCCGGACCGACGTGTCGTGGAGCACCGCCTCCGTCGCACCGAGCCGCCGCGTCACCTGCTCGTCCACGTCGAGCTCGGCCGACCGGAACAGCACGTCGGCGAGGGTCAGCGCGAGCAGCGGCAGGGCGATCATCGCGATGACGAGCGCGCTGCGGCCCCGGGCGCGCAGCGCGTCCCGTCGCGCGATGCGCAGCAGGGCGCGGTTCATCGCGACGCCTCGTCCAGCAGGATCTCGGCCGACGCGCTCAGCCCGGTCTCGTCGACCATCACGCCGTCGCGCAGGAAGATCACGCGGTCCGCCCACCCGGCGTGACGCGCCTCGTGCGTCACCAGAACGCCGGCGGCGCCCGCATCGACGCGGGTGCGCAGCAGCCGCAGCACCGCCTCGCCGGTTTCGGAGTCCAGCGCGCCCGTCGGCTCGTCGGCGAGCACGAGCCGCCGGTCGCCGACGAGCGCCCGGGCGATGGCCACGCGTTGCTGCTGGCCACCGGACATGTCGTCGGGGAACCGGTCGGCGAGGTCGGCGATGCCAACCTCGGCGAGCGACTCGACCGCCTCGCGCCGCGCCTGCTTCGCGGGTACGCCGTCCAGCTCGCGCGGCAGCGCGACGTTCTCCGCCGCCGTGAGCGCCGGGATGAGGTTGAAGTCCTGGAACACGTAGCCCAACGCGCGCCGGCGGAGCCGGGCCAGCCCCTTGCGGTCGAGCGTCGACAGCGGAGTCCCCTCGATCACCACGTCACCGCCCGTGGGGCTGTCCAGCCCGCCGGCGATCGTCAGCAGCGTCGACTTGCCGGACCCGCTCGGGCCCATGACGGCCAGCAGCTCACCCGGACGCACCCGCAGCGAGATCCCGCGCAGCGCGTGCACGGCCGTCTCGCCGGAGCCGTGGACGCGGGTGACGTCGACGAGCTCGAGGACCGGCTGCCGGGCGCTCACCGCGCACCCCCCGTCGCGCCGCGCGTCACGACGTCCGGTACGGCGGGCACTCCCCCGTGGG
>JALYMU010000045.1 GCA_030773595.1 Actinomycetota bacterium | reverse complement strand
CCGGCGGGATGCCGGTGGCCTTCGTCGGGACGCCCGCCCGCGCGGTCGAAGGGGTCGCGGGGGCGTGGAGGGTCAGTTCGGCTGCACGAGGATCGCGTCGAGGTCAACGCGCGGGCGGCCGGACGTCGCGAGGTTGACCACGGACACCTTGTGGGCGCCTGCGGTAAGGGCGCGCTCCCAGACCACCACGCGGTCGGTGCGGGTCGCCGCGTAGGTGTCGACTGTGGCGACTCGCACGCCGTCGACGAGGATCGCCGCCTTGCCCCGCTGCGGGCCCTTCGGCATCACCAGGGCGACGTGCTCGCCGTCACGGTAGGTGCGGGTGAAGGTGGCCTTGTTGCCCATGCCGTAGGTGCCCTTGGTGCTGCCGCCAGAGGTCCCCTTGCGCACGACCGTGCTCCATGTGCCGCTGTAGGAGAGGGTGCCGTACCGGTTCGTCACGACACGCTCGTCGTACACCGCGGGCTGCCCGCCGGAGTGGCCGACCGTCTCGTTGCCCGCGCAGTCGCGCACCGTCACGTCGACGCCGCTGACGCCCATGCCGCCGCCGTAGCTGTCGTCGTAGTCGTCGGCTGAGTAGCGGTAGGCCGGCGCGTCGACCGCGGTCGAGCCGAAGTCGTAGCCCGTGCCCGTCTCCGCGACGGCCTGGCTGCAGACGCCGCTGGCGTCGGCGGCACTCCAGGTGACCTGCTGCGCGATGCCGTAGGTGTAGTCGTTGTAGTCGGAGAACTCGCCGGTGTCGAGCTTGTCCGACGCGGTGACCGTCGTGCCGACGACGAAGGAGGGGTACGCCGGAAGCGCCAGGGTCGGGGCGGTCGCATCCACGTCAGCCGACGCGCTCGAGGCCGTCCCGGCGAGGGCGACAGTTGCCAGGGTCGCGGCGACCACGTCGACCAGTCCACGTCGAATGACACGGCTCATGACTTGCTCCTCCGATTGGGTGGTGCTTCCAGGCTGACAGACGTATCGGCGCGTTGTCCCGGTTTCCAAGAACTCTCTGTGACTTCTCGTGCACGAACCGCTACAGGTCCCCGTCGGACGTGCCGATGGCCGTGCTGCGTGCCGTGCGGCGAGCGTCACGCAGGCTCCCCTGGCGCGGCGCGGGCTACCCTCTAGGGACCCCGTCGCCGACCTCGAAGTGGTGCCCCATGCCTGGCGAGTCGCTGTACCCCCGACTCGAGCCGCTGCTGCCACTGGTGCAGAAGCCCATCCAGTACGTCGGGGGAGAGCTCAACTCGACGGTCAAGCACTGGGCGGACTGCGACGTCCGCTGGGCGCTGATGTACCCCGACGCCTACGAGGTCGGGGTCCCGAACCAGGGCGTGATGATCCTCTACGAGGTCCTCAACGAGCGCGACGGCGTGCTGGCGGAGCGGACCTACTCCGTGTGGCCGGACATGGAGGCGCTGATGCGCCGCCACGGCGTCCCGCAGTTCACCGTCGACGGACACCGGGCCGTCGGGGACTTCGACGTGTTCGGCCTGAGCTTCGCCACCGAGCTCGGCTACACCAACATGCTCGCCGCCCTCGACCTCGCCGGCATCCCGCTGCACGCCCGAGACCGGGACGAGTCCCACCCTGTCGTGCTCGCCGGCGGGCACGCGGCCTTCAACCCCGAGCCCGTCGCCGACTTCGTCGACGCGGCGGTCATCGGGGACGGCGAGCAGGCGGTCCTCTCGATCACCGAGATCGTGCGGGAGTGGAAGGCCGCGGGCCGTCCCGGCGGGCGGGAGGAGCTGCTGCTGCGCCTGGCCCGCAGCGGTGTCGTCTACGTCCCTGCGTTCTACGTCGTCGAGTACCTGCCGGACGGGCGGATCAAGCGTGTCGCGCCCAACCGTCCCGGCGTGCCCTGGCGGGTGGGCAAGCACACCGTCATGGACCTTGACGAGTGGCCCTACCCGAAGAAGCCGCTGGTCCCGCTGGCGGAGAGCGTGCACGAGCGGATGAGCGTGGAGATCTTCCGCGGCTGCACTCGTGGCTGCCGCTTCTGCCAGGCGGGCATGATCACCCGGCCGGTGCGTGAGCGGTCCATCGAGGGCATCGGCGCGATGGTCGAGCAGGGGCTGGCGGCGACCGGCTTCGAGGAGGTCGGCCTGCTCTCCCTCTCCAGCGCCGACCACTCCGAGATCGGCGAGGTCGCGAAGGGCCTCGCCGACCGGTACGACGGCACACAGACGTCGCTGTCACTGCCCAGCACCCGCGTCGACGCCTTCAACATCGACCTGGCCAACGAGCTGACCCGCAACGGGCGGCGGTCGGGGCTGACGTTCGCGCCGGAGGGTGGGTCCGAGCGGATGCGCAAGGTCATCAACAAGATGGTGACCGAGGACGACCTGATCCGGACCGTCACCGCGGCGTACGGCGCGGGGTGGCGGCAGGTGAAGCTGTACTTCATGTGCGGCCTGCCGACCGAGACCGACGAGGACGTCCTGCAGATCGCGGAACTCGCCAAGCGGGTCATCGCGACCGGCCGCAAGGTGACCGGGCGCAACGACATCCGCTGCACGGTGTCCATCGGCGGGTTCGTGCCGAAGCCGCACACGCCGTTCCAGTGGGCCGCGCAGCTGGGCCACGAGACCACGGACGCGCGGCTGGCGAAGCTGCGCGACGCGATCCGCGCCGACCGCTCCTACGCCAAGGCGATCGGCTTCCGCTACCACGACGGCAAGCCGGGCATCGTCGAAGGTCTGCTCTCCCGCGGTGACCGTCGCGTGGGGAAGGTGATCGAGGCGGTCTACCGCGACGGTGGGCGCTTCGACGGCTGGAGCGAGCACTTCAGCTTCGAGCGGTGGATGGGCTGTGCGGCCGAGGCGCTGGCCGGCGAGCCGGTCGACGTCGACTGGTACACCACGCGTGAGCGCGACGAGAGCGAGGTCCTCCCGTGGGACCACCTCGACTCCGGGCTCGACCGGGAGTGGCTCTGGGAGGACTGGCAGGACGCCGTCAACGAGGTCGAGGTCGAGGACTGCCGCTGGACGCCGTGCTACGACTGCGGCGTCTGCCCGCAGATGGGCACGGAGATCCAGATCGGGCCGACCGGCCGGACTCTGCTGCCCGTCAGCGTCATCGGCAGCGGCCGGGACGCACTGGTCCCGAGTGCCGCCGCCGAGACCGCGACCCCGTGACCGCGCGCCTGCGCAACTGGGCGGGCAACATCGAGTTCGCGCCCGCCTCGGTCGCTGAGCCGGAGTCGCTCGAGCAGTTGCAGGACGTCGTCGCAGCCTCCGCGCGGGTGCGCGTCCTCGGCTCGGGACACTCGTTCAACCGGCTGGCGGACACCGACGGCACGCTGCTGAGCACCGGCCGGCTGCCGGTGTCCGTCGACGTCGACCCGACGTCCTCGACGGTCACGGTCGGCGGCAACGTGCGCTTCGCCGAGCTCGTGACCGAGCTCGACCGCGCCGGCTTCGCCCTGCACAACCTCGGGTCGCTGCCGCACATCTCGGTCGCCGGTTCCTTCGCGACCGGCACGCACGGCTCCGGTGTGGGCAACGGATGCCTGGCCAGCACCGTGTGCGCCCTCGAGCTCGTGACGGCGGACGGGGAGCGCCGGCGGGTCGACGCGACGGACCCTGACCTCGACGGCCTCGTCGTCGGGCTGGGCTGCTTCGGCGTGGTCACCTGGCTCACGATGCGCGTCGAACCGTCGTACGAGGTCGTGCAGCGGGTGTTCGACGACCTGCCGTGGGGCGCCTTCCTCGACGGCTTCGACGCGATTCTGTCCAGCGCCTACAGCGTCAGTGTCTTCACCCGCTACCAGGGGACGGGTCAGGTCTGGACCAAGCAGCGGCTGCCCGCGGACCCCGTGGACCTGGCCTGGTCCGGCGCGCGCCCCGCGGACGGGCCGCGCCATCCCGTGCCGGGCATGCCGGCGGAGTTCTGCACGCAGCAGCTCGGCGTGCCGGGCCGCTGGCACGAGCGGCTGGCGCACTTCCGTGCGGAGTTTCCGCCGAGCAGCAGCGGCGACGAGCTGCAGAGTGAGTTCTTCGTGGCACGCGAGCGGGGCGTCGAGGCGGTGCAGGCGGTCGCGTCCCTCGCCCGGCTGCTCGATCCGGTCGTCCAGATCGCGGAGGTGCGCAGCATCGCGGCCGACGGGCACTGGCTCTGCCCGACCGGCGGGCGCGACAGCGTGGCGCTGCACTTCACGTGGGTCCCCGACGCGGCAGCGGTCACCCCCGTGGTGGGTGAGCTCGAGCGGGTGCTCGCGCCGTACGACGCCCGGCCCCACTGGGGGAAGGTGTTCACGGTCGTCGCGGACCGGCTTCGTCCGCTGTACCCGCGGTGGGACGACCACGTCGACCTGATGCGTCGCTACGACCCGACGAGGACGTTCCGCAACAAGCTCGTCGACAGCTGGTTCGGTACCTGACCCGTCCGCGGCCTGACCAGCCGGACCCGTCGTTCGTGAGCGAGTGCCTCGCCCGGGGCAGGATGCTCTCGTGCCTCGCCGGACGATCAAGGACATCGCGTCGCGCGCCGGCGTCTCGATCGGCGCGGTGTCCTACGCCCTCAACGGGCGGCCCGGAGTATCGGACGCGACGCGGGCGCGCATCCTCGCCGTGGCCGCTGAGCTGGGTTGGATCCCGAACAACGCCGCACGCGGCCTCGCCGGCGCGCGGACGGAGACGACCGGGCTGGTGCTGCCCGCGGGCACGGCCGAGACGCTCGGCGTGTCGCCGTACTACATGGAGTTCATCGCCGGCGTCGAGACGGTCCTCGCCGAGCACGGCTACGGCCTGCTGCTGCCGGTGGTCCCGGACGTGCCCGGCGAGATCGCCACGTACAACAGGTGGCAGGGTCCCGGCGCGTCGACGGGGTGCTCATCGTGGACGCGCGCCTCGGCGACCCGCGCATGGCGGAGGTCCAGCGACTCGGCCTGCCCGCCGTCGTCGCGGGGCCGCCGGATGTCGCGGCGGGTCTGGCATGCGTGTGGACCGACGACGGTACGGCGGTCAAGGAAGCCGTCCGCTACCTAGCAGCGCTCGGTCACCGCACGGTCGCGCGGGTGGGCGGACCACCGGGGCTCGCGCACACCGCCCACCGTCAGCGGGCCTTCGACGAGGTGACGGCCGAGCTCGGTGTCCGGGCGAAGACCTGGTCGACCGACTTCTCCACCGAGCAGACGTCCCGCGCGACACGCGTGATACTCCTCCGGCGATCGGTCGACGGCTCTCCTCTACGACGACGACCTGGGCGCCGTGGTGGTCTCGGTGTAACCCGAGAACTCGGCCGCGCCGTGCCGCGCGACGTCAGCGTTCTCGCCTGGGACGACTCGACGTTGTGCCTCATCACCTACGCCCAGCTGTCCGCGATGAGCCACGACGTGCACGCCTACGGCGCCCACGTGACGCGCCGGCTGTTCGAGGTCCTCGCCGGTGCCCCCGCCCGGTCGCAGCTGGACTCCGTCCCGTCCATCCGCCCGCGCGCCAGCACGGCACCGCCTTCCCGCCTCGGCGGCTGAGGGCGACGGCGGGACCGCCTCCCGCGGCCAGGGACGCGCTCGCACTTAACCGGAGCACAACCGCTGCGGACCGCAGCCGGACGCGGGCAACGAGACCCGACCCCTTGTCTTGCCCGCACATGTCTCCATGTCGGCTCGGGCGTGAGGCGCCGTGCGCCAGCCATGACGCGAGCCTTGACCGGCGCGCCCGACCGCTTGCCCGCCGTCGGTCAAGACCCGTGAGGAGATGTCGACGAGCGGGCCGTTCGACCCACCCCGCGACTGGCTCAACCTCGACAACTACGTCGCCGCCGAACGTGCTGACCGTGTTCTGGCGGGTCATCTTCCCGCTGCTCAAGCCGGCGATGGCCACCGTGATGATTATCAACGGAATCGCGGTCTACAACGAGTTCTACGCACCGTTCCTGTACATGCCCGACCCGGATCTGGGTGTCATCTCGACGACGCTGTTCCGGTTCAAGGGACCGTTCGGTGCGCAGTGGGAGGTCATCTCGGCCGACGTCATCATTGTCATTCTGCCGACGCTGGTCGTGTTCCTCGCGTCGCAACGGTTCATCTACAACGGCTTCACCGCCGGTGCGACGAAGTGATGCGGTCGACGGTTGACGGGGACGGAGTCGAGCGACCAGCCGGGGCGGCTGCGGACCCGTCGATTCCGACGCTCGCCGCGGCCTGCCCGCCGGGCTTCCGCTGGGGCGTCGCCACATCGGCGTACCAGATCGAAGGCTCGCCGCACGCCGACGGGCGCGGAGCCTCCATCCGGGACACGTTGTGCCGTGTCGAGGGTGCGATCGAGGGGGCGAGCCCAGCAACGTCGCGTGCGACCACTACCGGCGGATGCCGGCGGACGTCGACCTCCTCGCCTCGACGGGGGTCGACACCTACCGCTTCTCCATCGCGTGGCCGCGGGTGCAGCCGGGCGGGCGCGGGCCCGCCAACGCCCCAGGCCTCGCGTTCTACGTCCGGCTGGTGGACCGACTGCTCGCGTCGAACGTGGAACCGTGGGTGACGCTCTACCACTGGCATCTGCCGCAGGAGCTCGAGGACTCGGGCGGCTGGCCATGCCGTGACATGGCATACCGGTTCGCGGACTACGCGATGCTGGTGTTCGACCGCCTCGGCGACCGCGTGCCGACCTGGACCACGCTCAACGAGCCGTGGTGCATCGCGATGTACGGCTACCACCAAGGGTTCCACGCGCCGGGACGCACGGACTTTGCCGCGGCGGTCGACGCGGTGCACCACCTGCTTCTCGCCACGGTCTCGCCGCGCAGGCCATGAGAGCAGTGGCGCCCGGCACCCCCATCGGGATCACCCTCAACCTCGGCGGCGTCACCCCGGCGAGCGACTCCCGGGAGGACCTCGACGCCGCGCGCCGCGCAGACGATCTCCGTTCGGCTCTTCCGAGATGCACTGGTGCACGGCCGCTATCCCCGTGACGTCGTGGCGAGCCTCGCGACACGAGGCGCCGCGCTTCCGGTGCAGCCGGGTGACATGAACGTCGTGTCGGCACCTCTGGACGTGCTCGGGGTCAACTACTACTTCGACACGTGCGTCTCCGCCGAGGCGGGCGAGGTGCGGTCCGGGCCGTCAACCGGCATGGGGTGGGCCGGTGACTCCGTCCGGCCTCACGGCCCTACTGGCCGGCGTCGGCCGCGACTATCCCGGCGTCCCTCTCGTCGTCACGGAGAACGGCGCCGTGTACGACGACCGTCCCGATGACCGGGGGTTCGTCGACGACCTCGAGCGAACCGCGTTCCTCCGGGCCCACATCGGCGCGGTTCTCGCCGCTTGCCGGGCGGGCGTCGACGTCCGTGGCTACTTCGCCTGGTCGCTGCTCGCCAACTTCGAGTGGGCCCACGGCTACGGACCGCGCTTCGGACTCGTGCGCACCGACTTCTCGACGCAGCGCCGGACGCTCAAGCGCAGCCGGCTGTGGTACCGCGACCTCATCGCGGCCTCGCGGCGGCGAGACGGGATGACGCCGGGGTAGCCGGCTGATACGACGCCCATGGAGTCCCAACGTCGCATCATCGGCGACGTTCGGTCGGCACGGGGAATCTTGTCGTAGGCGCCTTACGGCGGCCCTTGGTCCACTACCGTGTGCCCACCCCATCGAGGGCGAGGAGAACCCGGCGTGGCCAGTCAGGTCGTTGCACCGCAGGCGATGGAGGTACGTCGCCGCAGCCGGACCCCTGCCGCGCTCGGCGCTGCGGTGGTCGTCCTCGCCGGTCTGGCGTGGTGGGGCCATCCCGAGGCGTTCGGCGAGCGGCTCGGCGTCGTCTACGCCGACACCGACGTGGGGCGGGCCCTGGCCGTGGGCGCCGTCGCAACGCCAGACGAGCCGGTGACCATCTTCGGCATCCGACCGGTCACGTCACCCGGCCTGGACGCCACGCTCTCCCTGTGCACGCCGGTCCCGGGCGCGGATCGGCTCGGCGGGGCCGCCGCTGATCGCATCGGCGAGCACTGCTCGTCGCTCGAGCCGGTCGGCGCCGGGACCCGCATATCGTCCACGCAGCCCGACGGGTCGCCGGAGCCCTACGTGGTCGCGGTGTTGACGAGGCGCGAGCCCGGTCCGCAGTTCTTCTGCGGCGTCGATGTGGTCTACCGCTCAGGCCTGCGGGTCGGCCTCGACCGATCCGCCGGATCGGTCGCTGCCGTCCTCGGCGACAAGGGCGATGACGAGGACTACCGCACATTCTGTGGCTAGGGCCCGTGCGGCCGAAGCGGCCGATGCCTCCTGGCGCCGGCCGTGCGCGCCGTGCCGGTCGCCGCGCCGGAGCACTAGCCTGGGATTCGCTGTCGGGTCGGTCGTGGTCGCCGGGCCGCCCCTCGACGGAAGGAGCTGCGGTGGCGCGTACGCCGGAGGGCCCGCCGCCGGCTCCCGCGGTGCAGAAGCTGCGGCTTCGCTACGCCAAGCGCGGGCGGCTGCGCTTCAGCAGCCACCGTGACTTCCAGCGCTCGTTCGAGCGGGCGCTGCGGCGTGCCGGCGTGCCGATGGCCTACTCCGCCGGCTTCACGCCGCACCCGAAGGTCAGCTACGCCGGTGCGGCGCCGACCGGGGTGGCCAGCGAGGCCGAGTACGTCGAGATCGGTGTCGTCGAGCGACTGGACCCGGAGCGGGTGCGGGCCGCGCTCGACGCCTCGCTACCCGACGGGCTCGACGTGATTGAGGTCGTGGAGGCCGGACCCGGAGGGCTGCCCGAGCGGCTGGAGGCGTCGGTGTGGGAGGTCCGCCTCGACGGCGTGACCGAGGAGGAGGCGTTCGCCGCACTCGAGCGGTTCCTCGCCGCCGACCGGGTCGAGGTCGAGCGGCTGACGAAGACCGGCCCGCGGACGTTCGACGCACGCCAAGCCGTGGTGCGGGCGGCGGTCGTCGACCCGGCCACGAGCCATGACGCGGCCGCGGCATCCGGGGCCGGTACGGCGTCGTGTGCGATACTGCGACTGGTTGTCCGGCATATGACACCTGCCGTACGACCCGACGACGTCCTGTCCGGACTTCGCCGGGTGGCCGACCTCGCGCCGCCGTCACCGCCTGCGGTGGTTCGGCTGGCGCAGGGACCGCTCGTCGAGCCGGAGGGCACGGTGGCCGATCCGCTGAGCCCCGACCGGGACGCCGTCGGCGCTGGCTAGGCGCAGGCTGATTCCCGGCCGCGCTCGACGCCGGCGCGCCAGGGCTTCCGCCGTCCCGGCAGGGCACGGCGACACGACGAGCTCCCGCGCGGCGCAGCTCCTGCGCCCGGGAGCGTGACGGGAGAACGACCCCGATGCTCGATACCGAGCCGAACGACACCACGACCACCTCCGCAGGAGCCGACACGGTCCCCGACGGCTCCGCCGCGGGCGGCGCCGAGTCGACCAGCGTTGCGCCCGTGGCCGACGCCTCCACGCCGGTCGCCGCGGCCC
>JALYMU010000044.1 GCA_030773595.1 Actinomycetota bacterium | reverse complement strand
GCCACTCGTCGGTCAGGCAGGCGAGCGCGCGCTGCCGCGCCTCCCCCACCGCTCCTGGCCGGCGCAGCAGGTCGCGGCGGCGCTCGGCGTACCCGTCGGGCGAGCGGAGCTCCGCCTCAGAGCGCGTCGGGTCCACGCTCGCCCGTGCGTACGCGGATCACCGTGTCGACCGGGACGCGCCATACCTTGCCGTCACCGATCCGACCGGTCTGCGCGCTCTTGACGAGGACCTCCATGACGTCCTCGGCGTCCATGTCGTCGACGAGGACCTCCACGCGGATCTTCGGGACCAGGTCGACGGTGTACTCCGCTCCCCGGTAGACCTCGTGTGGCCCTTCTGCCGCCCGTAGCCGCTGGCCTCGGACACTGTGAGGCCGTGGACCCCGAAGGACTCCAGCGCCGTCTTGACGTCGTCCAGCTTGAACGGCTTGATCACTTCGGTCACGAGTCTCATGCGCCCACCTTCGTCGTCGTCGTCGCGGTGCGGGTCCCGGCGCGGGCGAAGCCGCCGGCGCCGACGGGAGCGAGGTCGTAGGCCGTCTCGGCGTGCATGGCGAGGTCCACCCCGTCGATCTCGTCCTCGGCGCTCGCCCGCAGGCCGACCGTGCGGTCGAGCACGAGGCCCGGGACGTACGAGACCACGAAGGAGTACGCCGCGACCGCCACCACCGCGACGAGCTGCTTGACGAGCAGGCCGAGGCCCCCGGCGTACAGCAGTCCCTCGGCGCCCCCTCACCGGTCGCCGCCTGCGTCGCGAGCAGGCCGATCAGCAGCGATCCGACCACCCCGCCGACCAGGTGGACACGACGACGTCGAGGGAGTCGTCGTAGCCGAAGCGGTACTTCAGCGCGACGGCCATCGCGCACAGCGCACCGGCGACCGAGGGTCGTCGCGTGCCCGTCACGCATCCGCTCCACGACGAGCCACGCGACGAGTCCCGCCGCCGTCGCGACCACGGTGTTGATGAACGCCAAGGCGGCGAGGCCGTTGGCGCCCAGCGCCGAGCCGGCGTTGAACCGGAACCACCCGAACCACAGCAGGCCGGCGCCGAGCAGGACGAGCGGGAGATTGTGCGGGCGCATGGGGTCCGCCCGCCAGCCGCGCCGCGGGCCGATGACCGAGCACGAGCGCCAGCGCGGCGGCACCGGCGTTGACGTGCACCGCCGTACCGCCGGCGAAGTCGAGCGCCTGAAGCCGGTCGGCGATCCAGCCCCCGTTGCCGTCGTCGAAGGCGAAGACCCAGTGCGCGACCGGGAAGTAGACCAGCGTCACCCACGCCGCGACGAAGGCGAGCCAGCCCCCGAAGCGCATCCGGTCGGCGACCGCACCTGAGATGAGCGCGGGCGTGAGATCGGGAACATGAGCTGGAAGGCCACGAACGCGTACGTCGGGATGGTCCCGGACACGTCGTTCATGCCGATGCCGGACAGGCCGACGGCACCGAGGCCGCGAGCAGCCCGGACCGCACGTCCTCGCCGAAGGCGAGGCTGTAGCCGTAGAGCACCCACAGCACCGTGACGAGCCCCATGCAGGCGAAGCTCATCATCAGCATGTTGAGGACGCTGCGCGCCCGGACCATGCCGCCGTAGAAGAACGCCAAGCCCGGTGTCATGAGCAGCACCAGGGCCGCGCTCACAAGCACCCAGGCGGTGTCGCCCGCGCTCATCTCCATCCGTTGTCCCACCGGACGTCTCCGCCGGGAGATGTGCGGCACTGGGGTGGGCGCCGCGCCGCGCCCACCGGGTCGGGTCGAGCATCGGTACGGCGTGTTTCGCCTTGCGGCGAGGCGCGTTTCGGGCGGGTCACAGTCGCGCGCCCCGTGAGACGGCTGCGTGTCCTCGCGCCGGGCGGTGCCTCAGCCCTCCAGCAGGGCGTCGACGAAGGCGGCAGGCTCGAACGGCGCGAGGTCGTCGGGTCCCTCGCCGAGGCCGACGAGCTTCACCGGCACGCGCAGCTCGCGCTGGACGGCGACGACGATGCCACCCTTGGCGGTTCCGTCGAGCTTGGTGAGCACGATGCCGGTGACGTCGACGACCTCGCCGAAGACGCGGGCCTGCATCAGGCCGTTCTGGCCGGTGGTCGCGTCGAGGACGAGCAGGACCTCGTCGACGGGGCCGTGCTTCTCGACGACACGCTTGACCTTGCCGAGCTCGTCCATGAGCCCGGTCTTGTTCTGCAGGCGTCCGGCCGTGTCGATCAGGACCGTGTCGACCTTCTCCTCGATGCCTTCGCGGACGGCCTCGAACGCCACGGACGCGGGGTCGGCGCCCTCGGGGCCTCTTACGGTCCCCGCACCGACCCGCGAACCCCACGTCTCGAGCTGGTCCGCCGCCGCGGCGCGGAACGTGTCGGCCGCGCCGAGCAGCACCTGGCGACCGTCGGCCACGAGGACGCGGGCCAGCTTGCCGACCGTCGTGGTCTTGCCCGTGCCGTTCACCCCGACGACGAGGACGACGGCGGGACGCTCGTCGTGGCGGGCGGTGCGCAGGCTACGGTCGACATCCGTGCCGACGAGCGCGAGCAGCTCCTCGCGCAGCATGTCGCGGACCTGGTCCGGCGTACGGGTGCCGAGCACCTTGACCCGCGTGCGCAGCCGCTCGACGAGCTCCTGGGTCGGACCGACACCGACGTCGGCGGCAAGCAGGGTGTCCTCGACCTCCTCCCACGTGTCCTCGTCGAGGGTGTCGCGGGAGAGCAGTCCGAGCAGGCCACGGCCGAGCGTCGACTGTGACCGCGACAGGCGAGCGCGGAGCCGGACGAGGCGTCCCGCCGTGGGCTCCGGCGTCTCGACCGGCGGCGGGGCGAGCTCATCCGGGAGTTCCACCGTCTCGACGGAGCGGGTGGGCGTGTCCCGGGGCACCTCGGCGTCGTCGCCGACCTGGGGCGTGAAGTCCTGGCCGGGGCGCGGCGGAGCCGGGCGCGGCGCGGTCTGCTGGTGGCGACGCCGGCGCGGGCCGCGCAGCAGGCCGACGAGCAGGCCCGCCACCGCGGCGACGCCGACGACGGCGAGGACGAGTACGAGAAGGAGGGTGTCCACGGGTCACCAGTCTCCCAGAGCCGGCGGCGAAGGGATGCCCGCGTCGCCCCGCGCGGAAGCGCAGTACGAGTCCGGGCAGGTCACGAGGGCGGCGTCACGTCGACGGCTCGGAGCGGGTGCCGCCGTCAGGTGCGGTGCCGTGGTGCCGGGGCGTAGTGGTCCGGGACGAGACGGTCGGCGATCGCGGCGGCAGCGCGGCGGGTCGCCCGGGCCAGTGCAAGAGCGGTACGCCGGGCGGCCAGGGCCCACGTCGCGGCGGCGTCGGCGAGCGTGGCGAGGACGTCCGC
>JALYMU010000043.1 GCA_030773595.1 Actinomycetota bacterium | reverse complement strand
TTCCTTGACGGAAGAGCCGGCCGGCCCCGCATCACGGCGTGACGGCGTCGGCCGCGGCCGCGAACATGGCGTTGAGACCGTCGCCCAGCGCGGTGGCAGCGAGGATGATGGCGAGAGAAACCAGGGTGACGAGCAGGCCGTACTCAACGGCGGTCGCACCCTTGTCCTCGTTGAGGCGAGTCTGCAGCTTGGCGATGAGCTTGATCATGGCGATCCCCTTGTGTGTGAGGGCCGGCTTGCTGGCCGGTGGTCCGGCCTTGCGCCGTCCCGATGGCCATAACTGTGCCCGTCGGGGACCGTCCGCGGCAGCGGTCGTCCGGTCATATCGACGACATCGAACAGTGGACAGCCATCGTCCGAACGGTTGATGGTGGCCAGCCGCATCCGCGGCGCAGCTGTCAGCGTGGCGCGGTCGCGCGCAGGAGCAGCGAGACGCCCGGGAGCGAGCCGGTCCGCAGCAGGCGCTCCAAAGCGACTACCCCGCGCAGACCCGCGTTGACTACCGGGCGCATCCGCTGGAGGTCGCTCCCTCGCACCGTGCGCCGGTGCCACTTGGCCACCGGACGCAGCAGCACATTCCACGACCGAGCGTGCTGCACCTCCAGCCCGGCCGACGAGATCAGATCGACGAGTTCCGGCCGGGCGTAGCGCCGCACGTGGCCGACGGCCTCGTCGTGCGCGGACCACAGCGCCATGTCCGCAGGCACGGCGACGAGGTAGGTGCCGCCTGGCCGCAGCACCCGACGTACCTCGGCAACGGCCGCGGCGTCGTCCTGGAGATGCTCGAGGACGTCAAAGGCGAGGACCAGGTCGACCGACGCGCTCCGGAACGGCAGCGCCGTGGCGTCGCCCCGTACGGCGGTCAGTCCGCGCCCGCGTGCCACCTCGGCGCCGTCCGGGCCGTACTCGAGCGCCACTGCGCGCCACCCCGCGTCCCGCAGGACTCGCGTGTTGCCACCGCCGGCCGCACCGACGTCGACGGCGACCCCCGGGGCGAGGTTGCGCAGCTCTCGGCGGAGGAGCCGGCGGCGCTCGGCGTACCACCAGTGCGTGTCCTCGAGCGCGGCGAGCTTGCGGACCTCGGTAGCCTCCACGGGCGGACAGTCTGCCCGAAGGGAGCGCCGTGCTGAGCGTCGTGGTGCCCGCGTACGACGAGGAGTCGGCCTTGCCGATCTTCGCCGCCCGGCTCCGTCCGGTGCTCGACGGCCTCGGCACCGACTACGAGGTCGTGGTGGTCGACGACGGGAGCACCGACGCGACGCCGGACGTCCTGAGCGAGACGGCGGCGACGTGGCCCCAGCTGCGGATCATCCGGCTGCGTCGCAACGCCGGTCACCAGGGAGCGATCACGGCGGGTCTGGACCGTGCGCGCGGCGACTGGGTCGTCACGATCGACGCGGATTTGCAGGATCCGCCGGAGCTGATCCCGGACCTGCTCGACGCGGCCCCGCGCGACGACGCCGACGTCGTCTACGCCGTGCGCTGCGACCGCCGTACCGACACGTGGTTTAAGCGCCGGTCGGCCGAGGTTTACTACCGCCTGGTCCGACGTACCGCCGACACCGACGTGCCCGCACACGCGGGCGACTACCGGCTGCTCAGCCGGCCGGTCGTGGAGGCGCTGCGCGAGCTGCCGGAACGGCACCGCGTCTACCGGCTGCTCGTCCCGTGGCTGGGTTTCCCGTCGACCACCGTGCAGTACCGCAGGGATGAGCGCGCTGCGGGCGCGAGCAAGTACCCCCTGTCCCGGATGACTCGGCTCGCCGTCGACAGCCTGACGTCCTTCACCGCGCAGCCACTGCGCATCGCGACCACCCTTGGAGTCACCGGCAGCCTGGTGTGCCTGCTCGCCATGACCATCGCCGTCGGGGCGCATGTGGCCGGCTACACCGTGCCGGGATGGGCCTCGGTGTTCGTCGCGGTCCTCTTCGTAGGAGCGCTGCAGCTTCTCTGTCTCGGCCTGCTCGGCGAGTACGTCGGGCGTCTCTACGCCGAGGCGCAGCACCGACCGTTGTACTTCGTCGCGTCGGACACTGCCGAGGACGCTGCCAGACAGTCGTGTACTTCACGGCTTCCCGTGGTACATGAGCATCGCCGCCACGGAATGGGCACGGTCATCGACGTCTCGGACTCGGACACCTCGAGGCGGCAGCGGGCCGCATCGGAGCCCGGGACGGCCGCCGCCCGGTCGCGATGACTGGCGCGCAGCGGGACGCGACAGGACTCGTGCTGGTGTGGTTCGCCTTCTCGACGGCGAACCTCTACTCCGTCGCGCGGTTCGAGCCGGTAACCGTGCTGACCTTCTGCGCCGTGCTGGTGGCGCTCGTCGTGGTGCTTCGCCGGTCCGGCGATGCGGACAGCGGGCAACCGCCGGATGCCGCCGTCGCGGCAGTACTTCTCATTACGGCCGTGGCGGCAGAAGGGCTCCGGTTCTTCAGCTACCTGCCCTTTCCCGTGCGCTCGATGTCGGTGCACGTCTTCGCGGCGACGAGCGTGGCGTGCGCATGTGCTTGGGTCAGTGGCCGAGCCTCCGCCAAGCACGCCGCCGTCGGGCTCGCCTTCGCCTCCACGGCGGTGACGGCAGCGTTGGCCGTCAGGTTCGATCCCGTCCCGCGCATCGACGTGTGGACGTCGTTGCAGCAAGCGATCGAAGGACTCCCGTCCGGACGCAATCCGTACACGACCGTCTGGGTCGGCTCTACGGGGGTGGAGGACGCATTCACGTATCTGCCGATGACCGTAGTCCTTCTCGCCGTCCCGACACTCCTGTCCGGTGACGTGCGTTGGGCCTTGGTTATCGCGACGGTGGTCGCCGCCGCCGTGCTGGCGGTCCTCGCGCGCTCGACCGAGGAAGCGTCCGGGACGGCTGGGGACGACGGCCGTGGCAGCTCCGCGGTATCGCTGAGGGAACGACTACGTGATCGCCATACGGCACTGCCCGGCGACCGGCGCGCCGCCGCCGTCCTCCTCCTGCTTACCCCGGGCCAGCTCGTGCTCATCGAGCAAGCCTGGACCGAGCCGCTGCTCTTCGCTCTGTTGGCCGGCTTCGTCGCCACGCTGGCCGCGTCACGTCCCGGCATCGCCGTCGCGCTGCTCGCACTGGCTCTCGCGAGCAAGCAGCACATGGTGTTGATGCTGCCGGTGCTCGCGTGCTGGCGACCGTTCGGGCCGAGACGGGCGGTGCTGGCCACCGTCGGCGCCGCAGCGATGTGTCTGCCGTGGCTTCTGGCGCAGCCGGTGGCGTTCGTCCACGACACCGTGACGCTGTTGATGGAATACCCGCCGCTGCGGCTGTCGCCCAATCCCTATGTATGGGCGTTCCGGCACGGCCACACCCCGCCGTTCTGGGTCAGCGGTCTCGTTGCCGCCGTTGCGGTGACGGGCACAGCCCTCGCCGTACGCCGGACCCAGCCGGCGCCCGCTCGGCTCACGCTGTGGCTCGCGGTGCTCTTCCTCGCGGTGAACCTCGCGAACAAGCAGGCGTTCTACAACCAGTTCTGGCTCGTGGGGTCGCTGCTGCTGCTCGGGCTCGCCGCCGGCGGCCTACGGCTCGAGCAGCCCGCGCAGCCGAGCCGCGAGGTCGTCCCAGCGCCACTGCTCCTCGACCCAAGCACGTCCTCGCGCACCCATCCGCCGGGCTAGGTCCGGGTCCGCGAGCAAGCGGGTGACGGATGCTGCGACGTCGTCCACCGCCGTCCCCCGGACGACGAGCCCGGTCTCACCGTCGAGGCACGCGTCGGGGGCACCACCGGAGTCGCCGACCACGACGGGAAGCGCGGTCGCCGATGCCTCGAGGAACACGATGCCGAGCGCCTCGGGCTCGAGTCCCAGACGCCGCGTCCGGCACGGCATCGCGAAGACGTCGGCGGCGTCGAAGTACGCCGGGAGCTGGGGCCACGGCACCGGGCCGGTGAAGACGACCGAGCCGCGCAGGTCGTGGTCGTCGACCAGACGCTCCAGCCGCGGGCGGTCGGGACCGCCACCCACGATCAGCAACAGAGCGTCGGGGATGCGCTCCCTGACCTGCGGAAGGGCCCTGATCAGCACGTCCTGGCCCTTGCGTGGCTTGAGCCGCGCAACGCAGGCGACGACGGGACGGTCCTCGCCGATACCCAGCGACGCGCGGACCGCCTCGCCGCCCACCCCAGGCCGGAAGACCTCCGGGTCGACGCCGGGCGGCAGCCGGACCATGCGCTGCGCCGCCGTAGGCGAGAGCGCCGTGGCGATGGCACGCCGGGTGTACTCGCCGAGATAGGTCAGCGTGTCGCACTCGTCGCCGATCCGCCGCAACGCCTGACGCGTGCCGGGCAGCCGTGCCCACCACGTCTCGTGCCCGTGGGTGAGCGCCACGATCCGTCGCGCCCCGGCCGCCCGCAGCCGCCCCGCGAGCAAGCCGAGCGGAGCGCTCGCCCCGAACAGCACCGACGTGCACCCGTGCTCGCGCAGCAGCCGCTCGGCGTGGAAGCCGACACGCATTGTCGGCAGCAGCGTCGTCGCTCGGTCACGGTAGACCGGAAACGGCAGCGCGTCGTCGTACCGGCGGTCACCCTCGCTGGACGAGGTGTAGACGACGACGCGGTCAGTGCGCATCCGCTCGGCCAGCGCCGCGACGAACGACTCGATCCCGCCCTGTCGGGGCGGGAAGTCGTTCGTCACGATGAGGGTCCGGGAGGTCACCGGGCGACCTTACGGAGCGAGTGGCGGAGGGTCCTCGACGCCGTGGATCCGAGCCCATTGCCGCGCGAGCGCGATCCGTTGCGGAGCTGCTGGGTGGGAGGCGAACAAGCCGAACACGACGGGCGACGGGTCGAGGTCGGAGAGATTGCTCAGGCTGAGGCGACGCTGCATCGCCGCGAATGACGCCGGGTCGCCGGTCAGGTCGAGCGCGTGGACGTCGGCTCGCGCCTCGACTCGCCGGGAGACCAGCATCTGCAGCGGCCCGGTCAACGTTGACAGGACCGTCACGAGGAGCAGCACGAGCGCGATGGACCTCGGGTCCGCTTCCGCTGCGGTGTCGACGCCCGCTCGGTGCAGAAGCGGCCGCAGTTGCAGCCCGACGTATATCACGCAGACGCCCGCCGCCAACCCGAGCGCACCGGTTAGCGTGCCGTGCAGGACGTCGTTCCGCTTGGCGTGCGCGAGCTCGTGGGCGACGACCAGCCGCACCTCGTCAGGACTCGCCCGGTCGAGCATCGTGTCGTAGACGACGATGCGGCGCGTGGCGCCGAAGCCGGACACATAGGCGTTGAGCGCGGTGGTACGGCGGGACGCGTCGGCGACCAGGACCTCACGGACGGGGACCTCGTCGTCCTCGGCGAGACGAAGCAGTGACGTGCGCAGCGGTCCCTCCGACATGGGGCGGAAGGAGTTGAACACGGGCTCGACGACGAGCGGATAGGCGAAGGACACCGTGACGACCAGCGAGGCGCCGCCCAGGGCGGCGGGGAGCCACCACCAGCGGGGAACGGCGCGCATGAGCGCGTAGAGGGCCAGCAGGGCGAGCAGCGTCAGCCCCGTCGCAAGCAGCCACCCTTTGGCGAGGTCGGCGGCCCATCCCGCCCATGACCGTGTCGAGAGCCCGTACGCGCGCCGGACCGACTCGACGCGGGCGTCGAGCGGGATAACGACGAGCCGGCCGACCGCGGACAGGACCACGGTCCCCATCACGACGCGGGCTGCCCACCCACCGCCGAGCGGGACTGCCGCGGCGGCGATGAGCCGCGCACCCAGCGGCGTGAGCCCGAGCAGCGCCGCCAGCGCGAGTCCCACGATGAGGCCGGCGTACGCGGGCGGGCGGACCTCACGGTGGTAGGCGTCCTCGCGGCGCCGCTCTTCCTCGCTGAAGTCGCGCCCCGGATCAGCGGGCTCAGCCGATGTCGCCGCTGCTCGAGGAAGCGGATGCCACGGCGTCGTCGTGACTATCACGGTGAGCAGGGCAGCACTCAGGACGAGCGCGGCGAGGATCGCAGCAAGAACAGCCGGGGTCCGCAGCGCTGTCTGTGCGGCACCGGAGGTCATGGCGTCCCTCGCCTAAGCGTGTCCAACTCGGTTCGCCACTGCCGGAGAAACGCCTGCTGGGTCGTGCCGAGCTCGCGGAAGGCGCGACGCAGGCTCACGCCGCCGTCGGGGGCGCTCCGACCGCCGTCCGCGGCGCGCTGTCCGCGGCCGATCGCGGGACGTCGGCCGACGGTCGCGCGCTGTCCGCCACCGGCGGCGCCCCGTCCACGGTCCGTCACCGCAGCGGTGCGGTAGAAGCGGACGAGCGCAGGTTCGCCGTACCGCTGCGCGAGGAGTCGGCATGCAAGCCACGACAGCTCGTACGCCGCGGCGCCGTTGGCACCGCCGCTGACGAAGTCCCGGTCTCGCGGCAGCACGGGAGGTGGCCCGTGCCGGCGCACGTGGCGCATCGCGGTCGGCGCTGCGCTCGCCACGGCGAGCCCCCGGCCACGAAGGGCGACGTAGTCGGCGAAGCCCTCGGAGAGCCACATCGGGACGGGGCCCGAGGACGCGCGGACGGCGACGTGGGTGGCCTCGTGGGTCAGGACCACGGCGCGACCCGTCGGCGTGAGCGTGTCGAAGGCCCTCGGGTTGACGACGACACGTTCGTCGGTCGGAGGGCGCGGTCCAGCCCGCGGCCGTGGCGAACCAATGGTCTGCCCGTTGTGACGGCTGCGACCGCGTCCAGCGGGCGGTCGTCGCGGAGGAGGCGCACGGCCTCGTCCTGGCTGGCCGGGACGACCACGACCACGGGAACGCCCTCGCCCCACACCGAGCTCACCTGCGAGACGGCACGGTCCGCCTCGGACACGAACGAGCCGGCCGAGCGCCCTTCGACCGGTCGCAGGACGACGAGACTACGGCGGCCACGGGCGACGGTGACGCGTCCGAGCTCCCAGACCTCGGGGACCATCCCCAGGTCGGGGACGATCTCCTCGGCGCCGAGGACCCATGCGCCGCCGCGATGCAGCAGGGTGAGTCGACGCGGGCTGTGGACGGGTCGCTCGTCGAACGGGTCAAGCCGGTAGACGAGGTCGGCGTCGACCTCGAACGCGGCATCGCTGGTGGACGCGCCGCTGGTGGACAGCGGTCGGACGTCGCTCACGCTTCCGTAACGCCACTCGGCCAGAGGCAGGCCGAGCAAGTTGCGGAAGAGGACGTCCTGAGCGGCGGAGAAGTCACGATCTCGTGCGTCGATGGTGGCGCGGAACGCGGCGGCGTCCCGCTGCCGCACGGCGGAGGCGCGACGCGCGAGCAGGTCGCTCACCTGCTGCCGTGGAGGCGCGCGCAACGTCCCTCGTCCGCTCTCGTAGGAGCGGACGACGGTCGCCGGTGTCGAAAGCTGCGCCCGAACGCCTGCCCTGGACCGCTGCTGGGGCAAATCGGCCGAGGTGGAGGGCTCGCGTGCGAAGCGTTCCGGTGTCGTGGCGGCTGGTGTGTACTGCTGCGAGGACACCGGTGTGGAGGGCGACACGGCCCGCGCTGAGGTCGCTGCGGATGAGCAACCGGAGCCTGCCAGTCCGACCGCCACAGCAAGCCCCACGCCGACCATGCGACGGCGACGGCGACACGACGAGTCCTCGCCGGACGAGACCCGGTGCCGGATCACGCGAGGCCGCACCCAGCGGGAGTGGGTCACGTCGCTCGGCACGTCCTCATGCTAGGAGCCTCCGGAGGCACTGCGACCAGACGGCCGCCGCCGCTCGCCACCGCGTCCGGCCGCCGTGGGCGCTGGCCGGCGCTGCGAGCGGTAGGGCTCACTGCCCGACCGCGCGCGCGCCTGGCTGCGCGGCGGGCTCTGGTCGCCGTACCCCTCGGTCTCCGTTGGCGTCTCTCGCCGCCTGGGCGCCGGAGTGGCTCGGACCCGCGGGCGAGCTGGACGGCACGAGCCGCAACGGCGGCACCATCCCGGATCCGGCCAGCGCCTCGATGGCGTCACGCTCGGAAGCGTCGAGCTCTACGCCCCCTGGCGGTGCGCCCAGGAGGACGGTCACGACGCAGTCGCCGCACGCCAGGTCGCGCACCTCGCACGTCCCGCAATCAATGATCATTGTGCCCCCTCGGGCCGATGTCCGTTCGGTCGGCGGTGACGCTACGGCGGGCATCCGACAGAATCCCTCAGCCACGTTCGAGCCGGCGCAGGAGCATGGCCGACGGCAGCGCGCGCGCGCCGCTGGCGCGGGCACCGTCCGCGACCTCTCGATCGCTGGACACGACCACGACGGGACGGCCGGCGGGTTCGTTGGCGACGAGACGGCCGATCAGCTCGTCCGCCGTCTCTCCCGGCTCGCTGAAGAGGATACGTACGCCCCGGGGCGCCGCCACGACCACCGGCCCGTCCAGAGCTGCGCCGTCGAAGCACACCGTGACCTCCGCGCCGCACCGTGCCGCCAGCGCGGCGAGACCGGTCAGCAGCCTTTGGCGCTGTGCCTCCAGCGGCAGGGCGCCGTAGCCGGTCATCGTGACGTTGTAGCCGTCGACGACGAGATGCACCTGCGGGAGCGCCAGCAGTTGGTCCAGCTCGGCGCTGGCGTCCCCGCCTCTCGCCCGCTCGGCCACGGCGTCGAGCGCCGTGGATGACGGACGCCGCGCGGAGACGGCGTCGGCCGGACGCACGTCCGTCGGCGGCAGCGCGAGCTCCCGCCGTAGTCCCTGAGCGGCGTCGACGACCGTGTCGACGAGCAGGCGCAACCGAGCGTCGTCCAGGCTGCGACCGGCTCGCACGCTGCGACGGGCGGCCTCCAGTGCTGCTTCCACCTCGCTGAGCTTGCTCCGCAACCGACGATTCTCCGCTTCGACGCCGGACACCGCTGCAGAGGCGGCCGCGCGCTGCTGAGTCGCGGCGGCTTCGGCTTGCGCGGCTGCCGACGTTGCCGTCCTTGCCGTGTCCCGGGCGTCGCGCAGCTTGTGCCGGAGGCCCGTGATCTCCTCCTTTGCGGCGCGCAGCTCGGCCCGCCACTTCTCCGCGTCGGCACGCGCAGCGGTCCGCGTCTGAGCCATCTCCTCACGCAGCCGGACGACCGTGGCGGCCGTCTCCACCGTCGAGGCCGCCTCGGCACTTCTCCGGACGTCACGGACGGCCGCTTCCGCGACCTCGTCCCAGCCCGGGAAACGCAATACGTAGGCGGCCACCGCGACATCGAGCGGGTCCGCCGCGGCGGGGAGGGCGCCCGCCTCCAGTGTCTCGGTCAGCTCGGGCAGCTCGGCGCGTAGCCGCGCCCCGACCCGGTGCCGGAACGCGGCGTCGCTCTCGAGCGCCGCCGCGAGCGGCGTCGCGGCGTGCCTGATGCGCTTGGCCGCAGTGAAGCGCCGGAACGGGCGCACGGATGCCGGCACCGCGTCAGGGGACAGATCGCCCAGCGCGACCGCGGCGAGTGCCACGAGCCGCGCGCGGACGGCGTCCGGCAGCGGCTCGTGCAGGACGGTCGGTGCCGGACCGTCGGACGGCGGTACGGCGCTCGTGGCACCGTCGGATGCGGCGGAGTTGACCGTCGCCGGGTCGGCGACCTCATCGGCGACCGGAGACGACACCGCCTGCGAGCATGCCGCGTCGGGTGCGGCGCCACGCCCCGCGGTCCCGCAGACGGGCGGGGCCCCTGCCGCGGTCGTCGCGCCGCGCGCTCGGACGTCAGGGTTGCCGGTCATATCGGCGGTCCGGGTGCGCCGGGCCCCGGCGAAGGGCTCACTGGTCCTCCTCGACGGGCCCGCGACCGCAGACACGCGGTCGTCCTGTGGGGAGCGTACGTCGCCCCGCTCCCGCAGGATGTCCGCTCGAGGCGCCGCGGTGCGCCGTCGCAGTTCTGTCGGAGGTCGCCCCTACCGTCCTCGCCCATGAGCGCGACCGCGGTAACTCCGGCTTCCTGCCTTCCTCGTCAGGCGTCCTTCGACGAGCTGGGGACCCCGCTCCGCGACGTGACATTCGTCGTCGTCGACCTCGAGACCACCGGCGGCTCACCGGCTTCCGCCCACATCACGGAGATTGGAGCGGTCAAGGTCCACGGCGGCGAGGTCGTCTCGGAGTTCCAGACGTTGGTGAATCCGGGCGAGCCGATCCCGCCGTTCATCGCGGTGCTCACCGGCATCACCGACGCGATGGTCGAGACGGCCCCTCCGCTGACGAACGCCCTTCCGGCCTTTCTCGACTTCTGCGGCCCCGACGCGGTCCTCGTCGCCCACAACGCCCCGTTCGACGTCGGCTTCCTCCGGGCCGCGTGCGAGGCGACGGCACGGGGGTGGCCGGGGTTCCGGGTCGTCGACACGGCACGGCTGGCGCGCCAGGTGCTCACCCGCGACGAGGCGCCGAACTGCAAGTTGGCCACCTTGGCTGCCGTGTTCCGATCCGGGACGACACCCGATCACCGCGCGCTGTCCGACGCCCGCGCGACGGTGGACGTCCTGCACGGTCTCCTGGAGCGGGTGGGCGGCCTCGGTGTCCACTCACTCGACGAGCTCCCCACCTTCACGTCTCGGGTCTCGGTGGAGCAGCGGCGCAAGCGCCATCTCGCCGACGGCCTGCCGCACGCGCCCGGTGTCTATGTCTTCCGGGACGGGCGGGGCCGCGCCCTCTACGTCGGCCGATCCAAGGACATCCGCACGCGTGTGAGGACCTATTTCACGGCATCCGAGACCCGCAGCCGGATGGCGGAGATGGTCGGTCTCGCGGAATCGGTCGTCCCGATCGTGTGCGCCACGTCGCTCGAGGCCGAAGTGCGTGAGCTCCGCCTGATCGCGGAGCACAAACCCCCCTACAACCGGCGCTCACGGTTCCCCGAGCGCGCACTCTGGGTGAAGGTGACCTCCGAGGCGTTTCCGCGGCTGTCCGTGGTTCGTGACGTGCGTGACGACGGCTGCACCTACCTCGGGCCGATCGGGTCACGACGGCTTGCCGAGGCGGCGATGACGGCACTGCACGAGGCCGTGCCGCTTCGGCAGTGCACACAGCGCATCGCGGCACACCCGCGCGGCGGCACGGCGTGCGCACTGGCGGGCATGGGGCGGTGCGGGGCGCCCTGCGAGGGACGCCAGAGCGTCGAGGACTACGCGCGTCTCGTCGCCCGAGCCGTCCGGGCCATCGCCGGCGATGCCCGGGCCGTGGTGTCAACGCTGCTGCGCCGCATCGAGGCGCTCGCCGGCGCGGAGCGATACGAGGACGCCGCCGCACACCGGGACCGCCTCAGCGCGTTCGTGCGCGTCGTGGCGCGGATGCAGCGACTCGCTGGGCTGAGCGCGTGCGCAGAGCTGGTCGCGGCGCGTCCCACGGCCAGCGGCGGGTGGGAGGTCGTTCTCGTTCGCCACGGCCGCCTCAGTGGCACGACCGTCGTCGCCCGGGGGGTCGACCCGCGGCCGGCGGTCGACGCACTGCGGGCGACGGCCGACACGGTGGTCCCGGGGCCGGGGCCGACACCGGCGGCCACGGCGGAGGAGACCGAGTGCGTCCTTCGCTGGCTCGAGCAGCCGGGCACCCGCCTGGTTCACCTCGACGGGACGTGGACTTCCCCGGCGTTCGGCGCGGGTGCTCTTCGGACGTGGCTGGAGGCGGCGGAGGAAGCACGCATGGTGGGACGTCCCTCCGAGGACCGCCGAGGACTGAGGCCGGGGAGCCGGCCGCCCGGGCTCCGTGCGGCGGCCGGGTGACGTGGCAGCCGTAGCTCGTCGGCGTCCGGTGTTTGTCCGTGATCCCTCGCCCTCATCCGTTCGGACACAACTGGCGGCCCGGTCGGTCGAGTCCAGGTCGATCCACTGCGGAGCGTCGCGCCATGACCGTACGTTCGCGGCCGTGCCGAATTTCTGGGGGTCCTCCGTGCTGTTGTTCCTCACGCGCTCCAGCCGCGTGCTGCTCGCCGCGGCCATGGTGTCGACCATGCTGGCGGTCATCGCACCGGCGCGGGCGAGCGCTGCAGTGACCGCGCCAACCGGTCTGTCTCCCTCGACCGGCACCGCGGTCAGCGCAAACCCCGTGCTGTCGTGGCGCCCCGTCACCGGGGCGGCGAAGTACTCCGTTCAGGTCTCCACAGACGCCGGATACACGACGCTCGCGTTCAGCGTGACGACGGCACTGACGCGGGCCACGCCGAAGTCGAACCTGCCCGCCGGGCCGCTGTACTGGCGGGTCGCCGCCGTCGACTCCGCCGGCGTCTCGAGCGAGTGGGCCGAGACGACGTTCACCCGCAACGCCTTCGCCGGCCCCACGCCGTTGACGCCCGCCGACGGGGAGCAGCTTCCCTTTCCCGAGAAGCCTCCGGTGTTCTCCTGGTCGTCTCTGCCTGGAGTCAGCAGCTACACCCTCCAGGTCGACGACGCCCCCAACTTCGTCAGCGCCGCGTCGTACACCACCAGCAACACCTCGTTCGTGCTGTCGACCCCGCAGCCTGCGAACCAGCTCTACTACTGGCGAGTCCAGGGCGTGACGAGGGACCGGTTGGTCACGTCCTTCTCGGAGACCCGCACCTACTCCACCGGCCCGGTCGACGCACCGGTTCCCTCCTACCCCCCGAACACCGACGTTCAGCCTCTGGACGACGTCGTGCTCGCGTGGGGCCCCGTGGCGGGCGCGGAGACCTACCACGTCCAGATCAGCCCGAACACCGACTTCACGAACAACACGATCGACGTCCAGGGCGTCAAGGGCACGAGGTGGTCCCCTGCCATGACCATCGCGAACGGGTCGTACTGGTGGCGGGTGCGTGCCCGGGACGCCAGCGGCGCCTACGGCGACTGGTCCGAGCAGCCGCGCACGTTCCGCCGGGCGTGGTCACAGCGACCGACCCTCGTCTCGCCCGGCAGCGGCCCGACGGTCGAGCAGGGACCGACGTTCCGCTGGACGCCGGTGAAGTACGCCGACCGGTACGAGCTCGACCTCGGTACCGACGTCAACTTCACGCCAGGCACGTACCTCAAGTGCTTCACGAACCACACGGTGTTCTCGCCGCAGATGACGGTGAGCCAGTCGCTCGGGTCTGTCACGTCGGGAATGGACCTCGACTGCACGACGTCCGGCACCGGTCAGTCCCGTGAGCCGAGTCAGCCCAAGGTCGGCATCCCCTACTACTGGCGCGTTCGCGGCATCGACAACCCGAGCGGTGTCGTCGGTGTGTTCTCGGAGATCCGCAGCTTCACCTACACGCCGTTCGGCTCGGGCACCGGCGGACTGCGCCTGCTCGAGCCGGCGGACGGTGCGACCGTCACCGTCCCGACGTTGTCCTGGTCGGCCGTACCCAACGTCACGAGCTACCGGGTCGTCATCACGAGCCGCCTCGCCCGGACCGTCTCCGACGTGACGACACTCGCCCTGTCCTTCACGCCACCGCGCAAGCTGGTCGCAACGGACGGCCCCTTCACGTGGCGGGTCTATGCCAACACCCACGACGGACGTCAGTACGCCGGGCCGGACCGCTCCTTCAGCCTGACGGACGCAGCCGCTGGGGGAGCCGTGCCGGACAACCTCACGGCAACGCCGGTCGCGGACTCCCGCATGCCGTCGCTGTCCTGGGACCCCGTCTCGGGGGCGACCTCCTACCAGGTGTGGTTCTCAACCCCGGGCTCCGACACCTACTACCAGCTCGGCTACGGCAACACAGCCAGCAACAGCGGCAGCTACGCCTATCCCGCGACCACGTACGTCGCCGACACCAGCAACACGATCGCGATGCTCACGCCAGGAACCTACACGTGGTACGTGAAGGCACTTACTCCGAGCGGGACGGTAGCGTCGAGCCTGGCGGAGTACGTCATCCTTCCGATGCCGCATGCCGAGGGACACCGGGTCGAGTCCGGCTGGGACTCGGCGACCTCCAGTCCGGCGGTCAGCTGCTCCACCGGCCGCGTCGGCGAAGGTTCGTGCACCGCGAGCGACACACCGACGCTGTCGTGGGACGCCGTGCCGAACGCCGGCTTTTACTACGTCTACGTCACCACTGACGCGGCCCACACCAACGTCGTGCGCACCTACGCCACCGTCGCGCCGACCCTCACCCCGAGGGAGTCACTCAAGGACAGCCAGGCCGGCGAGACGTTCTACTGGTACGCACGGCCGTGCATCGCGTTGAAGGCGTGCGGGCCGCTCGGCGACCCCGGCAAGGACTTCAACTTCGACGAGACCTTCCTCAAGCGGTCCAGCGCCATCGTCGGCATCTCCGCCGGCTCCTCGACCCCGCCACCGTCCGGGTGGCCGCTTGAGCCATGCGTCACGCCCGCTCGGCCGGACGAGCCCGCCGTGGTCGTCCCGGACCAGGTCACTTTCTGCTGGGACGACTACCTTGCGACCACCGGGCGCAAGGCGGGTGTCGTCTCGGAGCAGGAGGCCAAGACCTATCGCGTGCAGGTGTCGGCCGCCAGCGACTTCTCCACCCTCCTCGACTCCGTCGAGGTCGACCAGACGACCTACACCGCGGCGACCAAGACCTACCCCGAAGGCCCTGTCTACTGGCGGGTCCAGGCCGTCGACGGGAGCGCGAACGCACTGACGTGGAGCCCGACGTACGTCCTGCGCAAGAGCTCACCCGCTCCGCGGCCGGTCTCCCCCGCCTCGCGCGCGACGGTTAATGGCGCCCCGTCCTTTGCGTGGTCTCCGCAGCCGTACGCCGCGCAGTACGAAGTTGAGATTTACCGAAACGCCCTGGCCGACCCGATCTCGACCGACAGCAATTACGCGAGCATCAACCGTGTGGTCACGGCCAAGACCGACCAGTCCGCCTACGCGGCAACGACGTCGCTTGCACCAGGGACCTACGCCTGGCGCTTGCGGCGGCTCGACGCGGACGCCCGTCCCGGTCCGTGGCACGAGGGCTCCCCGGCCGCACCTCTCGTTTTCACCGTAAGGGCCACTGCTCCGACGCTCAGCTCGCCGACGTCCGGAGCGGCGGTGGCGGCCGCGGACATGCTCTTCGCATGGAACGCGACGCCGGGCGCGTCCATGTACCGCTTCGAGAGCAGCTCGAGCTCGTCGTTCAGCACGATCAAGGAGCGGGTCGACACGGCGTCGCTGGCGTGGGCGCCGACGGCGGTGTACGCCGCCGGCACGTACTACTGGCGCGTCTCGGCGCTCGACGGCAGCAACGCGGTGCTGGCTACGTCGGCACCATGGTCGCTGACCGTGGGCACTGCGACCGTCACCGCACCCGGCATGACCTACCGGTCCATGACGCCCGCGCGCATCGTGAACACGACGACGGGGCTGGGTGGGACCGCCATCGCAGCCAACAGCACGCGCATCGTGCAGGTCACCGGTAAGGGCGGCGTGCCGACCACTGGTGTCGGGGCGGTCACGCTCAATGTGACCGTCACCAACCCGGCGGCGGCCGGGACGTTCACGGTCTACCAGGAGGGCAAGACGAAGCCCGCCACCCCCCTGTTGTCCTTCTCGGGGGCGCAGACCGTGCCTGCGATGGTGCAGATCGGGCTCCCTTCCACCGGGCGCGTCGTCGTCGCCAACAACTCGGCGGGGACGGCGCACCTCCTCGTCGACGTGCTCGGCCGCTTCACGACGGCAGCCGACGCGGCAAAGAGCAACGAGGGGCGTTACACGCCGCTGCAGCCAGCGTCCCTGCTCAACACCGCCACGAGCACGAAGCCCGCAGCGGGGTCGACAACCACGGTGAAGGTCCTCGGAGTCGGTGGCGTCCCGACGTCGGGTGTCTCCGCGATCGTCCTGAACCTGGCGGCGAGCGGCTCTACCGCGGCCGGCAACGCCGTCGCGTTCGCGGGCGGCGCCATCCGGCCGGCCACGGCGAACCTGCACTACGCCGCAGCCCAGGCGGTGGCCAACCGAGCCGTCGTACCGGTTGGCGCGGACGGCACCGTCCGTGTCTACACGTCTCAGGCCGCGCACCTGGCGGTCGACGTCACGGGCTGGTACACCAGCGCCACCGGCCCGGCGTCGGGCGCGTACTTCGTCCCCGCGGCGAACCCGGTCAGGGTGGCGGACTCGAGGGTCGGTGGCCCGGCACCCGAGACGCCGTGGACCGCGGGGTTGACCCGTGACGTGCAGCTGACCGGTGTCGGCGGCGTACCCGCCGCCACGGCCGTGCCCGCTCCCGTGGCCGTCGTGTACAACCTCACGGCCTCCGCCGGTACGACCGGGGGCTACCTGACCTCCTTCCCGTCCGGCGCAGCGCGTCCGGCCGTGCAGGACGTCCGCTTCCCGAAGACCAAGTCGGTCAGCAACCACACGGTGGGCAAGCTCGGCAGCGGAGGCAAGGTGAGCGTCTACAACGCCACGGGCGACACGCACGTCAGCGTGGACGTCTACGGCTGGTACGTCCAGTAAGTCAGGCGAAGCGCGCAGCACGGCGGGGCGGTCGGC
>JALYMU010000042.1 GCA_030773595.1 Actinomycetota bacterium | reverse complement strand
TGTCAGCCCTCGGTCACCGTGCCGGCGACGCGCGACGGCTGGGTCACCCAGGCGCCGACCGATCGGCTGCTGGCCGCAGTCGGACCCGGCACTTCCGTGCGACTGGAGACCCGTCCGGGTGCCTACGTACACGCCGGCGAGCCGCTGATCGCCGTGTGGCCGGCGCCGGCTGATGCGCGGGTGCTGCGCCGGCTGTCGGCCGCGGTGTTCGTCTCCGACACCCGGACCATGCAGTGCGACGTGGACTTCGCGCTGCGACAGCTGGTCGACATCGGGCTGCGCGCCTTGAGCGCGGCGATCAACGACCCGACCACGGCCGTTGAGGTCACCCTGCAGGTGGGCAGCCTGCTGCGCCGGCTGCTGATCGTCCCCGACCCAGCCGACGCGGTCGCGGGACCCGGCGGGCGGCTGCTGCTGCGGCCTTGGGCCCTGAGCGGCGATGAGCTCATCGCGCACGGCTTCGACCAGCTGCGGCACGCCGCGCCGGGGCAGCCGCAGGTCGCCGCCGCGCTGCTGCGGGTGGCGCGCATGCTGATCGCGCATGTCGAGGCGGCCGGCCGCTCGGAGCACGTGCCGGCGCTGCGCCGTCAGATCGACCTGCTGCTCGAGGCGCTGCGCAGTACGCCTGGTCTGCATCGGGCTGATCTGGCGCGGCTGGAGGCGATCGCCACCGACGCCGACCCCGCCGACCACAGCCGTCGCTGGGCACCCGCCTCGCCCGCCACCGCCGACGTGCCACTGCTAAACGGCCACCGGTCGCCAGCCGGTCCGTCGTGACCACCGCCGTTACCGGGGCCGACCTCAGCATCGCGGCGGCGGTCGCCGCCGTCGCCGGCGTCATCAACTCGGTCGCCGGCGGCGGATCGCTGGTGCTGTTCCCGACGCTGATCGGCCTGGGGCTGCCGACGGTGTCGGCCAACGTGACCAACTCGGTCACCCAGTGGCCCGGCTACCTTGGCGGCGTCGTGGGCTTTCGCCGCCAATTGGCCGGGCACCGGCGGCGCATCGTCACGCTCTCGGTGGCCGCGCTGGCCGGCGGCGCGACCGGCAGCGTGCTGCTGCTGACCACCCCGTCCGACGCCTTCGACATCGCGGTGCCCGTCTTCGTGCTGCTGGCCAGCCTGCTGCTGGCGGTGCAGCCTGCCCTGGCTCGGCGCCTGTCGCCTGCCGCCAGTCGCGGCCAGGATCCATCGTGGATGCCCGTCGTCGTTTTCACTGCGACCGTCTACGGCGGCTACTTCGGCGGCGCCCTGGGAGTGGTCCTGCTCGGCGTGCTCGGCATGGGCTTGGGCGATCTGCACCTGGCCAACGCGCTCAAGACGGTGCTTTCGCTGGTCACCGCCACGGTCGCCGCGGTCCTCTTCAGCGTGTTCGGCCCCGTGGCCTGGCCCTACCTGGTCGTGTGCGCGCCGGCCAGCCTGCTCGGAGGCGTGGCCCGCGCCACGGTCGCCACCCGGGTACCGGCTCGACCGCTGCGCAGCTTCATCGTCGCCTTCGGTGTGGCCGCCGCGGCCTTCCTTTTCCAACGTGCATGACGGTCAGCGCTGAGCCGCCACCGGTCGAACGAGGCGCGCGGCGTCAACGCGGACCGGGCTCCCGTGGCTGGCGGCATGCTCTTCCGTCGGCTGCGCCGACCTCTCCTAGCTCCGGCAACGTGGTCGCTGCGTCGTTTCGGCGCAGATGCGGCTCGCTCCGCCGCAACGCCCACCCAGCCGCGGTCGCGGCGCCCAGCGCGAGCCCGGCGACCGGCGCGCCGAAGAGCACCAGCATGAACACGATCCAGACGGCGCGACGACCGGGGCGGGCATGTCGATCAGCGCGTCCAACGCCCGTTCCCCCCGGTGAGGCCACAGCTCTACCGGCGCGACGGGCTCTTCGGCCGTCTCTGCCCAGAACCGCTGAACGTCGTCCAGCACTCGCTTCTCGTAATCGCTCAGCACGCTCCGCACCTCCTCGTTGCTCGCCACTCTCCCGCTCCGCGAGGAGTCCAGCCACGGGCTCGGTCGGTCAGATGCGGCAAGCTGCGGTTGCCGATCGTCAGCAATGGCGTGAGGAGGCACCATGACCTGGAACGAAGACCCCGCGCGAACCGGCGGGCCGACTGCGCCGGCATCCGACGACTGGCTGGCCGCGGTGAGGGCGGCGGCGGCGACCGCGAGTAAGGCGCCGCCGGAGTTGCTCGGCGAGTACCTGCCGCTGCTGGCCGACGCCGCCATCCACGGCCGCCGTCCAGACCCGTGGGAGCTGGACGCCGTCCGGGAGCTCGGTCGTCGCGCCGCCGCACAGGGTGTGGGCGCCCGCCGCGCGGTCGACCTGTACCTGTCTGCGGCGTGGCGACTGTGGCGCCAACTTCCTGTGGTGGTGCGTTCCAGCGACCCGGAGAAGGTCCGTCGCGCGGCCGAGGCGGTCCTGCGCGTGCTGGACGACGCGGTCGGCGTGCTGGTCGACGGCCACCAGTCGGAACGGCGGGACAGGATCCGCCGCGAGGAGGCGCTGCGACGCGAGTTCGTCGACGACCTGCTGCGCGGCGACGCCGCCGTCTCCCGGATGGTGGAGCGCGCCGAACCGTTCGGCATCGACCTGGCTACGCCGCACCATGTGGCGCTGATCGCTCCGCGCGATCCCGACGGTGCGGTCGACCGGGCGGCGATCGCGCTGGAACGGGCCGTGGTCGACCGGTTCGGTGACCGGGAAGTGCTCGTCGCGAGCAAGGACGGCCGGGTGGTCGTCGTCATTCCCAGCGCGGCAACGCCCCCGGGAACCGCCCCACACGGCGCCGACGTCGGTGCCGTGTTGCACCAGGACCTGCAGCGGCTGCGGATCAGCGGCCGGTGGCGAGTGGCCGCCGGACGGGCGTTTCCGGGCGTGTGGGGCGTACCGCGCAGCTATGAGGAGGCTCGCGAGGCGCTTGCGTTCGCTGATCGCCTGAACCTTGACGCCGACGTGGTGCATCCAGGGGACCTGCTGGTCTTCCGCGTGCTGGCGAGGGACCAAGAGGCCATAGCTGACCTAGTTGCAGGTGTCCTCGGACCGCTGAACGGGGTCCGCGGGGGTGCCCGAGTGCTGTTGGACGCCCTTCAGGCCTACTTCGATGCCGGCGACGTTGCGACGGAGGCTGCCCGCCGGCTCCACGTCTCGGTCCGAACCGTTACCTACCGGCTCGCCCGGGTCGCCGAGCGGACCGGGTACAGCGTCGCGCTACCGGAGCAGCGGTTCTCGCTGCACGTGGCCGTGCTCGGTGCCCGGCTGCTCCAGTGGCCCGATGGGCCGCTGCCGGCCGAGCGGTGACCGGCGTCGAGCAAGAAGCGCCCTGACTTCAGGCGCCACCCGGATCGACTGTCGGCCGCTGGCACAGGCCCAGATTGGGCCGACGGCCTCGTGACTGACGCAGGTGGCAGCCAGGGGCGAGCGAGGGACCGGCGGCTGGCTACACAGTCGGGCAGAAACTGTTGTGAATCAGTCTCGATCAGAGGCGGACTGCGCCATAGCGAACGGCGCGCCGGCGCCCGGGTCTAGGAGTGCGCTGCAGCCGTCAGGGAGCCGCCCGTCACTCGCTCGCGTGCCAGCGCGGAAGGGCGAGGAGGCCGTCCATGCGGCGGAGCTCGTCCCGGTGGAGGGCGCCGAGCCGGCCGAGGAGATGCTCACCCTCGTCGGTGAGGACCACCCGGACGGCGCGTGCGTCGTCGGGGTCCGTCGTCCGCTCCACGAGCCCTTGGTTCTGTGCCCGGTCGATCAGTTCGACCACGCTGTGGTGACGGAGTTGGAGTCGATCGGCGAGTTCCCGCACCAGCGCCCAGTCCCGGTCCGGGAAGCCCTTCAGCGCCAGCATGAGCTGGTATTGCTGGGGAGTGACGCCGTGACGGCGCACCGTCTCCTCGCTGAAGCGTAGGTAGCGCCGAATACCGAATCGGAAACGGGCCAGCGCTTCGAAGTCCCGTTTGGTCAGGGGATCGACCGGCCCCGTGCTCCCAGCTGAGGCGCTCGACGGCTCTCCTCGAGCCTCGCGATCGAACCTTGTCACAAGGCCAACGTATCGTGTTACGATACTTCTATCAATGCTCCGCAGTAGGGCTGCGGGGCCGGGGCCACCTCCGGAGGTGGGTCGTGCTCAGTGACCACGAGCAGCGTGTCCTCGAGGAAATGGAGCGCTGCTTCGCGACGAGGAGTCCGGGGCCGGCAAGGCTCCGTGCTGAATCGCGCGGGCTGTTGGGTCGGGCGGGCAGGCTCACCCGCATAGGCCTGGTCGCGATGCTTGGTTGCGCCATCGCTTTCCTGCTTCTCGCCGGCGTGGCGGTCGCTGCGCTCGCCCTCGCCATGGCCACTGCAGTCGTCTGGGTGTTCTGGCGCCTCTGCCTGCGCCACGCCGACGAGCCGACTTCGCCGCCATCGGTGGGCCCGGCCGACGTCCCGGGCGTGGGGACGGAGCGCCGGTTTGGTGCTTCGATCCGTAGACCTCAAGCGGCTCGCGGAAGCGGAGTGATGATGGTTCCCGTCGTGCTCTGGGAACCGTTCCAGGGAATCCCGGCTGCCGGGCCGGCGGCACCGACGGCCGCGCACGGTGGGTGACTCTGTGCACAGGACGGGGCAGGCAGGGCGGGTAGTCGTGGCGATCGGCAACAACGCCGGCGGGCATGCTGTCGAGTGGGCGGCGGCCGAAGCTGCCGCTCGGGGGTGCCCGCTCCAGGTCGTGCACGTGAGCCACCCCCACTGGATGGTCGAGCCGTTGAGTCTCGTTCCGCTGGCGGACGTCTCGGGCGGCGCCATGGCGGCCCGGGAGGTGGTGCAGGCGGCGGTCAACCGTGCGGCCTCCGTAGTGCCCGACCTCGAGATCTCCGCCCAGGTGCTGTCCGGGCCCACGGTCGCCTCAGTCATAAGTTCCGGCTCGGGAGCGCAGCTGCTGGTTCTTGGGAGCCATGCCCCGTATGCCGGCGCCCTTCGAGGCTTGCTTGCGTCCTCCCTGTTCGGCAGGGTCGCCGCGCGCGCACGCTGCCCCGTGGTGATCATCAAGCAGCTACCGGACAGTCGGAGCAACCTATTGCCGCTGCGGGTCGTCGTAGGTGTGGACAGGACGGCGTCGTCCACAGCGGCCCTCGGCTTCGCCTTTCGCGCGGCGGCGCAACGCGGCCTGCCGGTGACAGCCGTTCACGCCTGGACCCCTGACCGCCCCGCCGACCACGAGGCGGTGTCGGGCCCCGTCGCCGGCTCCGAGGCGAGTGCCCGTGCAGTGCTACGTCAGGCTCTCTCGCACTGGGAGCACCAGTTCTTCCATGTCCCGGTGGAGTCACGACTCGTGTGCGGCGACCCGGCAGGAGTGCTGATTCGGGAGTCCGAGGGAGCCGCCCTGGTCGTCGTCGGCTCCCGTGGTCGAGGCACAGTGCGGGCAAAAGCGTTTGGCTCCGTGAGCCGCAGCGTCACCCGGCGTGCGCACTGCCCGGCAGTCGTCGTCCGTACGGAGGAGAGAAGGAAGGGCATCGAGGTTCGTGCCGGCCGGCGCACCGTCCTGCCCCGCGCGGAGCTCGCCAGACGGCAGCCGGACCCACGACGCCAGACACCATGGGCCTGATCACCGCTGCCCGCGTGTATGACAGCGCCTTCCTCGGGCGACCGGCTCCACAACTCGGAAGTCCGCTCGGTAGACGAACTCGGCCTGGCCATCGACGGTTCGGTGATCCACAGACCGCTCGGGCGAATCGCTCTCCCGGGGGACCTTTGCGCGAGTCGGCGAAGGGCCATGACGGCTGCCGGCTCGGCCGGCGGCCCCGCCTGCCGGCACAAGGCCGTCAGATGCGGATGATCCGCTGCTCGATCGCCCTCGCCACGGCGCCGGCGCGGGTGTCGACTCCGAGCTTGGTGTAGATGTGCGAGAGGTGGGACTTGACGGTCGCCTCGCTCACGAGGAGCAGGCGGGCCATGTCACGGTTGCCGAGCCCGTCGGCTAGGAGAGACAGGATTTGCACCTCCCGTTCGGTGAGGGCCGGCTCGGGAGAACTGACCCTCCGCACCAGCATGGCGGCCACCTCCGAGGCGAGCACCGTTTCGCCGCGGGCGACGGCGCGGATGCTGCGGTAGAGCTCCTCGGCCGGCGCGTCCTTCAGCAGATAGCCGGCGGCGCCGGCGTCGAGGGCGGTCAGGATGTCGGCCTCGGTCGCGTACGTGGTAAGCACCAGGACTCTCGGGGCTGCGGTCAGCGCCCTGAGGGCGACGGTGGTGGCAGCACCGCCGTCGCCGGTTCCCAGGTTGAGGTCCATGAGGACCACCTGCGGTCGGGTGTTCCGCACGACTTCCTCGGCGCCGGTCGAGTCGGCAGCCTCACCGACAATGACGAGGTCGGGTTGGCTGTCGATGAGCGCGCGGAGCCCTGCCCGGACAACGGGGTGGTCGTCGACGAGCACGATCCGAATGTCGTCATCGCCCATCATCGCGATCCAGGCAGGGGAATGCAGAGAGCAAGCGCGGTTCCCTCGCCCGGCGCGGTCTCAACGGCCAGTGTGCCGCCGAACTCTTCGGCGCGGCTGCGGATCCCCGGTAGGCCGCGGCCGCGGCTGTCCGGGACGGCCCGGTGGTGAACACCGAACCCGCGGCCGTCGTCGCGTACGTCCAAAGAGACGGCGTCCGAAAGGTAGGTCAGCGACACGGCGGCCGTCGACGCATCGGCGTGCTCGACCACGTTGGCCAGTGCACCTCTGGCAGTCCGTAGCAGGGCCGTCGCGACGTCCGCGGGGACGGGGACCGGTGCGCCGTCGACCTGGACGGTCAGCGTGATCCCGGTGCCCTGGACCGCGCGTTCGCAGGCTCGGCGCAATGCGGTCTCCAGTGCCGTCCCGCCGCTGCCGCTGAGCCCGGGAGGGGCGAGGTCGCGGACGACCCGTCGTACTTCTTCCAGCCCTTCCCGGGCGGTACCGGCGGCCTGGGTCACGTTGTTCCGGGCAGCGTCGGGTCGGCTGGTCCAGGACTGCTCGGCCGCCTGCAGCAGCAGGTTGATGCTGGACAGCCCCTGAGCCACGCTGTCGTGGATCTCCCGAGAGAGTCGCGCCCGCTCGGTGAATACGCCGGCCGAGTGCTGGGCCTCAGCCAGGTCGCCCTGGGCCTCCTGCAGTTCGTGCAGCAGTTGTCGCCGCATGGCGGCTTCTCGCTCCAGCGCTCGATAGGCGACGACTGCGAGCACCGCCACGCAAGCCGGTCCCGCTACGACAGTCGGATCGAACGCCTCTTGCATCAGCGTCCAGGCCACGATCACCGTGCCGGTCATGGCCGCCACCACCGCAGCTGCCCCCACGAAGGGGAGAACGCGCAGCGCCACGAATGAGAGCGGCACCGCGATCCAGGAGAACGACGGGGCGATCAGGACCAGGACGAACCAGGTCGCAACCAGCACCAGGCACCAGGCCGCCGCCCACGCCCCGGAGACCCGCCGTCGAAATGCATACCCGGCGAACAGCACCGCAGCCCCCACGAGCACCACCGGTGTTCGGTCGGCCAACCCATGTCCGTCGACGTAGCGGACGGTGGAGGCCGCCGTGAGGAGGACGAAGGCGATGTCCAGCCAGGAGTCCAGTCGCGTTGCGTCGGCGAGAATGCCTCGAACGCCACCGCGACGCTGCTTCATCCGGTCCACAACTTCCTGACGCTACGTCGCCCGCGGTCGGGGGGACATCATCCGTTCGGCCATCTTTGGGACACCGCCTGGCGGACGGAACATGGCTATTCATCCGATGACGCACCGAATCACCAGGACGAGTCTGGCTGTCGACGTCCACCAGACCCGGGAGATGCAATGCGCTGTCCGCTCGTACCTGCTACCGCCGCTGTCACGCTGGCGCTGCCCTTGTTCCTCATCGCCGCGTCGCCGGCCGCCGCCGACGAGCGGAACGGAGGACACGGGAACCGCCCCAGCAGCTACACCCTCCAGGGGGACGAGGGCGGTTCGAAGTTCGAAGGGATCGGCGTGGACCCCGCTGAGCGTCTGTTCTACGTCAGCGAGATCACCGGCGGGGAGATCCACCGCGGGGACGTCCGCAGCGGGGTCACCGAGGAGTGGCTGCCCGCGAGCAGTGACGGGCGGAACACCGCCCGTGGCATCACCACCGACGAACACGGCAGGGTCTACATCGCCGGCGGACCGAACGGGCTGAACACCGACCTTCCGGACCTGTGGGTCTACGCCCCGGACGGGACCCTCCTCGCGGCCCTGTCCGTCGACGTGCCCGACGCATTCCTCAATGACGTGACCATCGGCCCGGACGGCGCGGCGTACTTCACCAACTCCAACGCGCCGCAGGTCTTCCGGGTCGCTCGTGAGGGCGGTGAATGGCGGGTCCAGCTGTGGGTCGATGCCAGCGACACCGTGGAGCGGCGGGAGGGCTTCAACCTCGGCGGAATCGTCGTGGCTCCGGATCGTCGCGGGCTCATCGTGGCTCAGGGCAATGCCGGCATCCTGTGGCGTTTCGACTTGTGCACAGGGCACGTGTCGCCGATCGAGACGGGCGACGTCGACCTGACGAACGCCGACGGGCTCATCTTGGACGGGTCCCGGCTGATGGTCGTTCGGAACTTCTCCCGGGTGCTGACTTCGCTACGCGTCGACCACGACGCCGACTCGGCCAGGCTGGTCCGCGAGGTGCCGACCGACCCCGCACGCGTCTTCACGACGGGCAAGGAGGCGCGCGGTCGGCTGCTCCTCGTGGACAGCAAGTTCGACGAGCAGGTCGCGACGCCGCCCTACGAGGTTGTCGCCCTGCCCCTGCCTCGATGAGGCGGGGCCCGAAGTCAGGACACTGGTCCGGACGGCGGCGCCGCGCCCGGATGGTCGCGGGAGGAGTAATCCTCCTCGTGCTCGTCGCCGCCTGCGCCGCGAGACAAGACTCCGGGCAATCGGCCGCGGACGTGCCGTCGGCCGCTACCACGGCCAGCTCGCCCTCCACGTCGCCGGCTCCTCCCTCGAGTTCCCCGACAGCACCGCGGCCAAGAACACCGGAGGAGCAGGCGGCTCTGGACGGCGCCCTGATCGACGCCGCCTGGACCAACGACGTCCCCCGGGCCCAACAGCTGATCGCGGAAGGGGCGAACGTCAACTTCAAGGACTCCACAGAGCAGAGTGCCTACCTGATCGCGACCAGCGAGGGATACCTGGACTTGCTCGACCTGACCCTCGCTGCGGGAGCCGAGCTGACCGCGCTCGACCGCTTCAGCGGCACCGGCCTCATCCGAGCCGCCGAGCGCGGCCACGCCGCTGTCGTCGGTCGGCTGCTGCGAGCCGGCATTTCGGTGGACCACGTCAACCGGCCGGGGTTCACCGCGTTGCACGAGGCGGTGATCTACGGCGACGGCAGCATGCGGTACGTCGACACCGTTCGCCTTCTTGTCGCCCGCGGTGCCGACGTCCGCCTGGCCCCAGTGCGGGACGGCATCCCGCCGGTTGAGCACGCCCGGGCCCGGGGTCAGGACGCCGTCGTCGCGACCCTTCAGGCGGCGTTGGATACCCCGGTCCCCGCTGATCCGGGCGCCGCCCTACTTCAGGCCGCTGCCGAGGGGAATGCCGACGGGGCCGCGCTGGCGCTGCGAGCCGGCGCGCCGCTGGAGGTGCGAGACGAGCAGGGCCGCACACCGCTGCTGGTGGCCAGCACGCACGACCGGGTCGACGTCGCCCG
>JALYMU010000041.1 GCA_030773595.1 Actinomycetota bacterium | reverse complement strand
GCCGCGGAGCGGGTACGCCGGTCCGCTGCGGCGCTGTCCGCGACCGCCGAGGCGGCCGCCGACCCCTTCGGCGCGTGGGCCGACCCCGGACGGGAGGACACCGCCGACGCCCTGCGGCACACCCTGCGAGCCGTCGCCGTCGCGACCGTCACGGTCGCCCAGCGCCTGGACGACTCTGCCCGCAAGCTCCATGCCGCCGCGGAGCTCTACGAGCGCGCCGGGGACATCGCCGCCGGTCTCGGCCGGCGCGCATGAGCGGCCCGTGGGCTTCGACGGCCGGCGACGCCGCGTCCTGCTCGGCGCTCGCCGCGCGGATGCTGTCCGCGGCGCGTGACCTCGCCCGCGAGGAGGAGCAGCTCGGTGAGGTCGCGACCGGAGTCCTCTCGGGATGGGAGGGCCCCGCGGCCGACGCCTTCGACGGCGCGGTCTGCCAGGACGCGCACGCGCTGCGGCGGCTGGCTGACGGCTACGCCGAGGCGGGCCGGGCGCTGCAGGCCTTCGCCGAGCAGCTGGCGCAGATGCAGTCGCGGATGGCGGCCGTCGTCCGCGCGGCCGAGGTCGAAGGTCTCCACGTCGAGCGGGACGGGTCGGTGACGATGCCGCCCGGGCCCTATCCCACGCTGCGCTTCGAGCGGCTGGTCGAGCTGCGGACGTCCGTCACGGCCGAGGTGGAGGGGCTCGAGTCGGACGCGCGGCTGGCACACCGGACGCTCGTGCGCACGCTCGACGGCGTGCGCGAGCTCGCGCACGCCGCGGTCGGGCGCTAGAAGGACGCTGCGGCGCCGACCGCCACGCGCTGCCCCGGTCCCCGCGATCACGCCGTCTCGACGACCGCCGCGAGCTCCTGCGAGGCGTACCACAGCAGCTCGTGACCCTCCGCCCCGTCGACGGTGAACTGCGCGTCGTCGTCCCCGTCGTCGGCCGCGGCGAGCGCCGCCACCGCCGCGGCCACGTCGGACTGCGCCTCGGCGTCGTCAATGTGCGCGGACGCGAGCCGGCGGAGCGGGACGGGCTCTTCGACCCGGACGGCGGCCGGGTCGACCTCGGGACGCGCCGTAACCGCGGACTCCGGCACGTCGGCGGCGAGCACGACCCGGCGCCGTGGCGCGCTCGGGTCCACCTCGAGCAGCCGCAGCGACGCCCGGGCGGCCTCGGTCATCGCGGCGTACTCGAGCTCCTCCTGGTCACCGGTCGCGTAGGCCTCACGCAGGTGTGGCGTGACGGCGAAGGCGGTCAGCGGCACGGGAGCGACCTCGCCGCTCGCCAGCACGGTCCGCAGCGTCGCGAGTGTTGCGGGCACGTAGATCCGCACACTCACGACCTCGTCACCCCGGCGGCGGCGCGACGCAGGGCACGCGGCGTGGTCCGCAGCGCCGTCTCGACGACGTCGAGCCGCCGGGACGGGTCCATGAGATTCGGTCCTATCACCTCGAGGTCCTCCCTGCCGGGGCAGATCACGGTCACACGGGCACCCGCCGTACGGACGAGCTCCGCCTCCGCGAGCGTGCGGGCGGTGACCAGCCGGCGCCAGCGCCGCTCGAGCCGCGCTGCCACGCCGGTGGGGCGGTCGAGCTCGAGTGACGCCAGCGGCGCCAGTACGAAGACCTCGTCGAGGCCGTCCGCTGCCACGAGGTCCACGCTGGCCGCGGACCGCGTCCCGCCGTCGACGTAGACCCGGCCGCCGATCGTGACCGGAGCGAACCATCCCGGGATCGCGCACGACGCGCAGACCGCCTGGCACAAGGTCGCGGGCGGGGCATCCGCAGCGCCGAAGGCGACACGCTCGCCGGTCACGTAGTCCAGGGCCACGATGCGCACACCGTCCCGGGGTGCCCAGGCCCCCGCTCCGACCACCTCGTCGATCACCCGGCCGAGCGGCTCGAGAGTACGGCGGCCCGGCGGCACGACGGCCCAGAAACCCGTGCGCAGCGGCACCTCGCGCCGCGACGCCCGCCGCAGCAGCTCCCCGGACCCGATCCGCAGCGGCGGCCGGGCGGGCAACGCGCCGCCGGTCGAGGTGTCGTGGTCCCAGGAGAGCCCGAGCCCGCCCGGCAGCGGCACCCCACGCTGGTTGTCGAGCAGGACCGAGGTCGGAAGTCCCGCGGCGAGCAGCGCTGCGAGCACCGAGCCGGCGGAGGTGCCCAGCAGCACGTCGGCGTCTCGGGCGTCGAAGCCGACGTGGTCCTCCAGCGCCGCGAGGGCGCCCATGGCCCAGGCCGCGCCGAGCACACCGCCGGCGCCGAGGACGAGACCGCGACGCGGTGACTCCCCGCGACCCGTGCCGCCGTCGCTCACCCCACGGTCTCCACCAGCTCGGCCACCGCGTCGACGATGCACTGCGCGAGGACGTCGACGTCGGGCATGGCGTCGCGGTCGGCGTTGAGGCCGTAGTGCACGCAGCCGTCGTAGGAGGTGAGCCCGATGCTGAGCGCCTGGCCGCGGGCGAGCGGCAGGACGGGGTAGGCGCGAAGCATCCGCGCGCCCGCGGCGAACATCGGCTGCTGCGGACCTGGCACGTTGGTCACGACGGTGTTGAAGACCCGGCGGGACAGACCTCCCGCGACCCGGGCGCCGAGGGCGTGCAGGGTCGGCGGCGCGAATCCGGCGATGCCCACGAGCGCGTTGGCGGCGACGGCCTGGCCGGTCTCCTGGTGTGCGCGCATGGCATAGGAGACCTGGTGCAGCCGGATCACCGGGCTCGGCTCGCCCACCGGCAGGTCGACGAGGTAGGAGGACACGGGGCCCACCGGCGCGCTGCCCTCGTCGTCGCGCACGCTGACGGGGACCAGCGCCCGGACGCTGGTCCGCGCGGTAACCGCCTCACCGCGGGTGAACAGCCAGGCCCGCAACGCTCCGGCGATCGTCGCGAGAACCACGTCGTTGACTGTCCCGCCGTGGGCCTTGCGAATGCGCTTGTAGTCGTCGAGGTCAGTGTCGGCGTTGGCGAAGCGGCGTTGCTCGCCGATGTCGGTGTTGAGCGGGCTGCCGGGCGCCGGCCGTGCCGCCGTACGCGCGGCGGCGACGACGCCGACCGCCGCGCCGGCGAGTCGCCCCGCGCTGGTCCCCACGTCGGTCAACCCGGCTCGAACCGTCTCGAGCACCTCTCCCGGACGGCTGACCGCGTCCGACACCGCGCCGGCGACGAGCTCGAACCACGTCGGCTCGGGAGCGGGCCGCCAGGTGTCGGGCGGCGCGTCCACGGGCTCGGGGGTGGGATCGAGGATGATCTGCGCGATGTCGACGGCGTTGACACCGTCGACCATCGCATGGTGGGTCTTGGTGACGATGGCGAAGCGGCCGCCGGAGAGCCCTTCGACCAGGTAGACCTCCCACAGCGGCCGCCGCGGGTCCAGACGCCGGCTCTGCAGCCGCGCGACCAGCTCGCGCAGCTGCTCCTCCGTGCCCGGTCGGGGCAGCGCGGAGCGGCGCACGTGGTAGGTCACGTCGAAGTGCTCGTCGTCGACCCAGACGGGGTTGGCCAACCGGCCGGGGACCCACCGGACGCGCTGGCGGTAGCGCGGCACGAAGGCGATCCGCGCGCGGATGAGCGAGACCAGCCGGTCGTGGTCGAAACCGTCCTCCGGCGCCTGGAACACGGCGACGCTGCCCGCGTGCATCGGCGTGGTGCTCGTCTCGAGGTAGAGGAATGACACGTCGAGCGGACTCAGCCGGTCCGGCACGGCGCCTCCTTCCTCGGTGCGGTCGTGGGGTGTCTGGAGCCCGTCCATCGTGGCACGCGGGTCCGACAGCGGAGGAGCTCCGCCCCCGGCGACGCGCTACGTCCGGCGGCTGCGGTGCATCGGGCTGGGTCCGCGCCCGTCTCATCCCGTCCTTAAGGTGGCGGTCGAACCTGCTCTCGGGGAGGAGATCGGTCGTGCCCGCGCGCCCTCATGTCCGTCGCACGCTTCCAACCTGGACCGTGGGGCTCGCTGTCCTCGTCGGCGGCTGCGCCGGACCCGAGGTGTCCCCCCCGACGGGCACGCCGCCGCCCGCGCCCGCCCCAACGCCGACCGCCGCGGCTTCAACGCCTCTGGCAACGGCGACGCCTCCCGCCACGTCGGCGTCGCCGTCGCCCGACGACGCGGCACAGGTGGTGGAGCTGCACGTCAGTGAGGACCCGGACGCGCCCCGCCGCGTCGAGGTCGCGGCCGGTACGACGGTTCGGCTCCGGGTGAGCAGCGACATCGACGACGAGCTGCACGTGCACGGCTACGAGGTGGGAATCCCGCTGCGCGCCGGCAGCACCACCGAGCGGGACATCCGCGCCGACCGACCAGGACTGTTCGAGGTCGAGTCGCACGGGACCGGTGCGCCGCTGCTGCAGCTGGTCGTGCGGTGACGGCGCGGTGATCGGCCGCCGGTCCGGTGGCGAGGCAGTGCTAGCGCACGGCATCGGCGGTCGCGAGGACCTGCCGCTGCTCTTCTCCCACGTCCTGTGGGGGTCGGCCGCGACGCTCGTCATCTCCTTCGTCCTGCTCGGCGCGTTGTGGCGGTCCCCCGGGCTGCGCGGCGAGCGAGCGGGCCGGCCGCTGCCCGCGCGCCTCGCCGC
>JALYMU010000040.1 GCA_030773595.1 Actinomycetota bacterium | reverse complement strand
CTCACGGTTCCAGCCGCCGTACATCTGCTCCACGGCGAAGCCTGCGCTCGCAAGGGACACGCGCAGAACCTCCTCGCGTCGGGACCGCAGGGTCGCGTCACTGCGCACGTCAATCCGTCCGGGAACGTGTAGTGATGGCTGAAGCTCACCGCGCCGTCCTCGACGGCCGTCACCTCGGTGAACACAGCCACCGAGCGCCCGTCGGGCAGCGCAATCGAGCGGCGGGAATCGACTGGATCTCACCGTTCCCACGCCCGCGCCACCGGGTCCCGGCTGTCGAACACCAGCCGCCCCCCTGGCACGAGCGACCTCTTCAAATCGGTCAGCGTGGCTGCCCACTCGTCGTCGGTGACGAAGAACTGCGCGACGTGGGCGGTCATCACCGCCACCTCGAACGAGGCGTCGCAGACGTCCGCAGATGTCCCCTGCACCCACCTGACCCGCTCGCCGCCCGGCCGTTGCCGGGCCCGGTCCAGCGAGGCAACCGCCGGGACGATTCCCGTCACGCAATGGCCCGCACCAGCGAGGGCGACCGTCAACCGTCCCGTTCCGCCCCCAGATCCAGCACCCTCGCCGCAGGGGTCTCCATCGACCACGGACAGGAAGAAGTCGTCCTCACGCGACCACGGGCACTCCGCGTCATACACCTCCGCCAGACGCGGTCCCGGAACTCAGCGTGCAGCACCGGCACACACCGAGCCCGAGCCGGCCCCATGACCTGTGGCCACCACGGCAGGCGGAACTCCGACTGCACGCTTCGCCGCCGCAGGAACCCACCGACTCGCGCCGCTCACGCCTGGCGCGCCGACAGGAGCGTTACGGCTCAGTGGACCTCTTCGCCGTCCCCGTAGTACTCGAACACGAGCCCGATGACCGACAGCACCAGCCCAAGGACGCCGCCGAAGACGAGCCACCAGCCGAATACCATCCCCAGCGCGACCACAGCCGCAGAGGCGCCGAGCGGCAGCGGCCACCAGCTGTGCGGGCTGAAGAAGCCGTATGGCCCGGCGCCCTCATCGATCTCGGCGTCGTTCTGGTCCTCGGGCCGCGGGTCGATGTGCCGCGCCGTGAACCACAGGTAGAACCCGACCAGCATTGCCAGACCGGAGGTCAGTGCCAGCGCGGCGGTCCCGGCCGGCTCCTTCGCCATGATCCAGTAGACGATTGTGATCGCGGTGTAGAAGGTCGCTGCTGCGGCGAACAACAGCCACTCGAGCCTCACTTGCGGTCCTCCAGGTCAGGCTCGCCGTACAGCGACTCCAGCAGGTTCTTGTCCTCCGTGGGCATGTCAGTGCTCGCGGCCTCGGGGTGGTGCAGGTCGAACGCCGGCCGCTCGGACCGGATCCGCGGCAGGTGGTGGAAGTTGTGCCGAGGCGGCGGGCAGGACGTCGCCCACTCCAGCCCCCCGCCGTAGCCCCACGGGTCGTCGACCGTCACGCGCGGGGCGCGGGTGGCGGTGCGCCAGACGTTGTAGGCGAACGGGATGGTGGAGGCGCCGAGCAGGAAGGCGCCGATGCTCGACACCATGTTGAGCATCGTCCAGCCGTCGGAGAAGAGATAGTCGGCGTAGCGGCGGGGCATCCCGTCGGCGCCGAGCCAGTGCTGGATGAGGAACGTCGTGTGGAAGCCGACGAACAGCGTCCAGAAGTGGAGCTTGCCGAGTCGCTCGTCGAGCATGGTGCCGGTGAACTTCGGCCACCAGAAGTAGAAGCCGGCGAACATCGCGAAGACGACGGTGCCGAACACGACGTAGTGGAAGTGGGCCACGACGAAGTAGCTGTCGTGGACGTGGAAGTCCAGCGGAGGCGAGGCGAGGATCATGCCGGTCAAGCCGCCGAACAGGAACGTCACGAGGAAGCCGATGGCCCACAGCATCGGCGTCTCGAAGGTCAGCGAGCCGCGCCACATCGTGCCGATCCAGTTGAAGAACTTCACGCCGGTCGGTACGGCGATCAGGAACGTCATGAAGCTGAAGAACGGCAGGTTCACCGCACCCGTCGGGAACATGTGGTGCGCCCAGACCGCTACCGAGAGACCGGCGATGGCGATCGTGGCGAAGACCAGGCCCTTGTAACCGAAGACCGGCTTCCGGCTGAAGACGGGCAGGATCTCGGTCACGATGCCGAAGAACGGCAGCGCGATGATGTAGACCTCCGGGTGGCCGAAGAACCAGAACAGGTGCTGCCACAGAATCGGGCCGCCGTACTGCGGGTCAAAGATGTGGGCGCCGAACTTCCGGTCGTACTCCAGCGCCAGCAGCGCGGCGGCGAGCACGGGGAACGCCAGCAGGACGAGCACGCTCGTGAGCAGGATGTTCCACGTGAAGATCGGCATGCGGAACATCGTCATGCCGGGCGCCCGCATGCAGAAGATGGTCGTGATGAAGTTGACGGCGCCGAGGATGGTCCCGAAACCACCGAGCGCAAGGCCCATGATCCACAGGTCAGCGCCGACGTGTGGACTGAACGTCGACAGCGACAGCGGCGTGTAGGCCGTCCAGCCGAAGTTCGCCGCGCCGTGCGGCGTGAGGAAGCCGCTCACCGCGATCAGCCCGCCGAACAGGAACAGCCAGTAGCTGAACATGTTGAGCCGCGGGAAGGCGACGTCCGGCGCGCCGATCTGCAGCGGCACGATGACGTTGCCGAAGCCCACGAACAGTGGTGTCGCGAAGAGCAGCAGCATCACCGTGCCATGCATGGTGAAGAGCTGATTGTAGACCTCGTTCGACATGCCCGGGAGGTTCAGCCCCGGCCGGGCGAGCTCCGCGCGCATGACGAGCGCCATGGCGCCGCCGACGAGGAAGAAGAAGAACGAGGTCCCCATGTAGAGGTACCCGATGACCTTGTGGTCGGTGGAGGTCGCCCACCGGACCACGACGTTGCCCCGCGAGCGCTTGCGCACACCGCGGGCAGAGGTGACCTTGGGGGGTTCACTGAGGATGGTCACTCGTCTTCGCTCCCACTGTCACCGCTCTGGACGTCTGACTCCGCGCTCGTGGGCGGCACGTTGTTGGGGCCGATACCGGCACGGAGCCTGCCCACCTGGCCCTTGCCCCGGAGCTCCTCCATGTGCTGCTGGTACTCCCCCGGCTCGACCACCTTCACGGAGAAGAGCATGCGCGCGTGGTCGACGCCGCAGAACTCCGCGCACTTGCCGGCGAAGGTCCCCGTCTTCTCGGCCGTGACCTCGAACGTGTTGATGCGCCCCGGGTAGACGTCCATCTTGTAGAGGAACGGGATCACCCAGAAGTTGTGGATGACGTCGCGGGAGACGACGTCGAAGCGGACCTTCTCGCCGCGCGGCAGGTAGAGGACCGGCGGCGTGCCGGGGGTGCCGGTCTCGTAGACGTCGGCGTCGACGTGGTTGAAGTCCCAGCTCCACCGCTTGCCGACGACCTCGATGCGGTGCTGGGCATCGCCCCTGACCTCGGCGATCGCGTTCTGGTCCCGGGCGGTGAAGAAGAAGTAGACCGCGACGATCACGATCGGGACGACGGTGTAGAGCACCTCGATGGGGACGTTGTAGCGCACCTGCTGCGGCAGGCCCGTGTCGCCGCGGCGACGGCGGTGGAACAGCACCGCGAAGATGATCAGGCCCCACACGAACGCGCCGACGGCGAACGCGGCCACCCACGCGCCCTGCCACAGGCTGACGACCCGGTCGGCGTGGTTGGTGATGCCCGCCTCGAGGCCGCCGCGCTCCCAGTCCCCGACGGTCTCCGCGGAGCACCCGGGAAGGGCGAGAAGGGCCAGGGCGGTCGCAAGGGCGAGCGGGGAACGTCGGGACGTCCCGCGCCGCTGCGGGCGGACGATGCCGGTCGGACGCAACGTTGCCTTCTCACGGTCTCGCCCGCCCGGCACAGGCCGATCACGGGCAGCGGTCGACTTCCTACGCATCCGTCACCCTACTACCGGGGATGGCGCGGGTCCCGGTCAGGGCGGGCGGCTACCGTCGCGTCGTGGCCTACCTCGACGCGGCGTCGACCGAGCCGCTCCACCCCGTGGCTCGCGAGGCGCTCTCCGCCGCCTTCGCGTCGGCGTGGGCGGACCCGTCACGGCTCTACTCGGGGGCCCGCCGGTCGCGGATGCTGCTGGACGCCGCCCGCGCCTCGGTCGCCGGGATCCTCGGCGCGCGGCCGGACGAGGTGAGCTTCCCGGCAAGTGGCACCCAGGCGCTGCACCTCGCGGTGCTCGGTGTGCTGGCGCGCCGGCGGCCGGCCGGACCGGTGCGCGCCGTCGCATCCGCCGTCGAGCACTCCGCCGTCCTCCACGCGCTGCGCCGGTGCGAGCGCGATCTCGGCGTGCGCATCGATGTCGTGCCGGTCGACCGCACCGGACGGCTGGACCTCGAGGCGTTCCTCACCTCTCTCGACGACGGCCCGCCGCCCGCGCTCGCGTGCGTGCAGTCGGGCAACCACGAGGTCGGCACGCTTCAGCCGGTCGAGGAGGTGGCCGAGGCGTGCGCTCAGCTCGGCGTGCCGCTGCTCGTCGACGCGGCGCAGAGCCTCGGCCGGGTGCCGGTTCCCACGGGGTGGGCGCTGCTGACGGCAAGCGCGCACAAGTGGGGCGGGCCGGCCGGCATTGGCGTGCTCGCCGTACGGCGGGAGGCGCGCTGGCGCTCCCCCCTGCCCGACGACGACCGCGAGCAGGGGCGGGTGCCCGGCTTCGAAAACGTCCCGGCGGTCCTCGCCGCCACCACCTCGCTGGAGGCCGTCGTCGCGCGTCAGGGCGCGGAAAGTGCCCGGCTGCACGACCTGGTCGGACGCATCCGCGAGCGCGTCCCGCTGACCGTGCCCGACGTCGAGGTCCTGGGGCATCCCGTGCAGCGGCTACCGCACCTGGTGACGTTCTCCTGCCTCTACGTCGACGGCGAGGCGCTGGTGACCGAGCTGGACCGCGCGGGGTTCGCCGTGAGCTCCGGCTCGTCATGCACCGCGAGCGCGCTGCGGCCGAGCCACGTGCTCGAAGCCATGGGGGCACTGACCCACGGCAACGTCCGGGTGTCCCTGCCACGTGGGACGACCGCGGCGGACGTCGACGCGTTCCTCGCGACCCTGCCCGCGGTGGTCGCGTCGCTGCGCGAGTCCGCGGGGGTGGCGGGGCTGTGACCGAGCCACCGAGGTGGGGGCCACCGGAGCGGGTCGCCGACGCGCTGGGCAAGCGCTGCCCTCTGCCGGTCATCGAGCTGGCCCGGGCCGTCGCCGGTGCGCCCGCCGGCGCGGTCGTGGAGGTCCTCGCCGACGACGAGGCCGCCCGCCTGGACATCCCGGCCTGGTGCGCGATGCGCGGGCACGAATACCTTGGCGAGCGCACGCTCGACGACGGTCGCCACGGCAGCGCGTTCGCGGTGCGCCGGTCCGCCTGAGCGCAGCGGCAGCCGGCACGCCGGCGTACACGGGGATGCCGTGACGCCGTCGTCAGGCCGGCGGCCGGTCGTCGAACGCCGGCGGCAACGGCAGCACGAGCGCCTCCCGCAGCCGGCGGGCGTACTCGCGCCGGGACACCTCCACGCACCCCAGCGAGGCCAGGTGCGGCGTCCACCACTGCACGTCCAGCAGCCGGTCGCTGCGCCCGTCCGCGACGAGCAGGTCGACCAGGCCCGCCAGCGCGACCTTGGACGCGTCGCGCGCCGCCGGGAACGACGCGTGGAACATCGACTCGCCGGCGAAGAGCCCACCGACGGCCAGTCCGTAGAGACCGCCCGCGAGCCGGTCCCCCTCGACGCCGTCCCCGGGCAGCCACGCCTCGACGCTGTGCGCCCAGCCCAGGCGGTGCAGCTCGCCGTACGACGCGCGGATCTCCTCGGTGATCCAACGGCCGTCACGACCCGGGTCAGCGCAGGCGACCATCACCGCGTCGAACGCCGTGTCGACCCGGATCTCGAACCGCCGCCGGCTTCGGCGCAGCGACCGGGACACCCGCAGGCCGTCCAGCGGGAGAATCCCGCGCGGGTCGGGGGACCACCACGCCAGCGGGCCGTGCAGGCCCTCGAGCCGCATCGGGAACAGCCCCCGCCGGTAGGCGGCGAGGATCGTTCCCGGCTCGAGGTCCGCACCGATCCCCGCCACCTCGCCGAGCAGCGGCCGCGTCGCGCGCGGCAGCGCCCACCGGGTGGGTGGTGGCTCGATCGGCACGGCGCTACGGGTGCGACCTCAGGGACGCGGGCAGCGCACGTGGGGCTCGACGTCGGCGGCGGCCGCGTCGCCGTACGCCTCACCCAGACGCCGCAGGAACCGGCGCTGGGACAGCTCGTACTCCTGGGTGCCCACGGTCTCGATCACGAAGGTCGCGACCATCGACCCGACCTGCGCGGCCCGCTCCAGCGACAGGCCCCACGCCGTCGCGGCCAGGAACCCCGCCCGGAAGCCGTCGCCGACGCCGGTCGGGTCGGCCTTGCGCTCCTCGCGCGGGACGCAGACCTTGACCGGGTCCTCGCCGCGCCGCTCGATCACGACACCGGAGGCGCCGAGCGTCGTGACCCGGGTGCCGACGCGCTCGAGGATGTCGGCGGCGCTCCAGCCGGTCTTCTGCTCGGTCAGTGCGGCTTCGTACTCGTTGGTGAACAGGTACGCCGCGCCGTCGACCAGCAGCTGGATGTTCTCCCCGTCCATCCAGGCGAGCTGCTGGGAGGGGTCGGCGACGAAGGCGTAGCCGCGTGTGCGGCACTCATCCGTGTGGCGCAGCATCGCCTCGGGGTCGTTGGCGCCGATCAGCACGAGGTCGAGGCCGCCCAGCCGGTCCGAGACCGGCGCGAGCTCGATCTCGCGGGCGTCGGACATCGCACCGGCGTAGAACGAGGCGATCTGGGCGTGGTCGTCGTCGGTCGTGCACACGAACCGGGCCGTGTGCTTGAGCTCGGAGACGTGCACGGAGGCGGTGTCGACGCCGTGGCGGTCGAGCCAGGAGCGGTACTCCGCGAAGTCCTGGCCGACCGAGCCGACCAGCGCCGGGCGCAGTCCGAGACAGCCCATGCCGAACGCGATGTTGGCCGCGACCCCGCCGCGGCGGACCTCGAGGTCCTCCACGAGGAAGGACAGCGAGATCTTGTCGAGCTGGTCGACGACGAGGGAGTCGGCGAAGCGTCCCTTGAACGTCATGAGGTGGTCGGTCGCGATCGAGCCGGTGACGGCGATCTGCACGGCGGGACTCCTCTAAGGGCACGGGGCCGGCGGCGGGGTCGGTGCCCACGGGGGACGTCGGGCGTGGGCGTGCGGCCAGCCTGGCAGACGGCCGTACGCCGGTCCACGCCCGCCCCTGCCGGGCTGGTCGGCCGAGCCGTCACCGCTCGCCGTACGACGACGGCGGCGGCACCGGGAAGGGTGCCGCCGCCGTGGGGGTCATCGGAGGGCCGGCCGCTCGCCGGCGCTCTCGTCAGTGGAAGGAGTCGCCGCAGGCGCAGGACCCGCCCGCGTTGGGGTTGTCGATGGTGAAGCCCTGCTTCTCGATCGTGTCGACGAAGTCGATCGTCGCGCCGCCGAGGTAGGGCGCGCTCATCCGGTCGACCACGACGTTGACGCCGCCGAAGTCCTTGACGATGTCGCCGTCGAGCGACCGCTCGTCGAAGAACAGCTGGTAGCGCAGGCCGGAGCAGCCGCCGGGCTGCACCGCGACGCGCAGCGCGAGGTCCTCGCGGCCCTCCTGCTCCAGCAGGCTCTTCACCTTCGCTGCGGCGGGGTCGGTCAGGGTGATGCCGTCGGTGGCCGTGGCGGCGGTGTCCGTGGCGGCGGTGTCCGTCATCTCGCTAGCTCCCGTGCTCGTTCGCGGTCGTCGGCCCGCGCGCGGGCCAGGCCTGCCAGCGCAAACACGCGCAGGCCCTGACGCATTCCGTCGCCCACTGTACGGCGGGTCGCCGGTGCGGTCTGTCCGTGCCGCCGGGGACACTCCGGCGTGCCTCACCCCCCGCCGGACCAGCTGCGCGCCACCCGGGCCGCGAGGTCGGCGAGGGTGTGCGCCGGGCGCTCCATCGCGGCGCGTACCTCCGCCGGGCTGTCGGCTACCGCATAGGCGGCCTCCACGCCGATCGCCGACATCTCCCGCCGCCCGACGAGAACCCGCCCGGCGAGCACCACGACCGGCGTACCACTACCGGCCGCGACGCGGGCCACTCCGGCGACGACCTTGCCGCGCAGCGACTGCCAGTCGAACGCGCCCTCGCCGGTGAGGACGAGGTCGGCGCGCGCGACGCGCTCGGCCATCCCGGTGGCGTCCATGACCGCCTCGATGCCGTTGACCCGGCGCCCGCCGAGCAGCAGCAGCGCGTGACCGAGCCCACCGGCGGCACCGGCACCCGCGGCCCGCGCCACCGTCTCCCCGGTCACCCGCCCCCAGTGCTGGAGCGCGGTGTCGAGGGCCGCCGCCTGCTCGCGGGTGGCGCCCTTCTGCGGGCCGTACACCATGCTCGCCCCGCCCGGCCCCGCCAGCACGTTATCGACGTCGGAGGCCACGACCACCTCCACGCCACGCAGCCGCTCGAGCGCCGGCGCCAGGTCCACGCCGGTGACGTCGCCCAGGGCGAGTCCCCCGGCGTCCAGCGGCCCGCCGTCCGCGACCGCTCCGAGAGCGGCGAGCAGGCCCGCGCCGCCGTCGTTGGTGGCGCTGCCGCCGAGGCCCACCACGACCCGCGGGACACCGGCGTCCACGGCCGCCGCGACGAGCTCGCCCACGCCGTACGACGAGGCGACGGTCGGATCACGGCGCTCGGGTGGCACGAGCGCGAGGCCACATGCCTGGGCGGCCTCGACGTACGCCGTGTCGCCGACCACCAGGACGGTCGCCGGAACCTCCTGGGCGAGCGGCCCGCGGACGTTGACGGCGACCAGGTCGCCACCGAGGGAGTCGGCGAGTACGTCGAGGAAGCCAGGGCCGCCGTCCGCGAGGGGGACCAACTCCAGATCGTCGTGCGCAGCGGTACGCCGCCAGCCGTCGGCCATCGCCTCCGCCGCCTGCACAGCGGTGAGGGTGCCGGCGAACTTGTCCGGGGCGATCAGGACGCGCACGCCGGCCATCCTCGCGCATGGCCGTCCGGCGGCGGGTGGAAGAGCGGACCCGGTCCCCCGGTTGGCGCCTGTGCGACCATGTGCGGCGCAGCCCGCCCGCACGAGGAGCGTTCTCACGTGACGATCCGCCGCGACCTCGACCTCCCAGAGGGCGTCGAGGCAAGCCCCCTCGCCCTGCTCCTGCTCGGTCGCGACCGCGACCTCTCCAGCGAGCGCGGCGTCGAGTGCCCCGGCGACCTTCCCGCGCCGAGCGACCCGTACCTCGTCGAGCGGGCCGAGGCGGCCAAGGCGGCGCTGGGCGAGCGGGTGTTCGTGCTCGGTCACCACTACCAGCGCGACGAAGTCATCCGGTTCGCCGACGTGACGGGCGACTCCTACAAGCTCGCCCAGCAGGCGGCCGCACGCCCACAGGCGGAGTACGTCGTGTTCTGCGGCGTGCACTTCATGGCCGAGTCCGCCGACATCCTGACCTCTGAGCAGCAGAAGGTCGTCCTGCCGGACCTTGCCGCGGGCTGCTCGATGGCCGACATGGCGGCGCTGAGCCAGGTCGAGGACGCCTGGGCGGCGCTGGAGGAGGCCGGAGTCGCCGCCGAGACGGTGCCGGTCGCCTACATGAACTCCAGTGCCGCCATCAAGGCGTTCACCGGCCGGCACGGCGGCACGATCTGCACCTCCTCCAACGCCGAGCGGTCGCTGCGGTGGGCGTTCGAGAAGGGCTCGAAGGTCCTCTTCCTCCCCGACCAGCACCTCGGCCGCAACACCGCCGTGCTCCAGCTCGGGAGAAGCCTGGACGAGTGCGTCGTGTGGGACCCGCACAAGCCGGGCGGCGGCCTCACGGTTGACCAGCTTCGTGACGCCCGCATGATCCTTTGGCGCGGGCACTGCTCGGTGCACGGCCGCTTCAACCTCGAGTCGGTGCGCGACGTCCGCGAGCGCATCCCTGATGTGACGGTGCTCGTGCACCCGGAGTGCAAGCACGAGGTGGTCACCGCGGCCGACATGGTGGGGTCGACGGAGTTCATCATCCAGGCGCTCGAGGCGGCGGAGCCCGGGTCGGCGTGGGCGGTCGGCACGGAGCTCAACCTGGTCAAGCGTCTCGCCGCGGCGCACCCGGACCAGACCGTCGTCTTCCTCGACCGGACCGTGTGCTTCTGCTCGACGATGAACCGCATCGACCTGCCGCACCTGGTGTGGGCGCTGGAGTCCCTGGTCGAGGGCCGCGTCGTCAACCAGATCTTGGTCGACGAGGACACCGCGCACTGGGCGCGGGTGGCGCTGGACCAGATGCTCGCGCTGCCGTCGTAGCGGCGCCCTAGCGCTGGGCCGCAGCCGGCCCGAGCCGGTCGAGCAGCAGCGCCTCGGCGACGCAGACCTTCGCGAACTCCCCCAGGTGCAGGCTCTCGTCGTTGCCGTGTGCCCGCGAGTCGGGATCCTCGACACCGGTCACCAGGATCGACGCGTCGGGGAAGATCTCGGCGAACGCCGCGATGAACGGGATCGACCCGCCCACGCCGATGTCGACCGGCCGCACGCCCCACGCGTCAGCGAACGCCGACCGAGCGACGTCGTACGCCGCGCCGGTCGCGTCGGTGGAGAAGCCCTGCCCCGTCTCGCCGCGGGTGACGGTCACCTGCGCGCCCCACGGCACATGCCGCTCCAGGTGCGCGACGAGCGCGTCGAGGGCGGCTGCGGAGTCCGTGCCCGGTGGCACGCGAAGGCTGACCTTGGCGCGCGCGGCCGGCACGAGCGTGTTCGACGCCTCCTCCACCCGCGGCGCGTCGAGGCCGATGACCGCCACGGCGGGACGGGTCCAGAGCCGCTCGGGCAGCGACCCCGTGCCGAGCAGCGCGACGCCGTCGAGCACGCCGGCGTCCGCGCGAAGCTGCGCCTCGTCCATGCCGGGGTCCTGCGCCGGACTGCCACCCAGCCCCTCGATCGCCACGTTGCCCTGCTCGTCGTGCAGCGTGGCGAGCAGGCGGGCGAGCGCGGTCAGCGCGTCCGGCACCGGCCCGCCGTACATCCCGCTGTGGACGCCGTGGCGCAGGGTGCGGACCTCGACCTCGCAGTCGGCGAGTCCGCGCAGGCTCGTGGTGAGGGCCGGCTGGCCGACCGCCCAGTTCGTGGAGTCGGCGAGGACCATGACGTCGGCGGCGAGCTTGTCGCGGTAGCACTCGAGGAACGCCGGCAGCGTGGGGCTGCCGATCTCCTCCTCGCCTTCGATGAGCACCGTCACCCCGACGCGCAGGTCCTCGCCGAGTGCCCGCAGCGCGGCGACGTGGGCCAGAATCCCGGCCTTGTCATCGGCCGCGCCCCGCCCGAACAGCCGGCCGTCGCGCTCGGTCGGCTCGAACGGTGCCGAGGTCCAGTCGGCCGGGTTACCCGTCGGCTGGACGTCGTGGTGGGCGTAGAGCAGGACCGTCGGCGCACCGGCCGGCGCGGGTGCCCGTCCGAGAACCGCCGGGGCTCCACCGTCCACCTCGAGCATCTCGACCTGAAGCCCGCACCCGCGCAGCAGCTCCGCGGTGGCCTCGGCCGACCGGCGTACGTCCTCGGCCGCCGACGGCAGGGCGCTCACCGACGGGATGCGGACCAGCGCGCGCAGGTCGGAGAGTACGGCGGGCAGCTCCCGCTCCACGGCCGCGCGGATTGCGTCCACGGCGGCGGGAGCGCTCGACGGCGTTGTCGATGCGGTCATGGCCGCGCAGGCTAGCGCGACGTGCGACGGAGCCTCAGCCCGGGATCACGCCGTCCTCGAGCAGCAGCGCCCGGACCTCGTCGACGTGCGCGTCCGGCCCGGGCAGGATCGCGTCGCTCGCGTCGAGCTCGTCGTCGGGCAGGCGCTCCCCCACGCTGCGGACGCGCTCGAGCAGCGCGTGAAGCGCCGAGCGGAACGCCCGCTCGTCCCCGCCCTCCACGGCGGTCTCGAGCGCGCGGTCGAGCTCCTGCAGGCCATCGACATCGGAGTCGCCGACGCGGAACTGCCCTTCACCGAGGATTCGGATGATCACGGTTGGGTCCCCTCGGTGCGGACGGGGGCGGCCTGGCCGGCGCCACCGGGCAGTGCGCCCGGCTGCGCGCTCATGCCGGGGCCTGCCTGGATCGCCTGCGGCGCCTGGCCGCCGGAGAGCTGGGCCTTCATCTGCTGGAGCTCCAGCTCGACCTGGCTGGTGCTGGAGAGACGGTCGAGCTCGGCGGTGATGTCGTCCTTGGCCGTGCCCGTCGGGTCGTCGAGGGCACCGGAGGCGAGCAGCTCGTCGATCGCACCGGCCCGGGCCTGCAGCTGTGCGGTCTTGTCCTCGGCGCGCTGGATGGCCAGGCCGACGTCGCCCATCTCCTCGGAGATGCCGGCGAAGGCCTCGCCGATGCGGGTCTGGGCCTGCGCAGCGGTGTAGGTCGCCTTGATCGTCTCCTTGCGCGTCCGGAACGCGTCGACCTTGGCCTGCAGGCGCTGGGAGGCGAGCGTGAGCTTCTCCTCCTCCCGCTGCAGCGCGGCGTACTGCGTCTGCAGGTCGGCCATCTGCTGCTGCACCCCGGAGCGCCGGGTGAGTGCCTCGCGGGCGAGGTCCTCCCGGGCGACCGCGAGCGCCTGGCGGCCCTGGCCCTCGAGCTTGTCGGCCTGCTGTTGGAGCTGCTGCATCTGCAGCTCCAGGCGCTTGCGGCTGGTGGCGACGTCGGCCACCCCGCGGCGCACCTTCTGCAGCATCTCCAGCTGCTTCTGGTAGGAGTAGTCGAGCGTCTCGCGCGGGTCTTCGGCGGCGTCAAGTGCCTTGTTGGCCTTGGCGCTGAAGATCGCTGACATCCGCTTCATCAGTCCCATGGACTCGGCCACCCCATCTCATCCGGTCGGTGCGCCCACCCTAAGCGTGGCGACGCGCGCGTGGCCCTCAACCTTCCCGCCGACGGCGCCGGGGCAACGTGTCCCGGCGGATAGGCTGGGACCGTGTTGGGACGCCGTACGCAGGACCGTGGGCAGGACACTTCCGCGTCGGCGGTCGAGAAGGCCGGCACGGGCGCATCCGGGTCGGGCGGCTCGGGCGCGACGGCAGTCGACAAGGCGGCGCTGGACAAGGCCGGCGGCAAGGGCCGCCCCACGCCGAGCCGGCGCGAGGCCGAGGCACTGCGCCGCCAGCGGGTGAAGCCCCAGGTCGACCGCAAGACCCGCACGCGACAGCACCGGGAGAAGCTGCGCGCCGAGCGGCTCAAGGCTCGCGAAGCGCTGATGACCGGCGACGAGGCCAACATGCCGGCCCGCGACCGTGGGCCCGTACGCCGGTTCGTCCGCGACGTCGTCGACGCCCGCCACGGTGTGGCGCAGTACTACCTGCCCGTCGCGGTCGTCGTGCTGCTGCTGAGCTTCTTCCGTCACCCGCTGATCGCCGTGATCACGGTCTACGGGCTGCTGCTCATGATGATCCTCGTGTTCCTCGACACGGGTCTGCTGATCGTCACGCTGCGCCGGCGGCTGCGGGAGAAGTTCCCCGACGGCGACACCCGGCGGGCGGTCTCCTACGGCGTGGCCCGGAGCCTGCAGATGCGCCGGCTGCGCCTGCCTCCGCCGCGGGTGAAGCACGGCGAGAAGGTCAGCTGACCGCCGTACCGCCGCCGAGGCTCGCTCGGCAGGCCGGCGCACCGCCGTACGGCGGTGCGCGGGTGCCCGTAGCGCAGGACGCCCCCGCCGTGGGAGCGCACCCATCAACGTAGGGTGGGGCCCCATGGATTTCCGATACCTCGGCCGCAGCGGCCTCAAGATCAGCGAGATCACCTACGGCAACTGGATCACCCACGGCGGGCAGGTCGAGGAGGACGCGGCCACGGCGTGCGTGCGCGCCGCCCTCGACAACGGGATCACCTCCTACGACACCGCCGACGTCTACGCCGGTGGCCGGGCCGAGGAGGTCCTCGGCCGGGCACTGAAGGGCGAGCGCCGCGAGGGTCTCGAGATCTTCACCAAGACGTACTGGCCGGTCGGCGAGGGCCCCAACGACCGTGGCCTGTCGCGCAAGCACATTCTTGAGTCGATCGACGGTTCGCTGCGCCGGCTGCAGACCGACTACGTCGACCTCTACCAGGCCCACCGCTTCGACTACGAGACGCCGCTGGAAGAGACGATGACGGCCTTCGCCGACATCGTGCGCTCCGGCAGGGCGCTCTACATCGGCGTGTCCGAGTGGCGGGCCGAGCAGATCCGCGAGGGCAAGAAGCTGGCCGACGAGCTGCGCATCCCGCTCATCTCCAACCAGCCGCAGTACTCCGCGCTCTACCGCGTCATCGAGGCCGAGGTTCTCCCGACCTGCCGCGAGCTCGGCCTGAGCCAGATCGTGTTCTCCCCGATCGCGCAGGGCGTGCTGAGCGGGAAGTACAAGCCCGGCCAGGCGCCGCCCGAGGGCTCACGCGCCACGGACGAGAAGGGCGGCGGCGCGCGGTTCATCTCGCGCCTGCTGCGCGACGAGATCCTCGAGCGCGTCCAGCAGCTCCAGCCGCTCGCCGACGACGCCGGCCTCTCCCTCGCCGCCCTCGCGGTCGCGTGGGTGCTCCAGGAGCCGAACGTCGCCGCGGCGATCATCGGCGCGTCTCGGCCCGAGCAGGTCGTGGACAACGTCAAGGCCGCGGGCGTGAAGCTCGACCCCGAGCTCAAGCGCCGGATGGACGAGATTCTCGCTCCCGTCGCCGAGACCGACCCCGAGCTGACGCAGAGCCCGCAGCCTCGGGCCTGATGCCGTACGACGGGCCGGCCGCCTCCCGGGGTGGCCGGCCCGTCACCGTGCAGCCGCGCCGCGGTCAGCGCTGCGGCGCGTCACGCGACCCGCGCCACCGCACTTCCTGCTGGCTTCGGCTACCGCGCTGTCGGCTGGATCGCGCTACCGCGCTGTCGGCTGGATCGCGCTACCGCGCTGTCGGCTGGATCGCGCTACCGCGCTGTCGGCTGGATCGCGCTACCGCGCTGTCGGCTGGATCG
>JALYMU010000039.1 GCA_030773595.1 Actinomycetota bacterium | reverse complement strand
GCGCACGTGGCTGGCCCAGGAGTGGGCGCAGCCGGCGCCGGCGGAACTGGTCCGCGTGGCCGAGGACGCGCAGGCGCAGGGCCGTACACCGGCGTGGGTGGGCTGGGACGGCGGGGTGCGCGGCGTGCTCGTGGTCTCCGACGCGGTGAAGCCGACCTCCGCGGAGGCGGTGGCGGAGCTGCTCCGGCTGCGGCTGCGCCCGATGCTGCTGACCGGGGACAACGAGCGCGCGGCACGGGCGGTCGCGGCTCAGGTCGGCATCGGCCCGGAGGACGTGGTCGCCGACGTGCTCCCGAGCGCCAAGGTCGATGTCGTACGGCGTTTGCAGGAGCAGGGCCGGGTCGTCGCGATGGTCGGGGACGGCGTCAACGACGCCGCAGCGCTCGCGCAGGCCGACCTGGGCCTGGCGATGGGAACCGGGACGGACGTGGCGATCGAGGCATCCGACCTGACACTGGTGCGTGGCGACCTGCGCGCGGCCGCGGACGCGATCCGGCTCGCACGCCGGACGCTCGGGACGATCAAGGGCAACCTGTTCTGGGCGTTCGCCTACAACGTGGCGGCACTGCCGGTGGCGGCCATGGGGCTGCTCAACCCGATGCTCGCCGGAGCGGCGATGGCACTGAGCTCGGTGTTCGTGGTGACGAACAGCCTGCGGCTGCGGCGGTTCTCGTAAGCCGCCGAGGAGTCCGGGACGTTGCCGCCGCGGACCGTCGGCGTCGCACGGCGACCGCGCACGCCCGCAGTACGGGCGTGCGGGGCGGCGGCGCTACTTGCGGGAGATCGTGCCGCAGGCGACGGGAAGAGTCGCCTCGAACAGGCTGCTCAGCGAGCTCGCGTTGTCATCGGCCGGCAGGTCCGCACCGTGCAGGACGATGTGCAGGTTGCTGAGGCTCTTGGCGACGTCCTTGGGCACCTCGATCGTCCGGTGGTAGGAGATCTTGCCCGCCGCGTCCGCGGGGGCGAACTGCTCAAGGTTGAGTCCTGCGCCCGGGTCGGTCGCGCCGGTCGTGGTCAGCGACACATCGATCGGCCCGTAGAAGGGGTCGCCTTCGGTGAGGGAGACAGGCCGTCAGGCGTGCCGTCGATCCGCGGGGTGTTGGGGTCGACCGGGTCACCGGTGTTGACGTCGGCGGCCGCGGTCGGGCACTCGTTCACACGGTCGAGAAGTCCGTGGATGTGCATGGCATGCGGCTCGTTGGGGGTCAGACCCGAGGCCTTGAGGTCCACGGTCAGCATGCGACCGGCGAGCATCAGGGACGCCGTGCCGGTGACGTTGGAGCCCCCGTCGGCCGTCTGGCTGTGCGGCACAGGCCTCAGGTTGGCTCCGTAGAAGCCGCCGCTGGCGGCGTAGGCGCTCATCGGGAGCGCGGCCGCGGCGAACGGGACTAGCGCGACGGCGAGCTTGCGGGACGGGCGCACGGGGCCTCCGGGGGCTGGTGGCGCCGCCTTCTCTAGGTCGCGACCATCACCCGTTCGGAACAACGTGGCGATCGGACTGGTCCGACGTCACACGTCTTGCCCACAGTGATCCTGCCGGGTAGTCAGGCAGAAGCGTCGCCGGCCTCAGGGACGGGCGCACCCGCAGCCGGTGGGACGAGAATCTTGACGCGCAGGTCGCGGGGGCCTCGTGGACCGCGCGCATCGAAGTCGCGCAGCGACGGTCCGGCGAGCGTGACCCGGCGGTACGTCGGGACAGCCGTACCGCGCCCGCGACCTCAGCTCGAACACCGCGACCGGCGCACGGCGAGCCGTCGTCGTGGTCACGAGCGGACCTCCTCGGCCACCCGGCGGCTGCTGCGGCACGTCCGTGCCGGCCCAGCGGCACGACGAGCGGTGACCCGAAGACAAGACATCTCGGTGACGTGCAGGCACGCAGAAGCGCCGGGCTCGCACGATGACGGGCCGAAGGTCCACTCCCTCCGAGGCAGCTTGGCGGCCGGCTGTTGGCGCCGCCACCAGCCAGCCGGAGGTGGCGCTGGCGCTCCGGGTGATTGGCCAGGGCACCGCTTCTGCGGGTTCCTGCGGGCCAGCGCGCCTGGACCGCCCTGGAGCACCAACGACAACGGCCCCGACCGGCGCATCGAAACCATTCCCGGCAGCGGCGGCGTACTTCGGCAGCCCCGGCCCCGTCCGCGGACGGTGGCCGCAAGAATGCGACCATTTCACCTGGCCGCACGGGCACGGCCACCCCAGGCGCGTGCCTGCGGCCACCCAGGAGCTTCTGCCAAGAGAACTCTCTCTCCCCTCCATCCCCTCGCCAGGTCCTGAGTCGCACGCAGTCGCCGGCGGAGGCCCCGCGACTGAGCTGACGCCCTCGACCGGAGGCGACTCGGTGCAGAATCGTGCGCGGGCATGGTCGAGGATCTCGACGCTCTGGCCTCCGCGGCTACCGTGGTCGGCGAACGCGACGGCCGCTGGTGGCATGACCGGCCGGCTGATGCACGCCGTCCCGCCGGTCATGTTCACCGCGCCGGTGGCCGTCGCATGATCGATCCCGCAGACGGCGGCCCCACGCGGCGTCCGATCGCCGATTGGTGGCACATGCTGTGGCGCCCCGTCTGCTCCCGCTCGTGCCGGCGCCAGGTAAGCACCAGTGAAGGTCGAACCGAAGGGTGTCCGGGAGGTATCAGGTTCCACCCCAAGTGGGATGTGTCCAGTTCGGCCTCGTCGCGTCCGAGAGCGGGCGCTGTCCTCGGACACGGCGAGGTAGCAGCAGTCTGCGCGGACGCAGTCCTAGCCCCCAGGCGTGGGCGACACGTTTTCCGGCGTCGAAGGACCGGTCTGTGCCGGAGTGACGACCGTCGTCGTGGGTGGCCGGTCAGTAGGTCCCCCGGACTCGGCCGCACAACCAGCGAGCAGCAGACCAGCGACGACACCGGCAACAGCACCGGCCCCCAGCTTCACTCTCATGGCGGGCACGCCCTTCCACTCGGCTCGCGACCCGAACTGTGCCCGAAGTCATGGCTCTGCAACCCGTCAGCCCGGCGGAGAGGACTTGCCCACCGCCCGGGGTCTCGTCCGCGAATGCCATTCGGCACCGGGTTGGTTGGTTGTACCGGTCGACGGTTCGGTCCGCGCCGTGGACGTTACTCCGCTGCTCCATCAGCTCCCGCATGTTGACCGGCGCGACGGTGCCGTCACTGCTGCCGTGCCATGTCGACACGCGAGGCCAGGGCCTGGTCCACGAGGTGGCGTAGCACACTTTGTTGCCCCACGTCGTCGGCGAGTAGTCGTGCATGGAGTAGCCGCCTTGGTCCTGTCGACCATCTGCTTTATGCTCAGCGCCTCGCCGTAGCGCCGGCTCACGTCACCGCGGTCGAACCAGTTGAAGCAGGAGCTGGTGTTGTTCGCGTACTGCTGCTGCGGGAGGATGTCGGGTGATCAGCGGATGCGTGCTGTTCGCACCGTTCGTCGAAGCCTGGTGCCGACCTGCGCAACGCCGAGCGCGTCCTCACCGTGTCCCACATCCGGGGCGTGGCACCGGCCTGACGCCCCGCGACGCCTCCGTCCGACCCGGAGAGCCTTCGGCCCACGTCATGGCTTCTCGTCCGTCGGCGGCGTTTCGCCCAGAACTCGCCTTGCATCTGCCTCACGGTCGACTCGTCGAGATCCCCGGGGCCGGGCATGTCCTGAACTGGTCAGCCCCTCAGGAGCTGGCGCGCGTCGTCCGACAACTGGCCCGTCGATGACTGATACCGGATCACCGCACGTCAGCAAATTGCGATCTTGTGAGCTCCTCCGGTCTGCGGCGTCACGCTGGAGCGGATGGAACAAAACGGACGCGAGCGGTGTAGGCCTATTGGCACGGGGCACATGCGGGCGGCACGTCCACGAGCCGGCGGAGGATGCACGAGATGGACCTGGGGTCCGGGAACACGTCACCATGGCTGCTCGGCGGCCGTTACCGCGTGGGCCGACTGCTCGGTCAGGGCGGCATGGCTGACGTGTACGCGGCCGTCGACGAGCTCGATGGCAACACCGTCGCCGTCAAGGTGCTTCGTGATCCGCTGCTCGGTGGCACGGACGCCGACGCTGACGTTCTCGCCGGGCTGCGTCACCCCGGCTTGGTCGAGCTACTGGATGTCGGGGAGGACCAGGGGCGGCGCTTCTGCGTCATGACCCTGGTCGAGGGCCCGACCCTTGCCGCACGGCTGTCCCAGGGTGCGCTGGGGTTGGAGTCCACGGCGCACCTCGGTGCCGACGTCACTTCCGCCCTGGCGTACGTGCATGCGCACGGCGTGGTGCACCGCGACGTCAAGCCGGCGAACGTGTTGCTCGATGCTGACGGCCGCCCACGCCTGGCGGACTTCGGCATCGCCCGGCTGGTCGACGCGACGAGAGTCACTCGGACCGGCTTTGCGGTGGGCACGGCGAGCTATCTCGCACCCGAGCAGGTATCGGGAGCCCGCATCGGTCCGG
>JALYMU010000038.1 GCA_030773595.1 Actinomycetota bacterium | reverse complement strand
GGGGGGGGGCCACCGGCCCCGCGTCGCCGCGCGAAAGCGCCGCGCCGGGAAATCTACCGGGACCGCTCCTCGACCACGCGCCGGAGCGGGGTGATGTCGAGCGGCCCCGCGAAGCGCAACGCCCGCGGATAGGCCCGACGACGCTCGGCGAGGTCGAGGCAGCTCGGAACGGGGTGCACCCATGCGCCTCGCCCGGGCAGCCGGCCCCGGTGGTCGGGAACGACGCTCGGTGCTCCGTCGACCTCACTCACCACGGCCCGCAGCAGGTCCGACGTGGCCGCACGGACCCGACAGCCCACGCAGGTGCGCAGCGGACTCGTGCGGACAGCCATCGTCGAGTCTAGCGCCTCCCTCAGCGGGACTGACCAGATCTCGGCGGAGCGGCCCGGCGCGTCGCAGCACTCGCCCCAGCGGTCTCGCCGCCCGTGGACGGACCCGCACTCTCGGTGTCCGGGCGGATGTCGATCCGCCATCCGGTGAGCCGCGCGGCCAGGCGGGCGTTCTGGCCTTCCTTGCCGATCGCGAGCGAGAGCTGGTAGTCCGGGACGACGACGCGGGCCGAGCGGGCGTCGAGGTCGATCACCTCGACCCGCTGCACGCGCGCCGGCGAGAGCGCGTGCGCAACCAGCTCAGCCGGGTCGTCGGACCAGTCGACGATGTCGATCTTCTCACCGTGCAGCTCGGCCATCACGTTGCGCACCCGCGACCCCATGGGGCCGATGCATGCGCCCTTGGCGTTGACACCGGGCTTGGTGGTGTGCACGGCGATCTTGGTGCGGTGGCCGGCCTCGCGCGCCACCGCTGCGATCTCGACCGTCCCGTCGGCGACCTCGGGCACCTCGAGGGCGAACAGCCGGCGCACGAGGTTGGGGTGGGTGCGGGAGAGCGTGACCTGCGGGCCGCGCGGTCCCTTGCGGACCTGGACGACATAGCAGCGTAGCCGCGACCCGTGCTCGTAGCGCTCGCCGGGCACCTGCTCCTGCGGGGGCAGGATCGCCTCGACCTTGCCGAGGTCGACCAGGACCTCGCGAGGGTTGCGGCCCTGCTGGACGACTCCCGAGACGATGTCGCCCTCCTTGCCCGCGAACTCGCCGAAGGTCACCTCGTCCTCCGCGTCGCGCAGGCGCTGCAGGATGACCTGCTTTGCGGTCGTGGCCGCGATCCGCCCGAAGCCGGCGGGCGTGTCGTCGTACTCCCGGACGACGTTGCCCTCCTCGTCGGTCTCGGCGGCCCAGACCGTGACGTGGCCGCTCGCGCGGTCGAGCTCCACCCGCGCCCGTGCCTCGGGCCCCTCGGTGCGGTGGTAGGCGATCAACAGCGCCTGCTCGATGGCCTGCACCAGCAGGTCGAAGGAGATCTCCTTCTCACGCTCCAGCGCCCGCAGCGCCGTCATGTCGATGTCCATGTCCCGCCTCCTCCCGCTGGTCCGTGGTCGCCGGTGTGTTGCCGTCGCGCTCGTCGCTGTCGTGCTCGTCGCTGTCGTGCTCGTCGCCGTCGTTCTCGTCGCCGTCGTTCTCGTCGCGGTCGTTCTCGTCGCGGTCGTTCTCGTCGCCGTGCTCGGTGTGGGTGTCGAGTTCGTCGGCGTCATCCCCGCCCTCGCCGGGCCGGGAGAACTCCACCTGCACGACTCCGCGCCGCAGCCGCTCCCAGGGCAGATGGTTCGCACGGCCGTCGACGTCGAGCACGACGCCGTCCTCGTCGGCACTGCTGACGCGGCCGGTCAGGTCCCCGCCGTCGGTGAGCACCGCCCGGACGAGCCGCCCGGTCGCCCGGCGCCAGTGCCTCTGCTCGACCAACGGGCGGTCGACACCGGGCGAGGTGACCTCCAGGACGTACGGCGTGGCGCCCATCGCGTCGGAGGCGTCCAGCGCCTCGGACACAACTCGGCTGGCGTCGGCAACGTGGTCGAGGTCGACGCCGCCGTCCCGGTCGATCACAACCCGCAGCACACGCCGGCGACCCGCCGGCGTCACGTCGAGGTCCTCGAGATCGAGACCGGCCGCGGCGACGACCGGGGCGAGCAGCGCTCGGAGGCCCTCCTTGGACGATGCCTTGCCCACCGGCAGACCTCCTTCGCTGTGCTGTTGTCCACGCCGGACCGGCTGGTCCCCGCGACGCGATGACGCCGTTGCGCGGAGGGGTCCACCGATCCTGCGCGGTACCGCCGAGGGACCAAGCCTAACCCGTGCCCGGCCAACCGGCGTACGCCGACGCCGACGGGCCCGGCGTCGACGCCACCGAGCCGGCCCGCCCCCGCCGCGTGGCATGCTGTGGCCTGCGCCGGTTCCCATCGGCGGCACAGGCCGCGGCCCAGGCGCGCAGCGCAGCGG
>JALYMU010000037.1 GCA_030773595.1 Actinomycetota bacterium | reverse complement strand
ACGCTCGGACGAGAGGACTTCGGTCACTGTCGCTCCAGACGGGAGTCGAGCTCGCCGGCTACTTGGCCGCCGCGTACAGCTTCTGCAGGTCCGCCTCGAACTTCTTGGCCTCGGCCTCCACGTCGAGGTTCGGGTCGCTGGTGAACTTGGTCCCCAGCGTGGTGAGGCGGTCGTTGACCTTGTTGAAGTTCGGGGTCCAGGACTCGTGGTTCGGGATGTCCGGGTAGTTCAGCGCGTCCTTGGCGACCTGCCAGTTCGGCTGCTGCGTCCACACCTCGTCGAGAGAGGCGAAGTAGTCGTCCTGCAGTGCCTGGTTCGCCGGCATCGCGTTGTAGATCTTGAGCAGCTCGGGCGCGGCGTCGGTGAGGAAGTGGGACAGGACCTTGAACGACTCCTCGGGGTGCTTGGTCGACTTGAGGATCCGGAAGGTGTCCTGGTGCAGCTTCGCGGTGATCTTGCCCTTGTACGACGGGATGGCGGCGATGTCCCAGAAGGTCTGCGGCTTGTCGTCGCTCGTCTTGGCGCAGCACATGTACCAGCTGTGCGTGATCGCCATGCCGATCTTGCCCGTCGCGAAGCCGTTGCCCTTGTTCAGCGTGTCACTGTCGAGCTGCTTCTTGTTCGGGGAGGCGTAGTCCTTCCAGATGAGGTCGTGGTGCCACTTCCACGACGCGAGGTACGGCTCGGGCACCTGGGCGGTCTTGCCGTCCTTGGCCACGAAGGAGCCGGGCCCGAAGATCGCGCCGGTGTACTGCGGGCCGGTCTCGGCGAACTGCGGGGTGTAGCCCCACTGCTCGACCTTCGCCGGGTCGAACTCCGCGCTCGTCGCGTCGTTGCCGTTGGCGTCGACGGTGAGCTTCTTCGCGACGTCCCGCATCGTGTCGAAGTTCCACTCACGGCCGTCTTCGTACTTCTCGCCGAACTTCGCCGGCGGGTAGGGCAGGCCGGCCTCGTCGAAGAGGTCCTTGTTGTACCAGAGGAACGAGGGGTACACGCCGAAGGGCAGCGCGGTCTGCACGCCCTTGCGGTCACGGGCCGCCTTCACCTGCTCGGGGTCGTAGATGCTCGTGTCGAAGTTCTGCGACTTCATGAGCGGCTCGAGGTCGAGCCACTGGCCCTCGAACTGGCCGGCGCCCTTGACACCGACCGGCCCGACGATGTCGGGGGCGTTGCCACCGGACACCTGTGTCGCGAGCGTGGTCGCGGCGACCTTGTTGTTGACGACGATCATCTTGAGGTTGATCTCGTCCTGGCTCGCGTTGAACGCGTCCACGATCTTCTTCTGCTGTGCGGGCTGGCCCTGGTCCGCACCGGTGCCCAGACCGATGAACCAGTTGATCGTGACGCGCTCGCCGCTCTTCTTCGCGGCCGGCGACGACGAGTTCTTGTTGCCCTGCTGCTGCGCCGTGGGCGTCGTGCTGCCCCCGCCGCATGCGGCGAGGAGGACGGACATGGACACGCCCGCGACCACGGCCGCGGCGCGGCGGGAGGGGGCGTTGCGCCGGGGCGCGTTCGAGCTGGGAGTTAGCATGTGGAACCCCTTGGGAGAAAGAAGTCGAAGCTGGGGATTTGGGAAGATCGCCCGCGGATGACGTGCTCAAGGGAAAGAGGGGGTCGTCGGCTGGCCGGCCGCGGCCCCCTCGCTTCTGTCAGCCCGTCATGGCGCCTCCGGCAGACGCGGCGGCGTCCCGGCGTACCTCCGAGGGCGCGGACGCCCCGCGGCACGTCGACGCACGTACGACCAGCCGGGCGGGTAGCACCCGCTGGATCGGACCAGGGTCACCGGCGAGCAGCTCGCCGAGGATGGACACGGCTTCCTGGCCGACGGCCTCGACGTCGTGCGCCACGGTCGTCAGCCCGTGAGCCTGGGGACGCAGCGCGCTCATGTCGTCCCAGCCGGAGACCGCGACGTCGTCAGGGACGCGCAGGCCCGCATCGCGGATGGCCTGCATGGCGCCGAGCGCGGCGTGGTCGTTCGCCGCCAAGACACAGTCGGGTCGGTGCCGCAGGACCGCCTGGCACGCCGCGTAGCCGCCGTCGAAGTCGTAGGCGCCCCGGACCACGAGGTTCCCGTCGAGCGAGCGCAGCCCTCCCAGCGCCTGGACGTAGGCGCCGAAGCGCTCGTCGGCGTCGGCGTTGCCGACGGGTCCGCGGATCGCGGCGATGCGGGAGTAGCCCTGTGCGAGGAGATGCGTCATCAGCTCTCGCGTGCCGCCGACGTTGTCCACGGTGGCGTAGCTCAGGTCGGGGCGCGCCGAGTGACGGCCGATCGTCACACACGGCAGGCCCGACTCCAGCAGCCCGCTGACCCACGGGTCGTCCTGCGCGACGATGGAGACGACGAGGCCGTCGACGAGGCCGCTGTTGAGGACGTGCTCGACCGCCGGACCCGGCCGCTCGTGGGACAGCCAGAGCATGACTGCGTGGTCGGCGTGCATCGCCGCCGCGGTCACCGCGCTCACGACCTGGGAGCCGTAGGGGTCCCCGGTCAGCTGGCCGGTGGGAAGGACGAGGCCGAGGATCCCGGAGCGGCCGGTCGACAGCGAGCGTGCCGCGAGGTTCGGCCGGTAGCCGAGCGCTTCCGCGACCAGGCGGACGCGTTCGACGGTGGACGGGCTGATGCGCGAGTCGTTGTTCAGGGCACGCGACGCGGTCGAGCGGGAGGTCGCGCTGAGCCGCGCCACGTCGGCGAGCGTCGCTGCCATCTGCGCCTCCCGCCGTCCGCGAGTGCAACCGGTAGCACTCGACCTGGCGGGAAACGTAGAGCCGCGGTACGCGGGGGTGCAACCGCTCTCATCAAATTGGTCAGGTCACGATCGCGTCACGGTGCAACGGGTTGCACGACGTCTATCGGGCACGACGGACAATCGTCGTCGTCCGCAGGACGCACGGCGTGACCATTACCGCGAGTATGCCGTTGCCGGCCCCAGCGTGACGACCACGGCGGCCCGGTTCCGCCCGGGGGTCCGTGTCCCCGTCCGTGTTTAACGACGCGCGACTACCGGCCGGAAATTTCGGGGGTGAGCGCTCCCAATCTCGCTATGGGCCGCTAGTGTCTGCGCCAGCCCGGGCGCTACTGCATCCCCCGTCGGTAGCGCCCGGGCGCTCCAAGCCACCGGCGTCGACGGCGGTCGCCCTCTCCGCCTGCCGGTGACCGCTCGAGCGGCTCACGTCGTCAGCGCGTCCCGCTCCACCGGACTCGACATGCACCGCGGCCCGCCGCGTCCGCTGCCGAGCTCGCTGCCCGCGATGCGGATCACTTCGATGCCCGCCTCCTCCAGCCGCGCGTTGGTTTCGACGTTGCGCTCGTAGGCGACGCACAGCCGCGGGGCGAGTGCGAGTGTGTTGTTGCCGTCGTCCCACTGCTCGCGCTCGGCGGTGACAGGGTCCAGGCCCGTGTCGATGACGCGCAGCGTGTCGATCTCCATCGCCTTGGCCGCCGCCACGAGGAAGGGCTCCGCGGTCGACACGACCACCTCGTCGCCGTCGAGGGTGAGGGCGAGCGCGGTGAGGTCGTGGGCGACGTTGGGGTACATCACCACCGCATCGACGTCGACCATCGTGCACACCGTGTCCAGGTGCATCGTCGCGCGGTCCTGAGCGATCGGCACGGCCAGGACCGTGTGCGCGAGCCCCTCGCCGAGCGCCTGGCGGGCGATCCGCTCGACGCCCGCGGGAGTGGTCCGCTCACCCGTCCCGACGGCCATCACGCCGGGCGCGAGGAGGAGCACGTCCCCGCCCTCGACCGGCTCGTACGACGGCTCGTACAGGTGACGGGTGCCCGCGAAGCGGGGGTGGTGGGTGTAGATGAGGCGGGTCAGCGTCGTCTCGCGCACCCGCGCGGGCATCGCCAGGCTCGTCACGGCGACCTGGTCCCGGACCCAGACGCTGGAGTCGCGGGTGAACAGCAGGTTCGGCAGCGGCGGGATCACGAAGTCGTGCCGGTCCATCAACGACCAGCTCAGCCCGGCGCCGTACCGCAGCTCCTCGTGGGCGAGGCCCGCCGTGAGCACCCGGGCCAGGTCGTCGGTGCTCAGGCCCTCGAGGTGGCTCGACACACGTCGGCGCAGCGTCTCGCCGAGCCGGGCGTCACGCTGCACGGACTCCACCGCCTCCGCGCGCGCCTCCGCCACCTCCAACGCCTCGCAGAGCAGGTCGACCAGGTAGAGCACCTCCACGCCGCGCGAGCGCAACGCCTCGGCGAAGCCGTCGTGCTCCTCCTGCGCGCGGCCGACCCACGGGATGCCGTCGAAGAGCAGGCGGTCGTTGTTGCGGGGCGTGAGGCGGGAGAGTTCTGGCCCGGGACGGTGCAGCAGGACCGTGCGAAGGGGGCCGACCTCACTGTCGACGCCGAGGCGAGTCATGGCCGGCAAGGCTACGCGGTGGCCCGAAGCCGTCGGCAGCCGTCGCTACCCTGTCGGCCATGCCCGAGCCGCGACCGGAGACCCGAACCGCTGCCGGTCGTGACGGACCGCTGCAGGCCGCGGCGCCGTTCCCGCCGGGCGTGGCCGTCGTCGTGCCCGCCAAGGACGAGGCGCGCCGGGTCGCCGCGACGGTCCGGGCCGCGGCGAAGATCCCGGGGGTCGACGTCGTCGTGGTGGTGGACGACGGCTCATCCGACGGTACGTCGGTTGTGGCGCGCGAGGCGGGCGCCGTGGTCGTCAGGCACCCGCGCAACCGCGGCAAGGCCGCGGCCATGGAGACCGGCGCTCAGGTCGTCGCCGTCCTCGACCAGCACGACGGGCTGCGCTCCCCCCGCGCGCTGCTGTTCCTCGACGCCGACCTCGAGGACAGCGCCGTTGCAGCGGCGCCCCTCGTCGAGCCGCTGTTCCAGGGCGCGGCCGACATGACGGTCGCCGTGCTTGCACCACAGCGGCAGGCGGGCGGTGGCCGCGGTCTCGTCGTGCGCCTGGCCCGCGACGGCATCGCGCGGGAGACAGGGTTCGCCGCGACCCAGCCGCTGTCCGGGCAGCGGTGCCTCACTCGTTCGGCGTTCGAGGCGGCGCGCCCGCTCGCTGCGGGATTCGGTGTGGAGACCGGGCTGACGATCGACCTGCTGCGAAAGGGGATGCGAGTCGTCGAGGTCGACTGCGACCTCTACCACCGGGTGACCGGCTCGGACCTGCGCTCGCAGCTCCACCGCGCCCGGCAGTACCGCGACGTCGCGCGCGCGCTCGCGGCCCGGCGGATGCCCGAGCGGCTGCGCCGCCGTGTCCGCCGCTGAGCTGGCCGAGGT
>JALYMU010000036.1 GCA_030773595.1 Actinomycetota bacterium | reverse complement strand
GGCCGGCGGCGACGATCGGAGCGGGACCGAGCGCCGGCACGGGCGCCTCGACGGCGGGCTCCACGGACGCGGCGACCGGCTCGACCGGAGCGAGAGCCGGGGCAGCGACCGGAGCGGCCGGAACCTCGACCGGATCGAGCGCGGCCGGCGGCTCCTGCGCAGCCGGGGTCGCCCGGACGGAGGCAAGGTAGGCCGCCTGCGCGGCGGCGAAGGCGTCGGCCATCACGTAGGGCTTCTCCGGGACGGGCGTGGGGTCCGGGGTGGTTGCGGCGGCCCGCGCCACCTCCTCCCACAGCGGCGTCGACGCCAGTGCGGACTGTGTCTGCTCGAAGATGGACGCGACCGGAGCGCTTGCGACGACGGGGGCCTCGGCGACCACCTCCGCGGCCTCGGCGACCGGCTCCGCGACGATCGCGCGGAACGGTGCCGGCTGGACTGGGGCGACGTCCAGCGCGATGCGCGCGAGCACGTCGGCGAAGATCGGCGACTCCGTCGAGACGCCGTTCCGGGTCCGGGCGGTCGCCACCTGGGCGGACTCCTCGCGGTCGGCTCCGCCGCGTACGGCGAGCAGTGGGTGCGTGTCGGGACGGGGAAGCTCCTCGTCCGCCGGCCTCGCGGCAAGCGGCTCGTGCACGGTGACCTTCGGCGGGACGAAGGACGTCACCTGCGGAGCAGCTGGCCGAGCGGCGGAGCGGACCGACGGAGCGGACTCCTCCTCATCGGCAGCTGCGACCAGCGCATTGAGGTACGACGCCGTGGAGTCGATCTGGTCGAGCGCCACGGACAGCGCCGACCCCGCGCCGACCGGCGCCGGAGCGGACGCCACCGCAACGGCCACGGCGCGCGCGGCGGCCGCAGCCGCCGCGGGACGCGCCGGATTGCCCTGGGCGCGGATGCCGACGGTCACGTCGTCGACCTCGACCGCGATCTCGAACTTCTCCTTGGCGAAGAACCCGCCCACGCCCCCGATGCGGACCTTCTCGGCCTGCACGATCCGTGCGCCGGGGCCGTGCTCCTCACGAATCCGCGTGAGGAGCTCCTCGATGTCGAAGCCCTCAAGCAGCAGTCGCGTGGGCAAGGTTCACCACTCCGATCGCCTCGATCTGAAGGCTGGTCCCGAGCTCGCCGTAGGCGAGCACCGGCAGCCGGGGGGCGCTGACCTGCACCAGCCGTCGTACGGCGGCGCGGATCTGTGAGGAGCACACGAGCACCGGCGTCATGCCGCGCTGCTCGGCGGCCTCGGCGAGCGCGGCGACCTGCGAGCCCACCATCTCGGCGCGGTCGGCGTCGAGGAGCAGGTGCTGTCCTCCGTCGCCGCCGACCATGGACTCGAACAGCTGCTGCTCCAGGCGCGGGTCGAAGGTCAGGACGCGCAGCGTGTCGTCGGTGGCGTACGGCGCGGCGATCGCTGGTCCGAGAGCGGCGCGAGCCGCCTCGACCAGCCCCTCGACCTCGGTGTTGACGCGGGCCCGCAGCGAGAGCGCCTCGAAGATGCGGGGCAGGTCACGGATGCCGACCTGCTCGTCGAGCAGCGCCTGCAGGACCCGCTGTACCTCACCGAGGCTGAGCGCCGCGGGCGTGAGCTCCTCGACGACGACCGGGTGGCTGCGCTTGACGACCTCGACGAGCGTGCGGACGTCCTCGCGGCCGAGAAGCCGGCTGGCGTGCTCGCGCACGACCTCGGCCATGTGGGTCGTGATGACCGAGGCGCGGTCGACGACCGTGGCGCCGTGCATCTCGGCCTGGTGGCGCAGCTCCGCGGGAACCCAGCGGGCGGGCAGGCCGAAGACCGGCTCGCGGGTCGCCGTACCGGGAAGGGCGTCGAGGTTGTCGCCGATGGCGAGCACCATCCCGACGGGCGACTCGCCGCGCGCGACGGTGACACCGCCGACCTTGAGGGCGTAGCTGCCGAGCGGCAGCTCGATGTCGTCGCGGGTACGGACCGGAGGGATGACGATTCCGAGGTCGAGCGCCACCTTGCGCCGCAAGGCGCGGATGCGGTCGAGCAGGTCGCCGCCGGCGGAGGCGTCGACGAGGTCGACGAGGTCGACGGCGAGCTCGAGGCTCAGCGCGTCGACCCGCATGTCCTCGGCGAGGGCGTCCGGCGAGTCGTTGGACGCGGCGGGCAGGGCGGGTACGTCGGCCTCGCCGGCCGCCGTCGCGAGCGCGGGCGGCTCCATGCGCGAGGCGACGAAGATGACCGCCGCGCCGACGACCAGGAACGGGAGCTTGGGCAGGCCGGGGATGAGAACCAGGCCTAGGACGGCAATTCCGCCGAGGCGGACGGAGTGGCGCTGAGCGGTGAACTGGGAGACGACGTCGCTGCCCATGTCACCGTTCGTGGTGGCGCGGGTGACGATCAGGCCGGTCGCGACGGACAGCAGCAGGGCGGGGATCTGGGAGACCAGGCCGTCGCCGATGGTCAGGATGCTGTAGTGCTCGATCGCCTCGGCGAAGCCCATGCCCTTCTGGGCGATGCCGATCGTGAAGCCGCCTAGCAGGTTGATGATCGTGATGATGATGGCGGCGATCGCGTCGCCCTTGACGAACTTCGAGCCACCGTCCATCGCGCCGTAGAAGTCGGCCTCGGCGGTGACGTCCGCCCGGCGGCGGCGGGCCTCGTCCTCGTCGATGAGCCCCGCGTTCAGGTCTGCGTCGATCGCCATCTGCTTGCCGGGCATCGCGTCGAGGGTGAAGCGGGCGCCAACCTCGGCGACGCGCTCGGCGCCCTTCGTGATGACCAGGAACTGGATCACGACGAGGATCAGGAAGACCACCAGGCCGACGACGATGTTGCCGCCGACGACGAAGTGGCCGAACGCCTCGATGACCTTGCCCGCGTCACCTTCGAGCAGGACCAGACGGGTCGCGCTGATGTTGAGGGCGAGGCGGAACAGCGTCGCCACCAGGAGAACGGCCGGGAAGGTGGAGAAGTCCAGCGGCCGCTTCACGAACATCGCGGAGAGCAGGATGACAAGGGCACCGGTGATGTTCGCCGCGATGAGCATGTCCAGCAGCAGCGGCGGCAGCGGGACGATCATCATCAGGATGATCGAGACGACCGCTGCCGGTACGCCGTACTGGCTGATGAGCTTGGAGGACACGGCACCTCTTAGAGGAAGCGTTGCGAACATCGCCGGCCTGGTCCTTGGCCGTAGGTGCCGTCCTGGCAGAACATTCCTCGGCAGGAACGGGCGGGGACTTGAGGGCCCGAAGCGGTGGCGGCGACGGTCGTCTCCAGGCACCCGGACGCGGCATCGGCGCTCGGCTTGTCGAGCACGTCCCGCAGGATTGGTCTAGACCTTATGAGCCGCCGTACGGCATGCTGGGGGTGAGCCCGCCGAACCCGACCCCTCGTCTGGAGCCCTCGCCGATGCAGCGGATCGTCCCTCGTCCCGTCACCGTCGAGGCGACCGGGGAGGTGTACGCGCTCCAGCCGGGGACCGCGGTTGTGGCCCCGGCGGGGTCACCCGAAGGCGCCCGGGTGGCGCAGGCGCTGGCCGAACTCCTCGCCGGTGCCGCGGGCACGGACGTGCCCGTCGTCCAGGAGGCAGGCAACGTCGTGCTGACGCTCGGCGGCGACCACGGCGCCGAGGGCTACCAGCTGGACGTACGGGCGGAGGGCGTGCGGCTCGTCGCGAGCGAGCCGGCCGGGCTGTTCCGCGGCGTGCAGACGATCCGCCAGCTGCTGGGGCCCACCGCTGAGGGGGCGGACGGGCCGGCAGCGTCCCTGCCCGGCGGGCGCGTCGTCGACCGGCCGCGCTTCGCCTACCGCGGCGCCATGCTCGACGTCGCCCGGCACTTCTTCGGCGTCGAGGACGTCGAGCGCTATCTCGACCTCCTCGCGCTGTACAAGATCAACCACCTGCACCTGCACCTCACCGACGACCAGGGCTGGCGCATCGAGATCGAGTCCTGGCCGGAGCTGACCGCGCAAGGCAGCCGGACCGCGGTCGACGGCGACCCGGGTGGCTACTACACGAAAGCGGACTACGCGCGGATCGTCCGCTACGCCGCCGAGCGGTTCATCACGGTCGTCCCAGAGATCGACATGCCGGGTCACACGAACGCGGCGCTGTCGTCGTACGGTGAGCTGACCTGTGACGGCGTCACGCCCCCGCCGTACACCGGGATCGAGGTCGGGTTCAGCAGCCTCTGCATCGACAAGGACGTGACCTACCGGTTCGTGGACGAGGTGCTGGGCGAGGTGGCGGCGATGACGCCGGGCCCGTACCTCCACATCGGGGGCGACGAGGCGAAGAGCACGCCGCACGAGCAGTACGTCCGATTCATCGAGCGGGTGCGCGACATCGTCGCCGCGCACGGCAAGACGATGGTCGGCTGGGAGGAGATCGCCGCGGCGAAGGTCGGGCCGGACGCGGTGGCGGAGTACTGGAACACCGCCGAGGGCTCCGACATCGCCCGGCGAGCGGTCGAGCAGGGAGTCCAGGTGATCCTCGCCCCGGCGCGGCACACCTACTTCGACCTCAAGTACGACGAGGGCACCGCGCTCGGACTCGAGTGGGCGGGTCACGTGGAGCTGCGCGACGCCTACGACTGGGACCCGGCGAGCGTGGTGCCGGGCGTGACCGAGGCCAACGTCCTCGGTGTCGAGGCGTGCCTGTGGTCGGAGACCCTGCGCAGCTTCGCCGACGTGTCGTACATGCTGCTCCCGCGGCTTGCCGCCTTCGCCGAGGTGGCCTGGACGCCGCAGGAGCGCCGGGGTTGGGACGACTTCGCCGGTCGCGTCGCCGGTGAGGCAGCGCGGTGGTCGGCGTCGGGGCTGCACTTTCACCGCTCGCCGGGTGTCGCCTGGCCGTCCTGAGGCTTCGCTAGCGCCGCACGATCAGGGCGTCGACGTACACCGCCGGCCTGCCGGCCGTGCCGCGTGCGCGGATCTCCACGGTGTGCTTGCCGTACCAGGTCTCGTGCCACCAGACCGCCCGCTGGTGCCCGACGCCGCGAGTGTCCACGACCGCGACTCGACTGCCGTCGACGTACACGTCGGCGACTCCGGTTGCGGCGCTGCGGTGCGCCACCCACGCCAGCTGCGAGCCCGTGACCGTGAAGGTGGCCTTCGACCCCGCGCGCTTCGTCGTACGTGCCGCGCCGCCCCAGTGCCGGGCGTCGGACTCGGTGGACCACCCCGTGGCCGCGGGGGCCCCCGTCTCCTGGACCACGGTCGTCGACACTGCGACGCTCCGGGTCGTGCGGTTGCCGGCGCAGTCCGTCGCCGCGATCGTGAGCGTCTGGGCGCCGGACGGGACACGCACGGTCGCGGAGATGTCTCCGCCACCGGCCGATGCGAGCGTCGACGAGCCCAGCATCGCCGCCATGCGGCAGACCGCCGTCTCACCGTCGTAGGCGCTGGCCGTCACGCGAATCGGCACGTAGCCGGCGGCTGCCCCGCGAGCGAGCCGGACCGACGGTACGTCGAGCGACGGGCGGGTCGTGTCGATCGTCACGGTGACCTCCTCCGAGTCCGTGGCGACACCGACACCGTTGACCGCCCGCAGCAGAATGCGGTGGGTGCCCGTGTCGAGCGTCAGCATCGCCGACCGAGCGTCGCCCGCAGCGGTCGTCACCAGCGCGCCGTCGACGAAGACGTCGTACCGGTTCACACCGCTCTCGGGGTCCCGAGCGGCACCCCAGCGGAGCTCCAGGTCGGCGGACCGGCTCGCGGTGCCGTTGGTCGGCGACGTCAACGCCACGCCGGTGGGCCCCGTGGCGTCCACGTGAATCACGATCGGCGCCGACCGGGTCTCCGTCCATGTCGAGTCCACCGCCGCGACAACGACCTCATGGGCTCCGTGCTCGAGCCAGCCGAGCCCCGCGGACCGGTCCGCTGCGTCGACCGGGACCGCGTACGACCGCCCGTCGACGTAGATCCTCCAATCCTCGACGTCCGTGCCGCCGGAGCCTGGAGTCCACGTCACCGCGGCGGAAGGGCCTTGCGTACGCGGCGTCCCGCTGACGTCCGGCGCCGCGGGCCCGGGGACCGTGAACGTGGTCGAGGCCGCCGGCCCGACGTTTCCCGCACGGTCGACCGGTCGGACCTCGACAGTGTGCCTGGACCCCACCCGGAGGGATTCGGAGGACCAGTGCGGGTAGCTGGTCGGGGTCACGGCCTTGCCGTCGAGCGTCACGTCGTAGCGGGCGATGCCCGAGGGGTCGTTCGGAACGGACCAGCCGAGGCTCAGCTCCCCCGCGAACATCCGTGGAGTGTCGAACGCCACGGCCGTCGGCACGGTCCGGTCGACGGCGAGCCAGGTGTATGCGGCGGTCGAGTTGCCCACGCGGTCGTACGCGACCACCCCGATGTTTAGGTAGCCGTCGGCTATCTCGGGAGGAATCACGACCGTCGCCGACGTCGCCGCGGCGCCCGCCTCGCCGATCTTCTGTCGCTTGCCTGCCGGGTATGTCACGACCTCGTACCGGGCAATTCCCGAGCCGGTGTCGGCGGAGGGCGTCCAGGTCAGGATCGAGGACGTCGACACGGGCTGCCGGTAAGGCTCCCCTACACCGGGGGCCGTCGGGGCGGTCGCGTCGACCGTCACAGACTCCTCCGTCAGCGGCGACAGGTTGCCCGCCCTGTCAACGGCTGCCACGGCGACGCGGTGCGCGCCCTCCGCGATGGCGAACGGTAGCGGGAGACTGTCCGCGTCAGGGCCCGCCGTGCCGAAGCGCTCCCCGTCGACGTACGCCACGTAACCGGCATGGTCTTCGGCGCTCACCGGCGCCCAGGAGATCCGCGACTGCGGCCCCACCCACCCGTCGGGGGTGGCACCGCGCACGGACGCCGGCGCGGGCGGGCTTCCCGTGTCGCTGCGCCGGTCGGTGAAGACCACAGTCGCCTCGGCAGGGGTGAGGTCCAGGACCGCGACCGTGAGATCCGTGCCGGGGATCGTCCAGACGGTGCCCGGCTCGAGCACCGGGCGCGTGAAGGGGTCCGGCGCATGACGGCCATGGTGGGCGCCGAGGTCCAGCACGTCGGTCCACCGCGAGCGGTCGAGCCGCCGGCGCACCTGCACGCCTTCCCACCCCGTGCTGTACCCGAGCCCGGCCGTGGGCCGGTACTCGAAGTAGAGCGTCGCGTCACCCGACCGCAGCTTGACCACACTCCGGCCGTCGGGGGCTCCGCCCTCGCCGCCGCTCGCCGGTATGCGGACCGGCGCACCGGGGGTCATGGGGAGACCATCCCCCAGGAGGCCGAGGACGTCCGCCATCCCGGCCGTCAGGGGCGGCACGTTCCATCCGCTGCCCATGACGTCCGACCGGTCCCCGTACTCGCGGTAGGTGCACGTGCCGGACAGGGGGACACGCACCTCCGCGTCCGTGCACGCTGCGGCGCTCGCGTGACCCAGCCCGACGTTGTGACCCAGCTCGTGGGTCCACACCATTTGGTGCATGTACCCGTTGATCCACATACGGGGGCCGCCGAGCTGGCCCAGACCGGCCCATGAGCACTCCGCCAGCCTCGGCCAGTAGACGACGACATGCTCGGTGGCGCCTGCGGGCGGCGCCATGCCGTTCGCCGTCAGGGCGGCGTTGAAGTACTGGTCATAGGCGCAGCCTGTGGCCGCCGGAATCTGGGCCCACGGGCGGACGGTGACCGATGTGACGTCGATGCCGCCTCCGGTCTGGGTCTCGAAGAAGGCGCCGGCCGCATCGGCGACGCGCTGAAGCGACTCCTGCGTCTCGGGACCGGGCGAGCCGAAGTGCACCGGCAGCACCGTGATGGTGTGGCTGACCGCGGTCGCGGACACGTCGTCCGGCGCGGGCGCCGGGGACGATGCACCTGTGTCCGGCTCCACCTCCACGACGCTTGCATCGCCAGCGGCCAGTGCGGTGGCCACCTCGTGCGGCTGGTCGGCCGACGGTGGAGCCTCCACCGTCAGGACCACGGCACCGTCGGCCACCGTGCCCGCGGCGGCATCGGGGATGTCCACCACGCGGCCCGCGACGATCGCGATGGCGTCGATGTCGGACGAGCCGGTGGATGCGTCGTGCCCGCCCCCACTCTCGTGCGCGGACGACTCGACGCCGGGGTCACCGGCGGCCGGATGCGCGGGATCGACGTGGATGCGCGAAAGGGTGGCGTCCACGAGCACTGTCTCG